>NZ_JBGLQX010000009.1:0-171555 GCF_041403065.1 Aeromonas sp. S16(2024) | reverse complement strand
TGCCTTGTCGATCTGGTCGAAGGCGAAAGCTTTACCACCGAAGTGCTTGGCCAGCACGTTGGTGATGGCGGCGGTCAGGGTGGTTTTACCGTGGTCAACGTGGCCGATGGTACCCACGTTAACGTGCGGTTTATTACGCTCAAATTTTTCTTTAGACATGATCGTCCCTCTAAACTAACGCTGAGTACGCGGTGGCAAGCTAACCACAGAACAGTTTATATGATGGATTTGAATCAGGGGGACAGAGAGGATGGTGCTGACAGGCAGGTTCGATTGCCGAACTCACCCTAGGGTGTGGCTTTCAGAATTACCTGAGCCATATCAGCATCTTGGAGCGGGCAGCGGGAATCGAACCCGCATCATCAGCTTGGAAGGCTGAGGTAATAGCCATTATACGATGCCCGCATTTCTCTAACCCAAAGAACTCAAACCGCAGAGAAATATGGTGGAGGGAGAAGGATTCGAACCTTCGAAGGCAGAGCCGTCAGATTTACAGTCTGATCCCTTTGGCCGCTCGGGAACCCCTCCGATTGCACGAATGCCACAACGGTAATTCTGCTTGCACCCGTTGTTTTTGTCGCTTTTGCTGGGCAAATAGACGACAGACATCCAAGCGTCGCGCATTTTATGGTAAGGATTTTGGGGATGCAACCATTGCGCCCTGCAAAATGTGCATTATTGCCGGGATCTATGCAAAAAAACGCTCCTCCTCAGTCCCAACCGGACGCGTCCCTTGTCGCTCCCGATCCCTTGGTGTATGGTCGCCCTGCCCAAGAAACAGTGATGACACCATGACGACAGAGCATAACCCCTATTTGCAATTCACCCGCGAACAATGGGCGTTATTGCGCGATGCGGTCCCCCTGACCCTGACAGAGACGGACCTGCACACCCTGCGCGGCATCAACGAAAAGGTGTCGTTGCGTGAGGTGGAAGAGATCTATCTGCCCCTTTCCCGCCTGCTCAACCTCTACGTCAAGGCCAAGCAACGCCGCAGCCGGGTACTGGAGCAGTTTCTCGGCCAGTCCCGCGCCAAGGGCACCTACATCATCAGCATCGCCGGCAGCGTGGCGGGGGGAAAGAGCACCACGGCCCGCATCCTGCAAGCATTGCTGGAGCGCTGGCCCGAGCATCCGCGGGTGGAACTGGTCACCACGGATGGCTTCCTTTATCCCAACAAGGAGCTGGAAGCGCGTGGGCTGATGCGCCGCAAGGGTTTTCCGGAATCCTACGACATCCGTCATCTGGTGGAGTTTGTCGCCAACATACGTGCGGGTCACGAGAAGGTCGAGGCTCCCGTCTATTCTCACCTCATCTACGACATCCTGCCCGATGAGAAGAAGGTGGTGGAGCAGCCGGACATCCTGATCCTGGAGGGGCTCAACGTGCTGCAGAGCGGCATGGATTACCCCCAGGAACCCCACAGAGTCTTCGTGTCGGATTTTGTCGACTTCTCCATCTATGTGGACGCCGACGCCGAGCTGCTGCGCGCCTGGTACATAGACCGCTTCCTCAAGTTCCGCAGCGGTGCCTTCTCGGATCCGGACTCCTACTTCCACAACTATGCAAAGCTGGCGGAAAGCGAGGCGACCGAGATTGCCAGCAACATATGGCAAGACATCAACTATCTGAATCTGCAAGAGAACATCTTGCCGACCCGGGAGCGGGCCAACCTGATCCTGACCAAGGGACAAGAGCACGCCATCGAGCAGATCAAGCTGCGCAAGTGACCATAGCGGGTCGCCGGATAACGAAGAGGGGGCCCGCAGGCCCCCTCTTCTATTGGATTCTCATGAGCCGGTCTCGCTCAGTCGCCCCGGCGCAGGGAGATCTCCCCCCCCAGATAGAGCTTGATCCCCTCGTCCGTCTCAAGGCGCAGGGCACCGCGATCGTCGATGCCCCGGGCGATGCCGCGGATCACCTGCTCCCCCATCAGCAGCTTCACCGGCTGGCCGGCAAAGTAGTCGAGCCGGTTCCAGCTCTCGACGAAGCTCGCCAGACCGCTCTGCTCGAAGGTCTGCATGGCCGCTTGCAGATGCAGGAGTACGCAGGCCGCCAGCTGGTTGCGATCCACCAGTTCGGGCTGAACCTGGCGCAGCTCTGACCAGGCCTGATCGATCTTCTCCCCCTGCTGGATCGGCATCGCCAGATTGAGGCCGATGCCGATCACCAGATGGCAGCTGGCGCCGGCACTGCCGCTCATCTCCACCAGGATGCCCGCCAGCTTGCGACCCTGGTAATAGAGGTCGTTCGGCCACTTGAGCTCTACCCCGGGGTAACCGAGGGATTCCAGCGCCTCCACCACGGCCACCCCCACCGCCAGGCTCAGCCCCATGGCGGCTGCCATGCCCTGCTCGAGTCGCCAGTACATGCTCAGGATCAGCTGGCAGCCAAAGGGAGATACCCAGGGCTTGCCGCGACGTCCCCGACCGGCGGTCTGGCACTCGGCCAGGCAACTCTCACCGGAGCTCAGCTGGTTGACCCGTTCAAACAGATACTGGTTGGTGGAGTCGATCACCGAGAAGCAGTGTACCGGCGCCATGGGGGCCAGGGCCTGCAACTGCGCCTCGTCATAGAGTGCCATGGGGACCGCCAGGCGGTAGCCCTTGCCGGTCAGGCTGAACAGATCCAGCCCCAGCTCCTTGAGGGCGGCCATGTGCTTGCTCACCGCCGCACGGCTGATGCCGAGCTGCTCCCCCAGCTGTTCGCCGGAGTGAAACTGGCCATCGCTGAGCAGGGTGATCAGGGTCTGCCTGACGGGGGTGAGGGTCATGCCAGCACCTCGTCCAGCCAGGTCTCGCCGGTGAGCCCCATGAAGCGCACCTCGTGCTCCAGCACCACACCGAACTTGTGCTCCACGCTGTCACGCACGTGGGCCGCCAGGGCGATGAGCTCCATGGCACTGGCCCCCCCGAGGTTGACCAGTACCAGCGCCTGCTCCTGGTGGACAGCGGCGCGGCCGATGGCAAAGCCCTTGAGCCCGCACTGATCGATGAGCCAGCCCGCCGCCAGCTTGGACTGCCCCTCCCCGGCCGGGTAGCAGGGCATCTGTGGGTATTGCCCCTTGAGTGCATCCGCCAACGAGGTCGGCACCACTGGGTTCTTGAAGAAGCTGCCCGCGTTGCCGAGCACGGCAGGATCCGGCAACTTGGCCATGCGGGTGGCGCAGACGGTATCGAAGATGGCCTGCGCGGTGGGCGCGTCTCCGAGCGCAGCCAACGGACCGTAACCCAGCACTGGCGTCCAGGACTTGGGCAGACGCAAGCCGACGGCGGTGATGAAGTGGGAGTCCTGATAATCGTGCTTGAAGATGCTGTCGCGATAACCGAACTGACAGTCGGCCGCCGCGATCCGCTCCACCTCGCCGCTCTGCCAGTTGAATGCCTCCACATAGGCACAGAATTGGGCCAGTTCGACCCCGTAGGCGCCTATGTTCTGCACCGGGGCCGCACCGACCGTGCCCGGGATCAGCGCCAGGTTCTCCAGTCCATGCCAGCCCTGTTGCAGGGCATGGCACACCAGCTGATGCCACTCCTCCCCCGCCGCCACGTGCAGCAGCCAGTGGCTGCCGTCATCCTGCAGCGCTATGCCCTTCATCCGATTGAGCACGACCAGACCGGAAAAATCATTGCAAAACAGGATGTTGCTCCCACCACCCAGCACCAGGCGCGGCAGTGCACTCAGCTCCGGATCGCCCCGCAACTGGCAAAGATCATCCAGCTCGGCCACTTCGGCCAGCCAGAGGCAGTGTGCTTCCAGACCCAGGGTATTGAGGGCCGACAAGGGGGCATGGGGAGTGAGTTTCATCTGCGTGTTCCGACAAGGACAAGGGCGCAGTTTACCCCAGATCCCCCGGGACGAAAAACCCGGACACTTTTCGGACTCAAACCGCTGGAGTAGAGTAACCCCTCAAACCGTTGAGGAAGCATGAATGAACAATCAATTCGCCGTCATCGGCCTCGGTCTGTTCGGCAGCGCACTGTGTGAAGAGCTGCAGTTGCAGAATGCCGAGGTGCTGGCCATCGATATCGACGAGAGCAAGACCCGTCAGATCGCGACCCTGTGCAATCATGTCATCGTCGCCGATGCCACCGATGAGGCCACGGTCGCCGAGCTGGGACTGGCCAACTTCGACATCGTCTTCGTGGCCATCGGCGACAACCTGGAGACCAGCATTCTCACCACGCTGGTGCTGAAAGAGGCGGGAGTGAAGAAGGTGTGGGTCAAGGCCCGCGACAAGTTCCACGCCAAGATCCTGCAGAAGGTGGGCGCCGACAAGGTGATCAACCCGGAGTGGGACATGGGCCGCCGGGTCGCCCAGAGCATGCTGGACAACCGCCTGTTCGACTACCTGGAGCTGGGGCACGAGATGGTGCTGACCGAATTCGTGATCGGTCTGCAACAGAACGGCCGTACCCTGGCCGACCTGAATCTGCTGCAACAGAACGACTTCCAGTTGCTGGCCATCAAGCGCGGCGAAGTGCTGCACAACGTGCTGACCGGCAAGATGGAGTTGCAGCTCGGTGACATTCTGATCCTGGCCGGCAACAAGCATGCCATCGATCACTGGCTCGACACCCTATGATCAACTGGCGCAGCAACTACGCCTTCGCCCTCTATCGGGATAACGAGTCCCGCTGGAGCGAAGCCAGGCTGATCCTCGGCAGCTTTCTGGTCATCCTGCTGATCGGCACCATCTTTCTGGTACAACCCTCGAGCCACAATGGTGAGGTCACCTTCGTCAACGCCCTGTTCACCGCGACCTCGGCCATCAGCGTGACCGGGCTCGGGGTGGTGGATACAGGCACCGCCTTTACCCTGCAAGGACAGCTCATCCTGCTGATGCTGATGGAGATAGGGGGTCTCGGTCAGATGACCATGACACTGCTGCTGATCACCATGTTCAGCAAGCGGGTCGGCCTGCGCCAGCAGATACTGGCGAAGGAGGCGCTGGGCCAGGAGGGATCGGTCAACATCATCCAGCTGGTGAAGCGCATAGTGCTGTTCGCCCTGATAGCCCAGCTGATCGGCACCGCCATCATGGCCATTCGCTGGGTGCCGGAGATGGGCTGGGGCCATGGTCTCTACGTCAGCTTCTTCCATGCGGTCTCCGCCTTCAACAACGCCGGCTTCTCGCTCTTTGCCAACAACCTCATCGACTACAGGGATGACCCCATCATCAGCCTGACCATACCGGCCCTGCTCATCCTCGGCGGGATAGGGTTTACCGTCATCGTCGATCTGGTGCGCAACCGTCGCTGGCGCAAGCTCAAGCTGCACAGCAAGCTGATGCTGCTGATGACTCCGGGGCTGCTGCTGCTGGGCACCCTGATGTTCTGGCTGCTGGAGCACAACAATCCCGCCACGCTCGGCAACGCCGGGCCTGGCGGCCAGCTGCTGGCGGCCTTTTTCCAGTCGGCCACGGCGCGCACGGCCGGCTTCAACACTGTGGACATAGGCCTGATGGTGCCCGCCTCCCTGCTGTTCATGATGATGTTGATGTTCATCGGTGCCGGCACCACCTCGACGGGGGGCGGCATCAAGGTCACCACCTTCGCCGTGGTGTTGCTGGCCACCCGGGCTTTTCTGACCAAGCGACCCCATGTCACCGCGTTCGGCCGTACCCTGTCACCCCAGATAGTGACCCGATCGCTCGCCATCATCATCGTCAGTACCATGGTGTTGATGCTGGCCATGTTCCTGTTGATGCTCACGGAGTCACAGCCCTTCGACAAGATCATGTTCGAGACCGTCTCGGCCTTTGCCACCGTCGGCCTCTCGACCGGCATCACCGCCTCCCTGAGCGAGCCGGGCAAGCTCATCCTGGTGCTGGTGATGATCTGCGGCCGTCTCGGGCCGCTGACCCTGGCGCTGATGCTGGCCAGACCGAGCGAGACGCGGATCCGCTACCCGGAAGAGGGCGTCTATACCGGCTGATCGGCCGCCAGATAAAGAGAGAGGGGCCCAGGGCCCCTCTCTCTTTTACGCCTCAAGTCGCCGTCATGACCCCGGGCCGATCACGCCGCCTTGCTTCTGGCCGGACGCCTGCCCGCCCCCTTGCGGGGCTGTGCACCGGCACCACTGGCTGCCGAGCTCTTGCGACGGGTGAAACGCCGCTTGCTGGCCCCCGCCGCCTCCTTGGGCAGGGCGCTGAAGCTGGCCCCCGAATCCTGCCTGGCCCCCTCGATCAAGGCATTCAACTGATCCGTCAGCGGCCCCATAAATTGCTGGTAACTAGCGTGCCGCTCGGCAATCTGGCCCAGGCTCTGCTCCCACAAGGCTGTCATATCCGGCGTGGTGGCGGTGGCAGGCAAGGCCTGGATCAGGGCCCGTCCGGTCGGGGTCGCCTTGATGCTCTTGCCCAGTCGCACCAGGAAGCGCCGCTTGAACAGCAGATCTATGATACCGGCCCGGGTCGCCTCGGTGCCCAGACCGTCCGTTTCACGCAGGATCTTGCGGATCTCGGGATCCTGCACATGGCGGGCTATGCCTGTCATGGCGGCCAGCAGGGTGGCGTCGGTGAATGCCTTGGGCGCCTGGGTCATCTTCTCCAGCAGCTCGCCCCGCTCGCACTGCAGTTGCTCCCCTTCTCGCAGCGCAGGCAGGGTGCCGGCCTCCTCCTCATCGTCCTCTTCAACCCCGAGCAGCGCCTTCCAGCCCGCCTTGAGGATGCGCCGCGCCTTGGCCTGGAACAGGCCACCGGCGATGCGCAGCAACACCCGGCTGTCGTTGTACTCGAACGGGGGGTAGAACTGCAGCAGGTACTGACGGGCGATCAGGCCATAGAGCTTGCCCTCATCGGCGGAGAGGCTAGCCAGGTTGCCATGCTTCTCGGTGGGGATGATGGCGTGATGGGCATCCACCTTGCCGTCATTCCACGCCTTGCTGCGGATCTTGCCGTCTGCCTCAGCCACAGCCCTGGCCAGCGCTGGCGCGGTGGCGGCGATGGCCTCCCTCACCTGGGGCGCCCGATTGAAGTGATCGCTCGGCAGATAACGGCTGTCGGATCTGGGGTAGGTGATGAGCTTGTGGCGCTCGTAGAGGCTCTGACAGACATCCAGCACCCGCTTGGCATCCATGCCGAACCGCTTGGCGGCATCGATCTGCAGGCTGGAGAGGTTGTAAGGCAGTGGCGCCGCCTGTTTCCGGGCCTGCTCTTCCACCTCCTCCACCCGGGCAGGCTGGCCCTCAATGCGCTCCACCACCTTGGCGGCCAGCGCCCGGTTGAGCACCCGCCCCTCCTCGTCCTGCCAGGGCGCACAGGCCTCGGAGGGCAGCCACTTGGCGCTGAACTCTTCGTTGCTGTCCGTCACCACATGGGCCAGTACCTCGTAGAAGGGCTTGGGCACGAAGGCGTCTATCTCGAGATCCCGTCGCACCACCAGCCCCAGCAGCGGCGTCTGCACCCGGCCGACCGAGAGCAGCTCGCTGCAGCCGGCCTTGCGCCCGAGTAGGGTATAGGCGCGGGTCATATTGATGCCATAGAGCCAGTCCGCGCGACTGCGCGCCAGCGCCGAGACCGCCAGCGGCACGAACTCCTTGTTGTCTCGCAGCTTGTCGAGGGCGCGGCGCACCGCAGGGGGGTTGAGATCGCTGATGAGGCAGCGCTGCACCGGCTTGAGTTTGGGGTAGCCGAGGAAGTCGATCACCTCGTCCACCAGCAGTTGCCCTTCCCTGTCCGGGTCACCGGCATTGACCACGCAGTCGGCCTGCTTGATGAGCCGCTTGATCACGGCCAACTGGGATTTGGTCTTGGGCTTGGCCACCAGCTGCCACTGGGCGGGGATGATGGGCAGCTGCTCCATGCGCCACTGCTTGAAGGCGGCGTCGTAGGCATCGGGCTCGGCCTGCTCCAGCAGGTGGCCGATACACCAGGTCACCACGTCCCCCTGCGCCGTCTCGATGAAGCCCTCCCCCTTCTTGTGGGGCTTGGGCAACACATCGGCAATGGCGCGGCCCAGACTGGGCTTCTCGGCGATAAAGAGTCGCATGGTTAACACACCTGAATACTGTATATGCGAACAGTATATACCGAGCCTTTTGCAAAGCCCAAGCCTGGCCACCAGCGGGTTTGGTGATCGCGACCACGCGATCGGTCAGCGCCATGACCCGGGGGCAAGGATGCAGCTACCCTTCAGGATGCTCATGAGGGCCAGATGATGAAACCTGACTCGAACGAACACGAACCAGGTAAGGAAAGGGAGAGAGTTAAATTAAATTCAGTTAAATGACAAATTACAAAATAATAAATGCATTTAATATGACAATACAAAATAAAAATTATGATAGAGGTCAATCCCCTATCTCTCTCTAGCTACTACCATATTGGTAATATTTGATCGTAGGAAAACGCCGCCATGCTTGGAAAAATGTTGAGAAAGACCTGGTTCTGGCTCCTGCTGCTCGGAGCCCTGCTGGGCGTCGCGGCACTGGGAGTGACAGTCACAGTGCTGCACAAGACCAGCTCCACCGAATTCTGCGTCTCCTGCCACTCGATGCAGACACCGCTCGCCGAGTATCAGGGCAGCGTCCACTTCCAGAACGTGAAGGGGATCCGTGCCGAGTGCGCCGACTGCCACATTCCCAATGAGCCCGCCTCCTACCTGTGGACCAAGATCCGCGCCGTGAAGGATATCTATCACGAGGCGATCGGCACCCTCGATACTCCTGAGAAATACGAAGCCCACAAGCTGCGCATGGCCCAGACGGTCTGGGATCAGCTCAAAGCCAACGACTCCGCCACCTGCCGCAGCTGCCACAGCTACGCCGCCATGGACATTCTGGCCCAGCGCCCCAACGCCCGCGCCGAGCACCCGGTCGCCATCAAGGAAGGGCAAACCTGCATCGACTGTCACCGCGGCGTCGCCCACATCATGCCTGACATGAGCGGCCTGGCCGCCGCCGGCGCAAGTGAACTGGCTACCGCCGCTGCCCAGACCCCCGCCAGCGTCACTACCCGTTACGCCATCGCCACCACGCCCCTGTTCCTCGATGCCAAGGCCACCACGGACGAGGGCACCCTGATGCCGTCGACCCGGGTCGAGATCCTGGCCAACGACAACGGCCGCGCTCAGGTGCAGATCGAGGGCTGGCAACAGGACGGGGTGAGCGAGGTGTTCTACGCCGCCCCCGGCAAACGCATCCTGAGCGTGCTGGTCGGCGATGCCGCCAAGCAGGCGCTGGTCACCGGCCAGAGCGAGACCGACAGCACCACCAACCTCACCTGGCATCAGGTCAAGCTGACCGCCTGGGTGGATCAGGCCCAGCTCATCGGCGATCAGGGCAAGCTGTGGCAATACGCCTCCACCCTGA
Source organism: Aeromonas sp. S16(2024) (assembly GCF_041403065.1). Lineage (NCBI taxonomy): Bacteria > Pseudomonadati > Pseudomonadota > Gammaproteobacteria > Aeromonadales > Aeromonadaceae > Aeromonas > Aeromonas sp. S16(2024). Next base: position 162,243 of record NZ_JBGLQX010000009.1, on the reverse strand, counting down.
TGTCCAACAACTGTACCGGCTGCCACGGTCTGACCGCGCTGGATCACTTCAATGCCAACCAGTGGATAGGCGTCATCAAGGGCATGGAATCCCGCACCTCCCTCACCCCGGAGCAGGCTCGCATGCTGACCCAATACGTGCAGAAACACGCCAGTGACATGAGCGCGGCATACTAAAGCTGGAACAGAGGAATTCGATATGACTTTTTTCAATGATCAACAGACCAATCTGTCCCGCCGCAGCCTGCTCAAGGGCATGGGGGCCTGTGCCGCCCTGCCCCTGCTCGGCGCCCTGTTCCCGAAGCACGCCCTGGCCCAGGCCATCAGCACCGCGCTTGAGCAGTTCCCCACCCTGGTCCCCGCCCAGAAGGGCATACTGACCGGCGCCCACTGGGGAGCCTTCGAGGCCATAGTCGCCGATGGCCGCATGGTGCGGGTCCAGCCGGTGGCCGATGATCCGGCGCCGAACGACCTCATCGATATGGCGCCGTTCCAGGTCCATGCCAAGAACCGCATCAAGTACCCCATGGTACGCAAGAGCTGGCTGGAGCACGGCCCGGGCGCCAAACCCGAGCTGCGCGGCGCCGACGAGTGGGTGCGGGTGAGCTGGGAGCAGGCCATCGAACTGGTGGCCGGCGAGATCCAGCGGGTCCAGCGCGACGCAGGCCCCCAGGCGATCCACGCCGGTTCCTACGGCTGGAAGAGTGTGGGCATGTTCCACAACAGCCGCACCCTGCTGCACCGCCTGATGAACCTCGCCGGGGGCTTCACCGGCTATGCCGGGGACTACTCCACAGGCGCGGCCCAGGTGATCATGTCCCACGTGATGGGCTCCATCGAGGTGTACGAGCAGCAGACCGCCTGGCCGAACGTGGTGGAGCACGCCGAACTGGTGGTGCTCTGGGGGGTCAATGCCCAGGTCACCCTGAAGAACAGCTGGAACATGCCGGATCACGAGGGTCAGGCAGGCTTCAAGGCGCTGAAAGAGAAAGGCACCCGGGTCATCAGCATCGACCCCGTCTACAACGAGACCGCCAAGCTGGCCAACGCCGAGTGGATAGCCCCCAACGCCTACACAGACGTGGCCATGATGCTGGGGGTGGCCCACACCCTCTATAGCGAGAAGAAGCACGATCAGGCCTTCCTCGATCGCTACGCCGTCGGCTTTGACAAGTTCCTCGCCTACCTGCTCGGCCAGGACGACGGCCAGCCGAAGAGCGCCGAGTGGGCGAGCACCGTCTGCGGTGTCGAGGCCAAGGTGATTCGCCAGCTGGCTCTGGACATGGCGGCCAAGCGCACCATGATCATGGCCGGCTGGGGCATGCAGCGGCAGCACCACGGGGAGCAGCCCAACTGGATGCTGGTCACCCTGGCGGCCATGCTGGGCCAGATCGGCCTGCCGGGGGGCGGCTACGGCTTCAGCTATCACTACTCCTCCGGTGGCAGCCCCACCGCCAAGGGCGGCATTCTGGCGGGCATCTCCGCCGGCAACGCCCCCAAGAACAGCCCGGCCCCCATTCCGGTGGCGCGCATCGCCGACTGTCTCGCCAATCCCGGCAAGACCATCGACTTCAACGGCCGCAAGGTGACCTATCCGGACATCAAGCTGGTCTACGTGGCGGGGGGCAACCCCTTCCACCACCACCAGGACACCAACAACCTGCTGCAGGCGTGGCGCAAGCCGCAGACAGTGATAGTCCACGAGCCCTACTGGACCGCCACCGCCAAGCACGCCGACATAGTGCTGCCGGTCACCACCAGCTACGAACGCAACGATCTGGAGATGGGGGGCGACTACTCCCAGCGCTATGTGTTCCCCATGCACCAATGCGTGCCGCCCCAGCATGAGGCCCGCAACGACTTCGACATCTTCAGCGCCATCGCCGCCAAGCTGGGCCTGCAGGAGGCCTATACCGAGGGCAAGGACGAGATGCTGTGGCTCAAGCAGATGTACGACGGCATGGCCGCCCAGGCCCGGGGTGCCCGGGTCGCGCTGCCGCCGTTCAGCATGTTCTGGGAATCCAACAACTACATCCGCTTCCCGATCCCGGAGGCGAACCGCCAGTGGATCCGTCACGCCGATTTTCGCGAGAACCCGCTGCTCAACCCGCTCGGCACCCCGTCCGGCAAGATAGAGATCTTCTCCAATACCATTGCGGGCATGAACTATGCCGACTGCGCCGGTCACCCCAGGTGGTATGAGCCCAAGGAGTGGGTGAAGAGCGAGGTGGCGGCGCGCTATCCGCTGTCGCTCAACACTTCGCACCCGACCCAGCGGCTGCACTCCCAGCTGGACAACACCCCCCTGCGGGACAAGTTCGCCATCGCCGATCGGGAGGCCATACTGATCCACCCGGACGACGCCAAGACGCGCGGCATCCAGGACGGGGACCTGGTGCGCGCCTTCAACGAGCGCGGCCAGATCCTGGTGGGGGCGCTGCTCTCGAAAGACATTCGCCCCGGCGTGGTGCGGATCTGCGAAGGAGCCTGGTTCGATCCGGCCAAACCGGGCGAGGTGGGCGCCATCTGCAAGAACGGCAACGTCAACTGCCTCACCTTCGACGAGGGCTCTTCCAGCCTGGCGCAAGGCAACTGCGGTCACATGGCCCAGTTGCAGATCGAGAAATACAGCGGGCCAGAACTCGTCAACACAGCCCATGAGGTACCGGCCAACGCCTGATCCCGGGTGAAAACAAAAACGGCGCCATAAGGCGCCGTTTTTTATCGTGGTTTCCGATGTGACTCAGAAGTCTCCCTCAATCATGTACTCTTCCGTACACTCCACCCGATTTGCCGCCAGAGCGCAGCCAAGGTGGATCAGAAGTCTCCTTCAACCATGTACTCTTCCGTACACTCCACCCGCCTTGCCGCCAGAGCGCAGCCAAGGTGGATCAGAAGTCTCCCTCAACCATGTACTCTTCCGCACACTCGACGAGCTGGGGCCAGAGCTCTTCCGGCACCCAGGCTTCGGGGTCATCCTCGTCCCCATCATACTGGGTCCAGAAGAAGGCGCGCAGGCCGCTCGCGAAGTCATCGCTGATCTCGGCAAGCTCCGAGAGCGGCCCCAGCCAGGCGATGCGGCGCAGGCCGGAGGCGAGATCGTTGATGGCATCCATCAGGGTGCGATCGTCCTGACTCTGCTCCACCAGCAGGGTGAAGCGCTCGCGGGCGCTCTCGGTCTGATCCTCATCCAGCTCGCCCACATCGGCCAGCAGATCGACAAAGTCCTCCAGCAGGAACTGGATCAGGGACTCCCTGTCCTCAAACCACTGGATCTGGGCCCCCTTGGTACCCAGCACGGAGGCATCGAACGAATCATCGAGATGGCACAGCGCCCATGGATCGTCAGTCATTGCTACCCTTCCTACCGCTTGAAATAAGGACCCTATCTTATGCCTGGTGCGCCCCCCATGCTACCTCGGAGGACGACACAGGCCCGAGCGGCCCATGCAGGGCCGCCTCACTCATAGGTACGCTAACCGTCGACCCTGGCCACCTTGGGCAACGAGAGCGAGGCGGCAAGCCCGCCCAGCTCGGCCCGCCCCATGATGAGGCTGCCGCGATAGGCTTCGGCCAGGTCTGACACTATGTTGAGGCCGAGCCCGGATCCAGGCACCTTCTCGTCGAGCCGCACCCCGCGCAGCACCGCCTTGGCTATCTGATCCTCGCTCATGCCGGGGCCGTCATCCTCGATGCGCAGGGTGATCCAGCCCCCCAGCTCGGCGCTGGAGATGCGCAGCTGGCTGGCGGACCACTTGAAGGCGTTCTCCAGCAAATTGCCCACCATCTCGTCGAAGTCCTGCTCCTCCACCCCGACCGCCAGGTTGGCCGGCACCTGCAGGTCCACCGTCTTGCCCGGGTAGAGACGGGAGAAGGCGCGGCAGATGTACTCCACCCGTGCCCGCACCGGGGTCGAGACCCCGAGGATCTTGGCGGCGCCGGTGACCCGCGCCTTGCCGAGGTGATAGTCGATGTGGCGCTGGATCTGGTCGAGCTGCTCGCCGATGGCGGCCTGATCCTCGGGGGGCAGCTGGGCCACCTGATTGCGCATTATGCTGAGCGGCGTCTTGAGGGCATGAGCCAGGTTGCCGGTGTGGGAGCGGGCCCGCTGCAGCAGCTCGCTGTAGTGGTGCAGCAGGCGGTTGATGTCTTCCACCAGCGGCTGGATCTCCAGCGGATAGCGCAGCCGGAACCCCTCCTGATGGCCCTGGTGGACCCGGCCCAGCTCGCGGCGCAGCAGATGGAGCGGACGCAGGCCGTAGACGATCTGGAACATGAAGCCCAGCACCAGACCGGCGGCGGCGAAGCCGAGACCGAGGAAGAGGCTGATCCTGGTCTTCTTCAGGGTCTGGGTCAGGGCGCTGCTGTCCTTGGCCATCACCAGGGTAAACACCTTGTCAGAGCCCGGCAGCAGCACTGTGCGGGTCATGATCAGCAAGGGCTCCTTGTTGGGCCCCTTGCCGACGAAGAGATCCGGATCCCCGAAGGCCGACTTCAGGCCGTGGGCGCTCAGGTGCACATCCCACAGGGAGCGGGAGCGGCTGACCACGGCATCCCCCAGCTCAAGCTGCCAGTAATAGCCAGAATAGGGCTGGCGAAAACGGGGGTCCGCCATGGGCTCGGTGACCACGGGCAGGCCGTCGGGCTGGATCTCGAGGCGGGAGAGCAGATCGTAGAGCTGCAACCTCAGGCCGTCGGCTTCCGCCTCCTGCCAGTAGTTGCGCATCATGGTCTGCAGGCTGAAGCCGGTGGCGAACAGGAAGAGCCCGCACCAGACCAGGGCTATGGCCACCAACCGTCCCCGCAGGGTACGCACCAGCCTCATTCACCGACCCCCTGCCGTGCTGGCATCAGCATCCGTCTCACTCGTTGATCCGGTAGCCGAGACCGCGCACCGTCTCGATCAGATCGGCGTGGGTCTTCTTGCGAATCCGGCCGATGAACACCTCGACCGTGTTGGAGTCGCGATCGAAATCCTGGGCATAGATGTGGTCGATCAGCTCGCTGCGCGACACCACCTTACCCCTGTGCTGCATCAGGTAACCCAGCACCCGGAACTCGTGGGCGGTGAGCTTGATGGGGGTGCCTTCGTACCATACCTGAGACGCCGCCATGTCGAGCCGAACCCCGCCAATCTCCAGGATGGAGCTGGCATTGCCCGCCGCCCGGCGCACCAGGGCCTGCACCCGGGCCACCAGCTCGGCGACCTGGAACGGCTTGGTGAGGTAGTCATCGGCCCCGGCGTTGAGCCCTTCTATCTTCTCGTGCAGCTGGCCACGGGCGGTCAGCACCAGCACGGGTGTGTCTATCCCCTTGCTGCGCCACTCCTTGAGCACGCTCAGTCCATCGCGACCCGGCAGGCCGAGATCCAGGATGATGGCGTCGTAGGGTTCGGTCTCGCCGAGAAAACCCGCCTCGTTGCCATCGTGGCAGAGGTCGGTCACAAACCCGGACAGGCGCAGCTGTTCCGCCAGCTGGCCGGCCAGGATCTTTTCATCTTCAACTATCAGAATTCGCATAAATGGGTATCCAAAGCAGAGTTGCGCCTGTCGCGGCGGCGATTGGGGAACGAGCCATCAGGGCGGGGAGCATGCGGCGGATCACTCCTCTTCCGGGGGCGGGCGAGGCTCGAACAGGCGCTCCAGATGATGGCCCTTGAGCCACACCATCTCCAGGTTGTCGGCGCGATAGCCCACCTTGATGACGCTGTTCTCGTCGTCGATGAGCCGAAGTTCATAGAGCCAGACCCCGTCCTCCTCCCCCAGATCGACGCGCAGTACGCGCACCGGCAGGCGGGAAGCCACCTCCATCAGCTCATGAAAAGGCCGGATCCGCCCCTCGCTGACCGCCTGTTGCAGCAAGGCCTCGTTCGGCTGGGCCGCCTGGACCAGCATCGGCAGCAGCAATCCAAGCAGGGGCAGCGCGCTATTCATGGGTGATTCATCTCTCAAAACCTAACATAATGCCGTTTATAGTGTGCCAGCCATGAATCCGGAATGAATATGATCCCACGCGGTATCCTGCTGATCCTCTGCCTTTTTTCCACCCTTGGCTGGGCGGCTCAGACGCGTCTCGACATGCCGGCCCTGGTCAAGCTGTTGCTGGCCCAAGGGTACCACGACATTCGGGAAGTCGAGCTGGAAGGGGACAAATTCGAGGTGGAAACCCTGGATGCCGACGATAGGCGGGTGCAGCTGCGGGTCGATGCCTACAGCGGAGAGATCACCAAAAAAGAGGCCGATTAGGCCTCTTCTGTTATGGGCGTGACGGCTGTTGCGCCGCCCTCCCGACCGGTTGCGGACGTCGGCGCCAGGGACGCAGCAGCTTCTCTCGCCGCGGCCACAACAGCCCCCCCGCCAGCAACAGGTAGATGAGGGGCTCCAGCCAGCCACTCTTGACCGACCACCAGTAGTGCACCGGCACCAGCAGGGCAACCCCATAGATCCAGTTGTGCAGCTTCTGCCAGCTTGGCCCCATGGCCCGCAGCAGGGCCGGGATCGAGGTGATGCTGAGCGCCAGCAGCAACAACAGCGCCACCATGCCCACCACTATGTAGCTGCGCTTCACCAGCTCGCCGCCGATCAGTCCCCAGTCGAACTGCAGATCCAGCCCCAGCCACACCATAAAGTGCAACAACGCCCAGGCCGCGCACCAGAGCCCGAGGGGGCGACGCAGCTTGATAAGCTGACCCTGGCGCCAGCGCTTGGCCAGCGGCGACACCAGCAGGGTGAGCAGCAGCAGGTGCAGGGCCCCCTTGCCAAGGTAGTGGGTCAGCCCCTGTACCGGATCCCCCCCCAGCAACCCGGCCGGCACGGCATAGCCCAGCCAGAGCAAAAAGCCGAGCGAGGCCAGGTGTACCAGCAGGCGCAAGCCGTTGATATGGGCTGTTTTCAGTCTCGGCGTCATATCGCAGTTCCCGTTATGTTTTTCCCACCCCTCATCCCCAACCCTTCTCCCGCAAGGGGAGAAGGGGGCAAGACACCGTTCGGGCAGAGCGTCAGTTTCAATACCATTTGCGCAGATCCATCCCCTGATAGAGGGAGGCCACCTCGTCGCCATAGCCGTTGAACATCAGGGTCGGCTGGCGCTTGGCGCCGAAGATGCCCCCCTCGCCGATGAAGCGCTCGCTCGCCTGGCTCCAGCGCGGATGATCCACGTCGGGATTGACGTTGGCATAGAAACCATACTCGTTCGGTGCCAGCAGGTTCCAGGTGGTGGGAGGCATCTCCTCCACCAGACGGATGGAGACTATGCTCTTGATGCTCTTGAAGCCGTACTTCCAGGGCACCACCAGCCGGATGGGTGCCCCGTTCTGGGCGGGCAGCGTCTTGCCGTAGAGCCCCATCGCCAGGAAGGCGAGCGGGTGCATCGCCTCGTCGAGGCGCAAACCCTCCACATAGGGGTAATCGATGCCACCGCCGAGGGAGCGGGAGGCCTGTCCCGGCAACTGCTCGGGATCATAGAGGGTCTCGAACGCCACGAACTTGGCACGACTGTTGGGCTCGGCACGGCGGATCAGATCCGCCAGCGGGATGCCGCTCCAGGGCAGCACCATGGACCAGGCCTCCACGCAGCGCAGCCGGTAGATCCGCTCCTCCAGGGTGCTCTTGTTGATGAGATCCCACACATCCAGGGTAAAGGGGTTGGCCACCTCCCCCTCCACCTTGAGCGTCCAGGGCTCGGGTTTGAGGTAGTGGGCGTTGCGGGCCGGATCCCCCTTGTCGGTGCCGAGCTCGTAGAAGTTGTTGTGGCTGGTCGCCTTCTCCAGCGGCGTCAGGGTCAATCCGTCCTGCCGGGTCGCAGCCTTGTAATTGAGTGGTTTGGTGGCAGGCGCCGGGGTCGACTCCTCGGTGGAGAAGAGATCCAGCAGGCTGGCCTGGGTGGGAAACGCCAGGGTGGCGGCACTCAGTCCCAGCCCTTTCAGAATGAGTCGGCGATCCTGATAGACGGCTTCCGGCGTGACATCCTGTTCGGCGAGGTGATGAGAGGAACGGCGCTTGATCAACATGGAAAACTCCCGGGGCGATGAGGCTGACAACCATAAGACCCGCCCCGGCCGAGTTTTATTTCACACAAATTTACATGGGCTGGTAAAGCGGCAGCGCCTTGGCCATGGTGCCGACCAGGAACAGCAGAATGAATACCAGCAGCGGGACTATCACGTTTGGCGCCATCAGACTCACTCCATGAGCAGGACAGGGCCTCTAACTATGGTCGAAGGCCAAGGACGCCTCCAATGAATTTTTTTCGCGAGCGCAAGCGTATTCCCGAGTTGAAAAGAGTGACGGAGATCACACACAATCCGGCCCCTGCTTGCCGCCCCCTTGCCGAAGGGTAGGCTGCCTCCTTTTCCGAATTCAACCACTGAGAGTCATGCCATGAGCCCATTGATCGCCATCGCCATCACGACCGGGATCCTCTCCGCCGTCTGGGGCGGACTGGCCGCCGCCCTCGGCCTCATCTCCTGGGTCGGCTTCCTCGGTTGTACCAGCTATTTCGCCTCGAGCGGCGGTTACAAGGCGCTGCTGCAGACCCTGCTGTGCAACGCCACCGGCATGCTGTGGGCACTGCTGCTGATCCACGGCGAAGGCTGGTGGGGGGCCGGCATGGCGGGCTATCTGATGACGGGTGTGGTGGCGACCCTGATGTGCGTGCAGGCAAAGCAGCAGTGGCTGGGGTACATTCCCGGCACCTTCGCCGGTTGCTGCGCCACCTTCGGGGCGGCGGGGGAGTGGCGGCTTATCCTGCCATCTCTGGTGATAGGCGCGCTCTTTGGCTACCTGATGAAGGCGAGCGGCCTCTGGCTCTCCGACAAAACCCGGAAGGCCCAGGCCGCGACTCGCGCGGTTGATCCGGCCTGATCCTGACCCGGCGCCTGGTCATAGGCGCGCTCTTTGGCTACCTGCTGAAGGCGAGCGGCCTCTAGCTCTCCCGCAAAACCCGGAAGGCCCAGGCAAGCACCGGCGTGACCGATCCGGCCTGAACAAGGGTAGCGGCAAGTCGCCGACTAGCCGCTCCCGCCTCGCTCATCCCTTCGATTTGAAGTTTGCCGCCTCGATACCGTGCCGATTCAATAACTTGTAGAAGTCGGTACGATTTCTTCCCGCCATATTGGCCGCCAGGGTCACATTCCCCTCCGTGGTGCGCAGCAGGCGGATCAGATACTCCTTCTCGAACTCGGCGCGGGCCTCGTTGAACGAGGGAATGCCGCCGACGCCACCGCTCAGGGCCGACTCCACCATGGCGGCGCCTATCACCGGGCTGCAGCATAGGCTGGCGAGCTGCTCCACCACCCCGCAGAGCTGACGGACGTTGCCGGGCCAGGCCGCCGCCGCCAGCAGGGCCAGCGCCTCCGGCGAGAAGCCGAGGGCGGCGCAGTTGTCGTGGCGACTGCGATAGTCGTCCAGCGCCTGGCGCGCCAGCAGGGGAATATCCTCGCTGCGGGCGCTGAGGGGCGGCAGCGTGATGTTGGCCACGTTGAGGCGATAGAAGAGATCCTCGCGAAAACGCCCCTCCTCCATGGCGGTGACCAGATCCTGATGGCTGGAGCTGATGACCCGCACCTCGGGGGTGCCCTGACCATATTCCGCCAGCACCTGCAGCAACTTGGCCTGCAACGACTCCGACAGGTTTCCTATCTCGTCGAGGAAGAGGGTCGCCCCCTTGGCCTGCTCGAACAGGCCGGACTGTCCATCCTCGCCAAACAGCTGCAAGTCCAGCATCGGCCAGGGCAGCGCGGCACAATTGATGGTGTGCAGCGGCTGGTCACGACGACGGCTTGCCTGGTGCAGCGCCTGGGTCATCACCCCCTTGCCGGAGCCCGAAGGCCCCAGGATCAGCACGGGCACCTCCATGGCGGCGATGCTGCTCGCCTGGATCAGCAACTGCTCCATCTGGGGGTTGCGGGTCTGGATGAGGGACTGCCACTCATGCTGCTGTTTCGGGCGGGTCAGACTCAGGGCGTGCTCTATGGTGACCAGCAGCTCGTCCTTGTCGATGGGCTTGGTGAGAAAGCTGAACACCCCGGAACGGGTCGCCTGGATGGCGTCGGGGATGGTGCCATGGGCGGTCATGATGATGACCGGCATGCCGAGCCACTGGGACTGGATCCGCTCGAACAGCGCCAGTCCGTCCATGCCCCCCATCCGCAGGTCGCTCAGCACCAGATCGGCCCGCTGCTGGCGCAACCTGTCCAGCGCCCCCTCGGCGCTGTCGGCGGTATCCACCTCGTAACCCTGACTGCGCAGGCGCATGCTCATCAGCTTGAGCAGGCTGGCATCGTCGTCCACCAGCAGAATGCGACTCATGCTCTCACCCCTTTACCCTGAAGACCTGTTGTTGTTCCCTGCCTTGCACGCCCTCGGCACGTCATGGCTGGGCGCCCCCATTGAGCTTGCGCTGGTTGAGCTGTTCGTCGATGGCGGAGAGCTGCTCTATCTGGCGGCGCAGACGCTGCACCTCCTGGCTCTGATCGTCACGGCGACTGTCACGGGCCAGCAGCTCCTCGCCGAGGGCTATCCAGCTGCGCAGGAAGGCCTGGGCATCCAGGCCGAGCTCGGGCAGCAGGGCCTTGAGCTTGTCCAGTCCGGCCCGGCGGCTCGCCACCGACTCGGACGGATGGGTGTTGACCATGGCCAGGCTGACCCGGCTCTCGAGGTCGGTGGCACCGGCCAGCCGCTCGCGCTCCTGCGCCCGCTGCTGGGCATGACTGGCCAGCAGCCAGTCCGAGTATTGCAGGCGTACCTGCATCTCTTTGTTGGCGAACTCCATCCGCTTGGCGAGGACCTGCTCGGAGGGCTCTGTCAGGCTGCGCGATGGCAGCAGGGAGCAGCCTGCGAGCAGGCCTATCATCAATACGGGTACAACGAATCGTTTCATCTTGAATGTCACTTAAGATCCAACCGGAAACAGACATCAGCCTGTTTATCCTCAATTAATTTAAGCTCGCCCCCCAGACTCATCGCCGACTCGCGGGCAATGGAGAGGCCCATCCCGGATCCTTTCAACAACCCCTGGCGCACTATGCTGCCCTGCTCGAACGGCTCGAAGATCCGCTCCCGCTCGTTTGGCGGGATGACGGGCCCTTCGTTGGCCACCTCCAGCCAGCTGCCGTTGGCATCCTGGCCGGCACGGATCCAGATCTGGCCACCCTTGGCGCCATAACTGACCGCGTTGGAAAACAGATTGTCGAGGATGAGCCGCAGGCGATAAGGCTCGGCCTGCAGGCTGATGGGCTCGGGCGGCAAGTGTACACTGATTTGTTTGGATTCCAGCGCCAGCCGGTACTCTGCAGACAATTCTGACAACAAGGGAGCCAGCGGCACTGCCGTCAGGCTGAACGCCTCCTGCTGACTGAGGCGGTTGAAGTCGAGCAGCCGCTCGATCAGGGTCTGCAGCCGGCGGCTGTTCTCCTCCAGCATCTGGCAGATCTCCTGCTGATCCCCATTGAGCGGCCCCACCAGCTGTTCGGAGAGCAGATCCGCCCCCTCCCGCAGCACGGCGAGGGGCGTCTTCAGCTCGTGGGAGACGTGGCGCAGGAACTGGTATTTCTGCTGTTCCAGCTCCTTGAGCTTGTCGTGCAGCCAGCCGATCCGCTCTCCCAGCAGCACCAGTTCGGCGGGGCCATCCACCGGGCGCTTGTCCGGCTCGACACCGGCTCCCAGGCTCAGGATCCGCGACTCAATCTGACGCACGGGGTGGATGATGAGGTAGGTAAACAGCAGCACCAGCAACAAGCTGAGCCCCGCCACTAAGCCGCTGACCCACCAGATCTCCTCCCTCAGCTCGGCGATGGCCGCCCGCATTCCCGCCACATGCTCATCGACCCGGCCGCGGGTGACCACTTCCAGTTGCTGGTTGAGCTCATTGAACTGGGCGAAGTTGGGGCTGGTCGCCTCCATCTTGGCCTTGCGCAGATCCTGCAAGCCATCCAACCAGACCAGGATGGACTCGAGATCGGAGTAGACAGCAGCATCCGGGATGGATTGCCGATGGGTGGCGAGCAGCTCGCGATAGCGGGCCAGCTGCTGCTGATAGCTGCCGAGGATGCGTGCGTCCCCCAGCACCGCATAGCGGCGCAAGGTGCGCTCCAGATCGATGGCCTGGGTGGTGAGCAGGGTCGCCCGGCGGGTATCCCGCACCGCCCGCTCCATCTCGTCGCTGGTCAGCTGACCCAGATGGGAGAGCGCCTGGCTGTCGTGCCAGATCATGCCCCCCAGGGGCATCAGCACCAGCACGAAGCCCATCAATACCACCTGGAGCAGGGAACGGGGCCGAACCTTGGTCATCTTCTGCTGTCTCGATTCGTCATGGGTGGGCCAGCATATCCGCACTCCATGAAAAAGCAAAACCGGCCAGGGGGCCGGTTTGATTGCACTCGGGGTCCGGATTCACGCCAGACCGACGGACGCCAGGCAGATTATCAGGATCACTGCCAGGGCACCTGAGGCGGTCAACAGCGCCCACTTCATCTCAACACTCATATGAACCTCCTTTCTGCCAATCAGAGTTGGATCACAACAGATAACGGCATGTTAATTCATAGTAAATCCGATAACCGTGAGCTGCGTATATATTTCAGACGAGCCCAACCCAAGGAATGGCAACCATGTTTTACCTCTGCAGCATTGGATCCAATCTCAACCCCACCCAGCACGTCAGCCAGGCCGTGGAAGAGCTGCTGGCCCGCTTCGGCCAGCTGCGTCTGAGCTCGGTGATCCAGACCAAACCGGTGGGGATGCAGTCGCGCCATGACTTTCTCAACTGCCTGTTCGTCGTCCAGAGCGAGCTCTCCGCCGCCCAGCTGAAAGCCGAATTCGTCACCATGGAGCTGGCCCATGGGCGGGATCGCGGCAATCCCCTGTGCAAGGTGACGGACAGGCCCCTCGACATCGACATCCTGGCCAGCAGCACGCGGGATGAGTTCGCCGGGGTCGGGGTGGATGCCTATCTCAGGGATCTGCTGGCCGAGATGTATGAGGGAGGACGGGTCGGCGCCCACAAGGTGGCGCTGGGTCTGCGGACCAGCAAGGTGTTTGCGCAGCAGAGCTTCGGCCAGCAGCCCGTGGCCCTGCGCCAAGCTGCCGAACAGCGCCAGGAGATGTCCATGCCCCCGGACCTGGCTGCCCATCAGGCAAGCATTCGGCCCAACTAGGCGCCCGATCAGGCTGCCGCCACCTCCCATTCGATATCCCCCTGATGGCATCTAGATGACGGCGAGGGCCCGGCCACCATCCACCCGGATGCTGGCCCCCGTCATATAGTCGTTTGCCATCAAGAGCCTGACTGCCTGCCAGATGGGTTCCAGCCCCCCCTCCCTCGCCAGCGGCGTCCGGGCCAGCACCTGCTGGCGCCAGGCATCCCCATGCTCGTCGAGGAACAGGATGGGGCCGGGCTCTATGGTGTTGACCCGCACCGCGGGCGCCAGCTCCCGGGCAAAGCTCATGGCCAGCGAATGCGCCCCGGCCTTGGTGGCCACATAGGCGGCGAACTGGGGCGCCGGGGCGTGAATGTAGATGTCGGTGATGTGGATGATGCTGGCGTTGGGATTGCCTGCCAGCTTGGGTGCCAGCGCGCGGTTCAGCTGAAATGGCGCCGCCATATGCACCCGGTAGAACTGATCGAACTGGGCCAGCTGCGCCGCAGGATCGGCCGCCTCGGGTTCGAAGGCCGAGGCGTTGTGGATGATCAGCGCCAGATCGTCATGGGCACCCAATGCCGTGACCAGGCGGGCCACATCCTCTTCCAGGGCGAAATCCGCCTGCACCAGCTCTACCCCCAGTGCTCGCAAGCGGGCAAGCTCGGGCCGCTCACTGCGATAGCTGCCCGTCACCCGCCAACCCGCGGCCACCAACTGTTCGCACAGATAGAATCCCAGCCGACGGCCACAGCCCGTTACCAATGCACGCATAACCTCTCCTTTTGTCAGTGCTTGCCGACCCGGGGCCCTGCCTATCAATCTCCACGGCACAAGCCATTGGCCCCGTCCGCCGTCCAGCGGACATAGTGACACCACTTTAACCCTTTTGGAGCCACCCAGATGCTGCAGATCCGCGATCACATGAGCCGCCCGACCCACCTCCTCAGCCCGCAACTCGCCCTGGCCGAGGCCCTCGACAGACTCCATCAGGCTGACGCCAGCGGCCTGCCGGTGCTGGATGACCAGAAACGGCTGATCGGATTCCTCTCCGAGCAGGACTGCATCCCCAGCCTGCTCACCGGCAGCTATCACTGCGACAGCCGCACCCGGGTGGAGGATCTGATGAGCCGCACCCCGCTGTTCGTCAGCCCGGACGACAGCATCCTGGATCTCGCCCGCCAGATGACGGGGGCCAGACCCAAGGTCTATCCGGTGCTGGAAGGGGGCAAGGTGATCGGCATCATCAACCGCAGGCAGGTAATGCAGGCCCTCAATGCGCAGATGAAGCAGTGCCAGGCCACCTAGAGCTGATAGCGTCCCCGATCGCCGATATCGAAATGCAGGGGCATGCGCCACTTGGCCAGGCTGAGCAGACCAAGCAGCAAGCCGCTCACCAGGGCAACCAGGGCCGTGGCCCAGGCGAAGCGGGTCCACTCCAGCAGCCACAGCAGGGGCAATAGCAGAGGCAGGAGCCTGATGCCCGGGATGGCGAAGCAGAACTGCTCCTTGAACGCCAAGCCAGAGAGGGTGGCCAGGGCCGCCCCCAGCACCAGGACGGCGGGGGCGCCGCAGGTGGCCAGCATCAGTCCGCCCCAGGCCAGCCCCTGCAGGATAAACCGGACCCGCTTGTCATAAATGTGCAGGCAAAATCCGCACAGGCCGCTGGCCACCACCAGCATGGTCAGCCAGACCGAGGGTGACAGGGGCGCCGGTCCCCCCAGCAAGCCAACCCCTCGACACAACAGCAGCAAAGCTGTCAGACTCAGACCGAGACGATAGAGACAGACAGAGAGCCTGTCGATGCCATCCAGTTCGCTTTCTACTTCAGGGTTTGCCATCCGGGGTCGTCTCTATTGAGGTATCTGCCGGTCACTATACCCCGTTGCGCATAAACCAGCCCCGAGTGTTCAGGAGATGTGATTTGCGAATCTTGCTCGTGTTCTGCTTGCTGCTGCCCTGCTGGCTGTCGGCCCGGGAGCTGGTCATTGGCGGCCTCCTTGAGCCGCCCCTGAAGTGGCTGGATGAGAAAGACCAGCCACGGGGGCTGGATGTGGATCTGGTCACCACCATCTTTGGCGTCCTCCAGGTCCCCATCAGGATAGAGCTGCTCGATTCCGGTGCCAGACTCACCCGCAACGCCGAGGGCGGCGTCTATGACCTGCTGCTGAGCCACTCCTACAAGCCGGAGCGAGAGACCTATCTGCTCTATCCCAAGCAGGCCCATATGCTCCATAGCTGGCACTTCTTCGTGCGCAAGGCCGACATGGAGAAGATCCACTACGATAGCCTGGTCGATCTCAAGCCCTGGCGCATCGGTGTCACCAAGGACTTCTCCTACACCCCCGAGCTCACGGCGGCCATGGCCGATCCGGCCTATCGCTGCCAGGCGATCCCCATCAACCAGCTGCAGCTGCGCAAGCTGATCGCCGGGCGCATCGATCTGGTTCCCATGTCCCTGGTCACCGCCTTCACCCAGATAAAAGAAGAGGGGCTGGAGGGCAAGCTCGGCTACCTGCCAAAACCCCTCAAGACCAGTCCCTACTTCAATGTCTGGACCCGCTCCCGGGCCGATGCCGACACCCCGGCCCTGATGGCGGCCTACGATGCCGAACTGCTGCACATGAAGCATGACGGCCGCCTCAAGGCGCTCTACGACAAGTACGGCATCCCCTATATCGAACCCTGACCCCGATGGTCAAGGCGGCTCGTCAAGGTTTCACGTCTCTCAATATCGGATTCTGCAACGAGATCAGGGTTTCTGTGGACTGGATCTCGTCTATGGTCTGGATCTTGTGGATCAGCACGGTCTGCAGCTCGTCGATGGAGCGGGTCATCACCTTCATGAAGATGCTGTAGTGGCCCGTGGTGTAGTAGGCCTCCACCACCTCGTCCAGCGCCTGCAACTTGGCCAGGGCCGAGGGGTAATCCTTGGCACTCTTCAGATTGATCCCGATAAAGCAGCAGACGTCGTAACCCAGCTTCTTCGCGTTCACCTGTACCCTGGTGCCCTCGATGATCCCCGCCTGCTTCATCTTCTCCACCCGCACATGAATGGTGCCCGGGCTGACCAGTAGTTGTTTTGCCAGCTCGGCGTAAGGGATACGCGCATTCTCCATCAGGGCAGTGAGGATGGCCTGATCGAGATTATCGATCCGATAATTTTCCGACACTTTTTTGCACTCCTGTTGACGATATCTCAGCAAACACCCGGATATTTTGAACAAAAAAATACGTAAAGCCTATTTCTATTATCGAATATTGAATTTAGTGCGCAATCTGTTGAAGAATCGCCACATCCAACGGGTTTGAAACAGGTATTTCCCATGAAACAGCACTACATTCGCAGCCAACAACAGATCAGCTTCGTCAAAGAGATGTTCTCCCGCCAGCTCGCCCAGCAACTGGGTCTGATGGAGGTGCAAGCCCCCATTCTGAGCCGGGTCGGTGATGGCACTCAGGACAACCTCTCCGGCCACGAGAATGCGGTGCAAGTGAAGGTGAAGACGCTGCCTGAGCACAGCTACGAGGTGGTGCACTCCCTGGCCAAGTGGAAGCGCCATACCCTGGGTCGCTTCGGCTTCGGCCCGGGTGAAGGCATTTACACCCACATGAAGGCGCTGCGCCCGGACGAAGACAGACTCACCCCCATCCACTCCGTCTATGTGGATCAGTGGGACTGGGAGAAGGTAATGCCAAGCGAGCGCCGGGATCTCGCCTATCTGCAGGAGACGGTGCGCGGCATCTGGGCCGCCATCAAGGCCACAGAGCGCGCCGTATGCGCCGAGCATGAGCTGACCCCCTTCCTGCCGGCCGAGATCCAGTTCCTGCACAGCGAAGAGCTGCTGACCCGCTACCCGGACCTCGACGCCAAGGGGCGCGAACGCGCCATCGCCAAGGAGCTGGGAGCCGTCTTCCTCATCGGCATCGGCGGCGCCCTCTCCCACGGCGAGCGCCACGACGTGCGTGCCCCGGACTATGACGACTGGAGCAGCGAGAGCGAACTGGGTCTGGCGGGTCTGAACGGTGACATCCTGGTGTGGAACCCTGTGCTGGAAGACAGCTTCGAGATCTCCTCCATGGGGATCCGGGTGGACGCCGAAGCCCTGCGCCGCCAGCTCGCCATCACAGGGGACGAGGATCGCCTGCAATACGACTGGCACCAGGATCTGCTGGCCGAGCGGATGCCGCAAACCATAGGCGGCGGCATAGGCCAATCCCGTCTGGCCATGCTGTTGCTGCAAAAAGAGCACATCGGTCAGGTACAGGTCGGCGTCTGGCCAGCGGAGATGAAAACCGCCATCCCGGGCATGTTGTAAACCGGTCAACGCAGTGAGCCTTCTCACAAAGAGGCACATCGGGCAACAGACACATGTCGGCGTCTGGCCATCCGAAATGAAAGCTGCCATCCCGGGCATGCTGTAAGCAGATTATTGGCATCCGGCAACCCATGCCGGATGCCGACAGGTGTGTGGCGGTGCGGGCTGAAAGAGCGCAGTCCGGACAGGCTGTAAGGAGAGGGTCATCCTGGATGACCCGCTGCGAAACCGGGGCTTGCCCCTGCGACCCGCTCAACCCACGCAAGGTCGCATTGAATACATTCCTCCCGGCAATCTTCGGATTGCCGTTTTTTTTATGCAGGAAATCGGTACTCGAAACCAGCCCCGATCTGGCGCTGCCGCGGCAGCCCCGCCTTGCGCTTGCCGGTGCAATGGCAGGCAAACAGCTTCTCCACCGCTTCCTCCTGCAGATAAGTGCCGAGCGCCACCGCCCGTTGCGGGCCGGAGAACTTCAGGTGCAGACCACCGATGACGGCATGTACTCGCTCATCGCCGCACACCTCCTTGGCCCACTGGACGATGTTTTCGACCCCGGAGTGGCCGCAGCCGATAAAGACAATCAGGCCCTGTGCGCTCTTGTAGGCCAGCGCCGAGTCATCGCTGATAAGGTCTTTCTCCACTCGCCCGCCTCGCAATATGTAGCCAAGCAGGGAAGGGGCTGCCTTGTCGCGCCGCGCGATGCTCCCGAGAAATACCAGACGCTCCGAGAGCCACATCGGCTCGGCCGAACAGTGGGGAAGCAAGCCCCTGGCCACCAGCGACTCCTGCTCCAGATCCCCCGAGAGGCGATAGAGGTTGCGACGCAAGAAGGGGAGCGGCAGAAAATAGCCCCGTTCACAAAACACATCCGGACAGGCAATCAATGGGATGGGATCGGGATAGACGGGCAGGGAGCCGATGCCGCCCACATGGTCATAATGGCCGTGGGACAGCACCACATGAGTCAGCGAAGCGAGATCGATCCCCATCACCTCGGCATTGTGCCGCAGCGCCCGGCCTCGGCCGCTGTCGAACAACACCCTGAGGCCGTCACACTCCAGCAGCAGCGCCAACCCTCGCTCGGGCAGACAACCAGGCAGATGAACCTCATCATCCACCAAGACGGAAAACTTCAGCATCTCAATCCCCCTGAAAACAAAACGCAGGCACAAGGCCTGCGTTTTGAGTCGACAACCCATCACTGGGTCATGGTGAGCCCGTTGCTGTCGGCACCCAGCAGCAGCCGCTTGCCGGGGATGACCCGACCGCTGAGCAGGGCCTGAGCCAGCGGGTTTTCCACCTTCTGCTGAATGGCCCGCTTGAGGGGACGCGCCCCGTAGACGGGATCGAAACCGGCGTGGACCAGCTTGGTCAGCAGCTCCTCGCTCACCTCCACCTCGAAGCCCTGGGACTCCAGACGACCCATCAGGCTCTTGAGCTGGATCCGGGCGATGGACTTGATGTGATCCTCGCCGAGCGGGTGGAACACCACTGTCTCGTCGATCCGGTTGATAAACTCCGGGCGGAAGCTGCGGGTCAGCAGCTCCATCAGCAGGGCCTTCATCTCCTCATAGTCCTTCTCGGCATAGTGCTCCTGGATGAGATCCGAGCCGAGGTTGGAGGTCATGATCACCACCGTATTGCGGAAGTCCACAGTACGGCCCTGGCCATCAGTCAGGCGACCATCGTCCAGCACCTGCAACAGTATGTTGAACACATCCGGGTGCGCCTTCTCCACTTCGTCGAGCAGGATCACCGAGTAGGGGCGACGGCGTACCGCCTCGGTGAGATAACCCCCCTCCTCGTAACCCACGTATCCCGGAGGCGCCCCCACCAGCCGCGCCACGCTGTGCTTCTCCATGAACTCGGACATGTCGATGCGCACCATGGCGTCCTGGGTATCGAACAGGAACTCGGCCAGCGCCTTGCACAGCTCTGTCTTGCCCACCCCGGTGGGCCCCAGGAACAGGAAGGAGCCGATGGGGCGGTTCGGATCGGAGAGCCCGGCCCGGGAGCGGCGGATGGCGTTGGAGACGGCGTCCACCGCCTCTTCCTGGCCGATCACCCGGCTGTGCAGCTGATCCTCCATCCGCAGCAGCTTGTCGCGCTCCCCTTCCAGCATGCGCGCCACCGGAATACCGGTCCAGCGCGCCAAGACGTCTGCGATCTCCACATCGGTGACCCGGTTGCGCAGCAGGCTGGTCTCCTGCATCTCCGCCTGAGTGGCGAGATCCAGCTGTTTCTCCAGCTCGGGGATACGGCCATATTGCAGCTCGGACATGCGACCGAGATCCCCGGCCCGGCGGGCCACCTCGAGATCCTGACGGGCCTGCTCCAGCGCGGCCTTGATGTGCTGGGTACCGGCAAGGGCGGCCTTCTCGGCCTTCCACACCTCTTCCAGCTCGTTGTATTCCCGCTCCTTCTCGGTCAGCTCCTGGTTGAGCAGATCTAGGCGCTTGCGGCTGGCGTCATCGTCCTCTTTGAGCAGCGCCTGCTGCTCGAGTTTCAGCTGGATGATGCGCCGCTCCAGCCGGTCCAGGGATTCCGGCTTGGAGTCGATCTGCAACCGGATGCTGGCCGCCGCCTCGTCGATGAGATCGATGGCCTTGTCCGGCAGCTGGCGATCCGCGATGTAGCGGTGGGACAGCTGGGCCGCCGCGACTATGGCGGGGTCTGTGATCTGCACATGGTGGTGCAGCTCATAGCGCTCCTTCAGGCCGCGCAGTATGGCGATGGTGTCCTCCACCGAGGGCTCCTCCACCAGCACCTTCTGGAAGCGGCGCTCGAGAGCGGCATCTTTTTCCACGTACTGCCGATATTCATCGAGGGTGGTGGCACCGACGCAGTGCAGCTCACCGCGCGCCAGGGCGGGTTTGAGCATGTTGCCCGCGTCCATGGCCCCCTCGCCCTTGCCGGCGCCGACCATGGTGTGCAGCTCGTCCACGAAGAGGATGACGTTGCCCTCCTCCTTGGCGAGATCGCTCAGCACCGCCTTGAGCCGCTCCTCGAACTCGCCGCGATACTTGGCACCGGCCACCAGGGCCCCCATGTCCAGCGACAACACCCGCTTGTTCTTGAGCCCTTCCGGCACCTCACCGTTGATGATGCGCTGGGCCAGCCCCTCGACGATGGCGGTCTTGCCGACGCCCGGCGCCCCTATCAGCACGGGGTTGTTCTTGGTGCGGCGTTGCAGCACCTGAATGGTGCGGCGGATCTCTTCATCCCGCCCGATGACGGGGTCGAGCTTGCCGAGTTCGGCCCGCTCGGTGAGGTCTATGGTGTACTTCTCCAGCGCCTGGCGGTTCTCCTCTGCGTTGGCATCATCGATCTTCTTGCCGCCACGCACCTTGTCGATGGCCTGCTCGAGTTTTTCCTTGGTCAGGCCCTGGGCGCGCAGCAGCTCCCCCAGGTTGCCCTTCTCGTCGAGGGCGGCCAGCACGAACAGCTCGGACGAGATGAACTGATCCTTGCGCTGCTGGGCCAGCTTGTCGCAGACGTTGAGCAGACGGCCGAGGCCGTTGGAAAGTTGCACGTCCCCTTCGACGCCGCTCACCTTGGGCAGGCGGTCGAGCTCCTCGCCGAGACGGGAGCGCAGGGCGTTGATATCCATCCCGGTCAGGGTCAGCAGCGGGCGGATGGAGCCGCCATCCTGATTGAGCAGGGCTGTCATCAGGTGGACGGGTTCGATGAATTGGTGGTCACGACCCAGTGCGAGAGACTGGGCATCGGAAATAGCGACTTGGAATTTGCTGGTCAGGCGATCGAGGCGCATTGCACTCCCCCTTTGAAACAGACACGCCGCTTGCGCGGCAAACAACATGATCTTCTGACAAGGTAGATGAGGCCCGTACGGGTTATTTCAAGGGTTGGGGCTGGTTATTTTTTCTTCAGCGAGGGACGCTGGCAGGATCCCCGCCCCTCTCGCGCGGATTTGGTCTTGAGAGGGGCGGGTGATTACTTAGCGGGCCAACCAGATCAGGGAGGCCATGCGGCCGGTCTGACCGTCGCGGCGATAGGAGTAGAACCGCTCGCCGTCGCTGAAGGTGCAGAACTCGCCGCCATAAATGGCGGTGACGCCCGCTCTTACCAATCGCAATCGGGCCAGCTGGTAGATATCCGCCAGCCATTTGCCGTCGTTGGCTGAAGGTACGAAAGCGGCGACAGCCTCGGCCTGCTCCGCCATAAAGGCCTCACGCACCTCGCCACCCACTTCAAACGCAGTGGGGCCGATTGCCGGGCCGAGCCAGGCCAGGATCTCCCCCGGCTCGCAGCCCATGGCGGCGATGCTGGCTTCCAGCACCCCCTCCTTCAGCCCACGCCAGCCGGCATGAGCGGCAGCGACCACAGTGCCGGCCCGGTCGCAAAACAGCACCGGCAGGCAGTCGGCTGTCATCACTATGCAGGCCTGCCCGGCCTCGTGGGCGCAGGCCGCATCGGCATCCGGCGCCTTTTCATAGTCGCTGCCGACCCTATGGACTGCGATGCCGTGCACCTGGTTGAGCCAGTTGAGGGGCCCGGGGATCTGTGCCGCCTGCTGCAGGCGGGCACGGTTCGCCTCGACCCGTGCCGGCTCATCCCCCACATGGGCCCCCAGGTTGAGACCGGCGAAGACCCCCTCGCTCAGGCCACCATCCCGGGTGGTCGACAGGGCCCTGACATTGCCAGGAGCGGGCCAGTCGGGTTCAATCCAGTTCATCTGTGACTCCTTCCATTCACGGATATAAAAACGGGGCTCCTGAAAGGGAACCCCGTTTGGTATCTCTTCGGGCCGGACGACGGCAGAAACCGACGCAGGCCCTATCGCATCAGCTCCAGACTAAATCGTCCGGGTTGGCCAGGGTGATAACTGTACGCAGCACTCTCATCGGTACCGACCTGGCATCAACTCCAGACTAAGTCGTCCGGGTTGGCGAGCGTATCAGCACGCAGCACTTCCATCAGATCCAGCATGTCTTGCGGCGTGGCAGAGTGCCACTCCATGACTTCGCCGGTGATGGGGTGAGCCAGCTTCAGCATGGTGGCGTGCAGCGCCTGGCGGTTGAAGTTGCGCAGGGCCAGGGTCAGCTCAGGGGTCGCATTGCGCAGCAGGCGCAGACGGCCACCGTAAGCGGGATCCCCCACCAGCGGATGCTTGATGTGAGCCATGTGGACACGGATCTGGTGGGTACGACCGGTTTCCAGGCGCAGACGCAGGCGGGTGTGGCCACGGAACTTCTCGTGCACCCGGTAGTGGGTCACGGAAGGACGGCCATTGGGCACCACGGCCATGTGGGTACGCTGGGTCGGGTGACGACCGATAGGAGCATCGACGGTACCACCTGCGGTCATGTGACCTATGGCGACGGCCTCATACTCACGGGTGATCTGACGCGCCTGCAGCGCTTCCACCAGATGGGTCTGGGCCGGGATCGTCTTGGCAACCACCATCAGGCCAGTGGTGTCTTTATCCAGACGGTGCACTATGCCGGCACGGGGGACCTCGGCGATGCCGGGGTAACGGTGCAGCAGGGCGTTGAGTATGGTGCCGTCCGGCGTGCCGGCGCCCGGGTGAACCACCAGACCGGCCGGCTTGTCGATCACCAGAATGTGTTCATCTTCATAGACGATGTTGAGGTCGATGTTCTGGGCATCCCAGCGGGTGTCATCTTCCAACTCGACATCTACATGTACCTGCTGCCCGGCCACCACTTTCTCGCGCGGGGTATTGGCAACCTGACCGTCCAGGGTCACTCTGTCCTGTAAAATCCACTCCTTGATGCGGGTGCGGGAGTAGTCTGGAAACAATTCGGCCAGGGCCTGGTCGAGTCGCTGCCCGAATTGGTGATCCTGAAATTCGCCTGTCAGTTCAATATGCTGGCTCATGTATGGTCTCTTGAGCGGGGGTATCAATTCGAAATAATCCGGGTATTCTAGCTTTTCTTTTAGCCAAGCATAACGGATACTTTGCCAATTTCGTGGAAATGGACCGGATGTTGTTGATGGGAAAGAAGTCTCGCCTGCTGATGTCGCTCGCCTTGGTCGCTACGCTGATCACTGGCTGTTCCAGCACCAAACCCAAGGTTCCCGACGAACCGCCGGAAGTTCTGTACCAGAAAGCCCGTCTCAAACTGGACACAGGCAACTACCTGAATGCCATCGAGTTGCTGGAAGCCCTGGACTCTCGTTATCCGTTCGGCGCCTACTCCAACCAGGTGCAGCTCGATCTCATCTACGCCTACTACAAGCAGGATGATACCGCCCAGGCGATCGCCAATATCGACCGCTTCATCCGCCTCAACCCGGCGCACAAGAACATCGATTACGTGTTCTACATGCGCGGTCTGACCAACATGGCGGCAGATTACAACTTCTTCCAGGACTTCCTGGGCATCGATCGGGACGACAAGGACCCCTCCTACGCCCGTCAGGCCTTCCAGGACTTCAAGACCCTGCTGCAGAACTACCCCAACAGCCAGTATGCGGCCGATGCCCGTGCCCGCATGGTCGGTCTGAAGACCCGCCTCGCCCGCTACGATCTGGGGGTGGCCGAGTATTACGTGAAGCGTGATGCCCTGATCGCCGCCGCCAACCGCGCCAAGCTGGTGGTCGAGACCTATCCCGACACCGTCGAGACAGAGAAGGCACTGGAGATCATGGTCAACGCCTACGATACCCTGAAGATGCCGACCCTGGCCCGCCACGCCCGCGAGGTGCTGGCCAAGAACTACCCGGACAATCGCCTCGGCCGCGGCTGAGCATGACGGGGACAAAAAACCGATGCCAAGGCATCGGTTTTTTTATGGCTGCAATCTCCGCGCAGAGTGCGCCTCCCATGACGGCGCCCTGCATGCGCCGTCATCTTCATCCAGCTCCTTGGCCACGTTGCCCGCTACGTTAAGCACATCCCACGTCAGGGAAAAGAGCGCATGGGCAGGTGCCGCCATGACCATCGGACTACTTGGCGACGTTGCCCGCCACGTTAAGCACATCCCAGGTGCGGGAGAAGGGCGGTGCGTAGGCGAAGTCCAGCATGCCGAGCTGATCCGTGGTGACCCCCATGGTGATGGCCACCGCCAGGGCGTCGATGCGGTGTACCGCCCCCTTGCGCCCCAGGATCTGCCCACCCAGCAGCCGCTTGCTGCCCGCCTCATAGACCAGCTTGACATGGATGTCTGACTGGCCCGGGCAGTAGTTGGTGTGGCACTTGTCCTTGATCACCACTGTGCTGTAGTCGATGCCCAATTGTTGGGCCTCTTTCTCAGAAAGCCCGGTGCGACCCGCCTCCAGCCCCAGCACCTTGAGCGCCGCCGAGCCGAGCGTGCCCGGAAATTCCTGCTCGGCCCCCGCCAGGTTCTCCCCCACCATGCGCCCCAGCTTGTTGGCGATGGTGGCGAGCGGCACATAGACCTGCTGCTGCTTGACGCTGTGCCAGACGCTGGCGCAATCCCCCGCCGACCAGACATTGGGCAGCGAGCTGCGCCCCTGACGGTCGACCTTGATGGCGCCGTTGCCGAGCCGCACTATGCCGCTGTCGGCCAGGAACTCGGTGTTGGGTCTGACCCCGGTGCAGACCACCACTATATCGGCCTCGTACTCACCCTGGTCGGTGCGCACGCCGGTTACCCGACCTTCACCGAGCAAGGCCTCGACCCGCTCGCCGAGGTGCAGGCAGACCCCCTGCTCCCGCAGCTCGGTCTCGATGTGTTGGGTGATCTCGCTGTCGAAGGCATCGGGGATGACCCTGTCCGCCAGCTCGATGAGGCGCACCTCCTTGCCCTGATGGACCAGGGCCTCGACCACCTCCAGCCCGATAAAGCCGGAGCCGATCACCACCGCCTTCTTGTTGCGCGGATCCTGCACAGCCCCCTTGAGCGCCAGCCCATCGCCCATGCGGCGCAGGCCGAACACACCTTCTTGCTGCAAGCCGGGGATGGGGGGCATCTGTTCGCGGGCACCTGTGGCGATCATCAGCCGATCGTAGCTGTCGCTGAAGCTGTCGCCCTGGTGCTCCACCCGCAGGGTCTGGGCAGTCGCGTCGACGCCCAGCACCCGATGGCCAATCTTGACCTCTATGCCCTTGGCGGCGAACTGTTCCGGGGTAAATTCGGCCATGTAGCCAGGCTCCTGGAAATCGTCCCCCACGAAGTAGGGCAGACCGCAGGCGCCGAAGGAGATCACCTCTGAGGCTTCATAGACCACAATCTCGGCATCCCTGGCCAGACGGCGCGCCTTGGCCGCCGCACTCATGCCGGCGGCTTCGCCACCTATGATCACAATACGCATAGCTTGACTCCAGTCACGACAGGGGAGGCCTCGCCTCCCCTTTTCATAAACAAATCGGAAGATAAGATCCGGTCAGACCGCGGACTCTTCCCCGTCCAGGCTTACCTCGGCATCGCCGTTGAAGACCGCCATGTCGGTCTGCCCCATCAGCCGGCTGGTGAGGGTGCCGGCCGTGATGGATCCTGAGACGTTGAGGGCGGTGCGGCCCATGTCGATGAGGGGCTCAATGGAGATGAGCAGCCCCGCCAGGGCCACCGGGAAGTCCAGGGCGGAGAGCACGATCAGCGCCGCGAAGGTGGCGCCGCCCCCCACACCGGCCACCCCGAAGGAGCTGACTGTGATGATGGCGATGAGTGTCATGATGAAGCCGGGATCCAGGGGATTGACCCCCACGGTCGGCGCTATCATCACCGCCAGCATGGCCGGGTAGATGCCGGCGCAGCCGTTCTGGCCTATGGTGGCGCCGAAGGAGGCGGCGAAGTTGGCTATGCCCGCCGGGATGCCGAGGGCCCGGGTCTGGGTCTGCACGTTCATCGGGATGGATCCCGCACTGGTGCGCGAGGTGAAGGCGAAGGCAAGCACCGGCATGATCTTCTTGAGGAAGCGCAGCGGGTTGATGCCCACCAGGCTCACCAGCAGCAGGTGCACCAGGAACATGATGGCGATGGCGCCGTAAGAGGCCAGCACGAAGTTCAGCAGGTTGATGATGTCCGCGTAGTTGGAGCCGGACACCACCTTGGCCATCAGCGCCAGCACGCCATAGGGGGTGAGGCGCAGCACCAGGGTCACCATCCGCATGACGATGGCGTGGGCGACCTGCATGAAGCGCTCGAAGCTGGCGAAGATCTCGGGCTGCTTGCGGGCGATGCCGGTGGCGGACAGGCCGATGAAGATGGAGAAGATCACCACGGCTATGGTGGAGGTCTTGCGTGCCCCCGTCATGTCGAGGAAGGGGTTGGCCGGGATGAACTCCAGCACCATCTTGGGGAGGGACATGCTCTCGACGCTGCCGAGGCTGGTCTGCAGGGCCGCGCCACGGGCCGTCTCGGCGGCGCCGGCAACCAGCCCCTCGGCACTCAGGCCGAACAGGTTGGACATCAGTATCCCCGCCCCGGCGGCGATCATGGTGGTGAAGATCAGCCCCCCTATGGTCAGGGCGCTGATCTTGCCGAGCGCCGTGCCGCCGCTCAGCTTGAGGATGGCGCCTATGATGGAGACCATGATCAGCGGGATGATGATCATCTGCAGCAGCTTCACATAGCCGCTGCCGACCAGATCCAGGTAGTCGCCGGTCTGGACCAGCACCTCGGAGCCGACGCCGTACAGCAGTTGCAAGGCCCAGCCGAACAGGACCCCGAGCCCCAGCCCCGAGAAGACCCGGCGGGTGAAGCTGACGTGGGTCTGCTGCAAGCGGTAGAGAAACAGCAGCAACATGACCAGGATGGCCAGATTACCGATAACGCTAAGAGTCATGATATTCCCCAAAAATAAACGGGCGAGGCCCGAGATGGATGGACGGGCGCACCCTGCGCCTCGCCCCGAAACTGGCCGCATCGTGGCGGCACGCCCCCCGTTCGGGGTGACGTCAATCTCTGTAAAAACCGGGGGCGGCCAGTGCCGCCCCCCTCATCAGCCAGCCTTGCCTTGTTGCTTGGCCCGCATGATGTTGATGATCTCTATGTCGGTGTCCAGCATCCCCTGTTTCGAGAGGCGGCCCAGGTTCGCTATGGTCTGGTCCACGTCGTCGGAGACTATGCCCTCGCTCTGGGGCACGTGCAGGTTGTTGATGGCCATCAGCGACGACTTGACCGCCGCCGAGGTGGAGGTGGAGACCTTCATGGAGCAGGCGCTGCCGGCGCCGTCGCAGATGATGCCGGAGACGTCGCCAATCATGTTGTTGATGCAGTGGCTGATCTGCTCGAACTGCCCTCCCAGCAGCCAGGTGATGGCGGCGCCCGAGCCCATGGCTGCTGTGCTGGCGGCGCACAGGGCCGACAGCTTGTTCTGGTAGGCCTTGATGTAGATGGCCACCAGGTGGCTCATCACCAGGGCCCGGGTCAGCTGTTCGTCATCGGCCTTGAGGAAGCGGGCGGCGGCGACCACCGGCATGGTGGCGGCTATGCCCTGGTTGCCCGAACCCGAGTTGGACATGGCGGGCAGCATGGCGCCGTCCATGCGCGCGTCCGACGCGGCAGAAGAGAGGCGCATGGCCAGTGTCATCAGATCGTCAGAGAGCAGCTTGCGCTCCACCTGCTCGGTGAGGATCTTGCCGATGCGCAGGCCATAGCCCTGCAACCCCTCATCCGCCAGTGCCTGGTTCATGGTGGCGGCCTCGCGGATGAACGCGATCTCGGCCAGCGGCACCGCCAGGGCGAACGCCACTATCTCCCGCAGTGTCATGGCGGGCTTGTCGGATTTCGCGGGCTGGATCTGCACCCCGGGGGCACTGTCCTGCTCCATCAGCACCTCGCCATCCTTCTCCAGCAGCACTATGCGGGTGTGATCCGTGCAGATCACCACCCGGGCGCTGTGACCGTCGGCCTCGGCCAGCACCTCGGCGTAGAGCACGTCAGGCACATCCTTCACATCCACCTTGATGATGGGCAGCAGCGCCTTGGCGGCGTCCACCTGCTCAGGGGTGAGGGTCTTGAGCACCTCCAGACCCGCATCCGGGTTGCCCCCCGTGATGCCGACGGCGGCGGCGACCGGCAGGCCTATCATGCCGGTGCCGGGGACCCCGACCCCCATGCCGTTCTTGAACAGGTTGCCGCTGACCCAGACGCTGATGCGGGTCGGCACCTGCCCCAGCAGCTTGCGGCAGTTGGCGGCGGCCAGCGCCACCGACATGGGCTCGGTGCAGCCCAGGGCCGGCACCACTTCACGCTTGAGCAGAGTAATAAAATCGGTCCATTGTGCTTTCATCTGTGGTTTCTCTGGTTCACTGTGCCGCAGGCATCGTATGAGGGTATGGGTGCTATCTGGAGGGCCGCCCGCCGGGCAATCCCTTCCATGTCACTTTATTTGATTCTAGTGCGCGAGTATCAAATAAAATTGAAGCCCCTCGCCTTTTGCCGCCATTATGCCTTCCCACGGGAGCAAGGTCACCGGATTGCTGCCCTGCCACCGGCAGCGGATCCCCTCTCCCGGCCAAGGCCCTTTGCCATCAATGTTTTGGCACGCCCCGTGAAAAACGGGCAATAAAAAAGGAGGCCGAAGCCTCCTCTTGTCTCATCCCATCGGCCTTAGAGCGCCTTCAGGATGGCCTCGACGCTGGCCTTGGCATCGCCAAACAGCATCTGGGTGTTCTCCTTGAAGAACAGCGGGTTCTGGACGCCGGCGTAGCCAGTGTTCATGGAGCGCTTGAAGCCGATGACGTTCTGCGCCTTCCACACTTCCAGCACCGGCATGCCGGCGATGGGGCTGCCCGGATCTTCCATGGCGGCCGGGTTGACGGTGTCGTTCGCACCGATCACCAGCACCACGTCGGTATCACTGAAGTCCTCGTTGATCTCGTCCATTTCCAGCACGATGTCGTAGGGGACCTTGGCTTCCGCCAGCAGCACGTTCATGTGACCAGGCAGACGACCGGCAACCGGGTGGATACCGAAGCGCACCTTGACGCCGCGCTCGCGCAGCTTGTGGGTGATCTCGGCAACCGGGTACTGGGCCTGCGCCACCGCCATGCCGTAGCCCGGGGTGATGATGACGGAGCTGGCGTTCTTCAGCATGTCGGCCACGTCTTCGGCGTTGGTCTCGCGGTATTCGCCCATCTCCTGATCAGCCGTGGAGGCCACACCGTCGGAGCCGAAGCCACCGGCGATGACGGAGATGAAGGAGCGGTTCATCGCCTTGCACATGATGTAAGAGAGGATGGCACCGGAGGAACCCACCAGGGCACCCACCACGATCAGCAGGTCGTTGGAGAGCATGAAGCCCGCCGCCGCAGCCGCCCAACCGGAGTAGGAGTTCAGCATGGAGACCACCACCGGCATGTCGGCGCCACCGATGGAGGCCACCAGGTGCCAGCCGAAGGCGAAGGCGATCAGGGTCATCACCAGCAGGGCGAAGGTGGAGCCACCGGCGTTGACGAAGTAAACCATCAGCGCCAGAGAGGCCAGCACGGCCAGCAGGTTCAGCTTGTGGCGGTGCGGCAGCATCAGCGGCTTGGAGGAGATCAGGCCACGCAGCTTGCCGAATGCCACCACTGAACCGGTGAAGGTCACGGCACCGATGAAGACGCCGAGGAAGACTTCCACCAGGTGGATGTTCAGCATGGCGCCGGACAGGTGCTCGACCTGGGCGACACTGGCCGCCTGCTCGAACGCCGCCCGGGCCGCAGCCAGGGTCGCATCCAGGTTGGAGCCGACGGAGACGACGACTTCAGCCGGTGCTGAGGGGTGCAAGTCGATGAAGCTGTTGAAGCCCACCAGCACCGCCGCCATGCCCACGAAGCTGTGCAGCACGGCCACCAGCTCGGGCATCTCGGTCATCTCGACCTTGAGCGCCAGCCGCACGCCGATGGCGCCACCGATGACCATGGCCAGGACTATCCAGTGCACGCCACTGGTTTCCGGGTTGAAGACGGTCGCGAGCAGGGCGATGGCCATCCCCGCGATACCGAACAGGTTGCCATGCTTGGCCGTTTCTTGCTTCGACAGTCCCGCGAGACTGAGGATGAAGAGCACGGCGGCAACGATATAGGATGCTGTTACCAGTCCTTGAGACACGTTAAACCCCCTTAATCCTTACGGAACATCTTCAGCATGCGCTGAGTGACGGTGAAGCCACCGAAGATGTTGATACTGGCAATCAGCACGGCGATAAACGAGAGCGCGGTGACGAGTGTAGAACCCTGACCAATCTGCAGCAGGGCACCGACCACGATAATGCCGGAGATGGCATTGGTGACCGACATCAGCGGCGTGTGCAGGGCGTGAGAGACGTTCCACACCACGTAGTAACCGACCACGCAGGCCAGGATGAAGACGGTGAAGTGGGAGAGGAAGGCGGCAGGTGCCACCGCAGCCACCCAACCGAAGGCGGCGATGCCGAGGGCACCGAACACGAACTTCTTGTTGGAGGGTTTGGCCTCTTCCTTCTTGGCTGCCGGTTTGGCGGCTGCTGGCTTCTGCGGTGCGGCGGAGACGGCGATGGCGGGGGGCGGGAAGGTCACTTCACCGGCCTGGATCACCGTCATGTTGCGCTGAACCACGTCTTCGAAGTCGATGGCGACCTGGCCGTCCTTCTCCTTGCACATCAGCTTCATCAGATTGACCAGGTTGGTACCGTAGAGCTGGGAGGATTGGGCGGGCAGACGACCCGGCAGATCGGTGTAACCGATTACCTTGACGCCGTTCGGAGTGACGAACAGCTCGGTCGGCACAGTGTATTCACAGTTGCCACCGGTGGCGGCAGCCAGATCCACGATGACGGAACCCGGTTTCATGCTGTCGACCATCTCCTTGGTGATCAGCTTGGGTGCCGGACGACCGGGGATCAGGGCGGTGGTGATGATGATGTCCACTTCCTTGGCCTGCTGGGCAAACAGCTCCATCTCGGCCTTGATGAACTCATCGGACATGACCTTGGCATAACCGTCGCTGGAGGCACCGTCTTCGCCACCGAAGTCCAGTTTGAGGAATTCCCCACCCATGGATTCGATCTGCTCGGCCACTTCCAGACGGGTGTCGAAGGCACGCACTATGGCACCGAGGGAACCGGCGGTCCCGATGGCAGCCAGACCGGCCACACCGGCACCGATCACCAATACCTTGGCGGGCGGTACTTTACCGGCGGCGGTGATCTGACCGGTGAAGAAGCGACCGAACTGGTGGGCGGCTTCGACCACGGCGCGATAGCCACCTATGTTGGCCATGGAGGAGAGGGCGTCGAGGGACTGGGCACGGGAGATCCGCGGCACCATGTCCATCGCCATCACATTGATGTTGCGCTCGGAAAGCTTCTTGACCAGCTCGGGGTTCTGGGCAGGCCAGATGAAGCTCACCAGGGTGGCACCATCTTTAATTTGTGCGATCTCGGCCTCGGTCGGCGCGTTGACCTTGAAGATAAGGTCGGCTTGCCAGACGCTCGGCACCACGCTGGCACCGGCAGCCTCGAAGGCGGCATCATCGAAGCTGGCCAGCTGGCCGGCACCGGCCTCGATGGCGACCTCGAAGCCGAGCTTTTTCAGCTGCTCGACGGTGGCCGGGGTCGCTGCGACCCGGGTCTCACCGGCGAGACTCTCTCTCGGTATTCCAATCTGCATGACTATTCCCTGATGGTTAATAAACAATCATTGCCCAGTCTCTCATGTCTGAGGGGACAAGGCATGATCAAAGTGCAGGTCACGGGCCCTTTGTTATGAAAATCAGCAGGCTTTACCTCAACCTCCTGTCATGGTCAGGCCCCCGCTTTTCAGGCGCGAAGGTGATTAGTATCAAATTTTGGAGTTTTATTACAACCACGGCCCCGGGCGGGCGGGTACATAATTCAGCCCATCTCGGACCATGATTAAAAAAAACAAACCAAATTAGGGGCTTATACCAGCAAAATGCGCTGAAAAAAGTGATCCAACCAGTCAAAAAAATGTTTTGCCGGGCCTCTACCTTAGCGTTTTTTGTTCTTATGAAATATGCCGTTGGCTCATCAGATGAGATGAAAGGGGAAAAAGTAACCGTTTTGCAACGACTCGGGGGCCGCGCCGCCGCCACAAGGCGGGAGCGGGCCCCCTGATTCAACCCTGGACAAGGCCGGAGCTGGTCGCTCGCCTGTTACCAGGCGGCTTCATAAATATGCCGGCTCTGGGCGAGATCGATGTCGCCGTGCTCCCCGAGCGCCGTCATGCCGTGCTCTTCGAGCTTGGCCAGCAGGTTATCCACCTTGGCATCGGCCACGTAATCCCGCAGCCGGGTCTTGACCCCCATCCGCTCGAAGAAGTCGCGGGTGGCTTTGATCACGCCGTCGATGCGTTCTTCTTCGCTGCCGCTGCGCAGATCCCACACCCTCTCGGCGTATTGCAGCAGCTTGGCGTGCTTCTGCTCACGCTTGGCATCGAGCAGGGCGGGCAGCACCACCGCCAGGGTCTGGGCGTGATCGAGGCCGTGCAGGGCGGTCAGCTCGTGACCCAGCATGTGGGTGGCCCAGTCCTGGGGCACACCGGCACCGATCAGACCGTTCAACGCCATGGTGGCGCTCCACATGATGTTGGCGCGCACGTCGTAGTTTTCCGGCTCCACCAGCGCCTTGGGGCCCTCCTCGATCAGGGTCAGCAGCAGCCCTTCGGCGAAGCGATCCTGCACCTTGGCGTTGACCGGGTAGGTGAGGTACTGCTCCAGGGTGTGGATGAAGGCATCCACCACGCCGTTCGCCACCTGGCGGGCCGGCAGTGTGTAGGTGAGCACGGGATCCAGCACGGCGAAGCGCGGCATCACGAAGGGGGAGAAGAAGTGCTGCTTGTCCCCTGTGCTTCTGCGGGTGATGACGGCCCCCATGTTCATCTCGGAGCCGGTGGCCGGCAGGGTCAGCACGGCGCCGAGGGGAATGGCGGAAGCCACCTCACCGCCCACGGTCTCGAGGATGTGCCAGGGCTCCCTGGCCAGATCGTAGTGGGCGGCCGCGGCAATGAACTTGGTGCCGTCCAGCACGGAGCCGCCGCCGACGGCGAGCAGGAAGTCGATCTTCTCGGCGCGGGCCAGCTCGACGGCGCCTATCAGGGTCTCGTACGCCGGGTTGGGCTCTATGCCGCCGAACTCGAACAGGGTCAGGCCCGCCAGCTCGCTGCGGATCTGCGCCAGCAGGCCGCTGCGCACCACGCTGCCGCCACCGTAGGTGATGAGGATGCGGGCGTCGCCGGGGATCTGGCCACGCAGCTGGGCTACCTGGCCCTTGCCGAACAGCACCTTGGTCGGGGTATGCAGGGTGAAATTGTGCATCGATAGTACCTTCATGGATGAGGGGGCGGCGGCGCCGCAAAATGTTGGTTGCATTTTTCTACAGGCAACACCTACCATCAAGGCAACATTCTGCACATTGCTTGCCTATTTCTATAAATCATCAGAATTCATCCGGAGCGACCATGTCCAACCGTTACGCCGATCTCGCCGCCAGGCTGGCCCGCCACGTCACCACCCCGGGCATCACAGCGTCTCCGGTTGAGCAGGTGAACCTTATCTACACCACCGAGTACCACGGCCGCACGCCCGTGCTCTATCAGCCCCGGATGATCGTCATACTGCAGGGACACAAGGTGGGCTATCTGGCGGATCAGGTGTTTCGCTATGACCCCAGCCACTACCTGCTGATGACACTGCCGCTGCCCTGCGAGTGCGAGTGCTTCGCCTCCCCCGAGCAGCCCCTCATCGGTTTCTCCCTCGAAATCAACGTCGCCACCCTGCAGGAACTGCTGCTGGAGCTGGGGGACGCCCTGCCGGCCCCGGCACCACAAAAGAGCGGTGTCCACTCTGTCCCCCTGTCAGAAGAAATGTTCTGCGCCGCCGAGCGACTGATCGATCTGATGGACAAGCCCCACCACGCCCGGGTGCTAGGGCCGCAAACGGTGCGGGAGATGCTGTTCTACGCCCTGCACGAGGGGGGCGGCCCGGCGCTGCAGGCGCTGGCCAATCGCCACAACCATGTGGGCCAGATAGCCCGGGTGCTGCGTATGATAGAGGCCCGCTACGCCGACCCCCTCACCATGGAGGAGCTGGCCCGGGAGGTGAACATGAGCGTCTCCGCCTTCCACCACCACTTCAAGGCGGTCACCGCCACCTCGCCGCTGCAGTACATCAAGTCGTTTCGCCTGCACAAGGCGCGCATGATGATGCTGCACGACGGCATCAAGGCGGGGGCGGCGGCGGCCAGGGTCGGTTACGAGAGCAACTCCCAGTTCAGCCGGGAGTACAAGCGCTTCTTCGGCAGCACGCCGACGGATCAGGCCTCCCGCTTCCGGGACGGCCAGCTGCGCATCATCGAAGGCTAAAAGAGAGGGATCCCCCATGCGTTCACTGTTTTGTCTGCTCACCGCTTGGCTACTGACGGCCTGCACCGGCCTCGCCGACGGCATCCGCCCCGTCACCGGCTTCCAGCTCGATCGCTACCTCGGCACCTGGTACGAAATCGCCCGCCTCGACCACAGCTTCGAGCGGGGGCTGGAGCGGGTGAGCGCCACCTACAGCCTGCGTGACGATGGCGGCGTCAAGGTGCTCAACCGCGGCCTGCAGAGCGATGGCAGCTGGCGCGAGGCCGAGGGCAAGGCCTATTTCGTTGACAAGCCGGACGAGGCGCGGCTCAAGGTGAGCTTCTTCGGCCCCTTCTACGGCGGCTACAACGTCATCGATCTCGACCCCGACTACCAGCTCTCCCTGGTGACCAGCTACAACCACGACTACCTGTGGATCCTCTCCCGCTCCCCCAAGCCGCCGAAGGAGAAGGTGGATGCGCTGATCGCCAAGGCCAGGGGGCTGGGCTTTGCCACCGACCAGCTGATCTGGGTCAGCCAGGAGCCGGCCGGGAAGACGCCTTGAAGATCTTCCAGGCCACTCCCCCGGACATTCCCAGGATCACCCCCCTGTTCGCGCAATACCGGGCGTTCTACCGGCTTCCTGCCGAGCCCGAAGCCGCCTGAGCACCGCCACCGACAATCAGGGTGCCCAGGCGCTCTACGAAGGGCACGGCTACCAGCGGGTCATCGAGTTCTACAGCGACATCAAGCCGCTCTGAGCCCCTGATCGGGCCGGTTTCAAAACCTGGGCACGGCATTATTCAGCAGGTGCATGGTGACAAATGATCCATACACCGCATGAATAAAGGCGACCCCGGGGTCGCCTTTGTCACATCGGGGTCTGCCCCTAAAGCCTGAAGCGGCCTATCTCCTGCTCCAGCCGCTCGGTCAGGGACTTGAGCTCGGCGGCCTGGGCGGCCTCCTCCTTCGCCTGCTCCGCCAGCGTCTGGGAGACGTGGCGTATGTTCTCGGTGTTGCGGCTGATCTCGCCAGTCACCGAGGTCTGCTCCTCGGCGGCCGCCGCTATCTGGGTCGCCATGTCGCTGATGGCGCCTATGGCCTCGTTGATCCGCGCCAGGCTCTGGTTCGCCGCCTCCGCATCCTCGACGCTGGTGCCCGCCAGCTGGCGGCTGGTCTCCATGCCCCCCACGGCGCGGCGCGTGGTCTGCTGCAGGGCCTCGATCATCTGCTGGATCTCGGCGGTGGAGTCGTGGGTGCGGCGCGACAGCACCCTCACCTCGTCCGCCACCACGGCGAAGCCGCGGCCCTGCTCCCCGGCCCGGGCCGCCTCGATGGCGGCGTTCAGTGCCAGCAGGTTGGTCTGCTCGGCGATGCCGCTGATGGTGGCCAGGATGCCGCTGATCTTCTGGGCATGGCCATCCAGCTCATGAATGGTCTGGCTGGCGTCGGCCACCTCTCCCGCCAGGCCGCTGATGCTGCGCTGGCTCTGGCCGACCTGGGACTGACCGGCCACGGCCAGTCTGACCGCCTCGCCGGAGGTGGTGGCGGCAAACTCGGCGTTGCCGGCGATCTCCTGGGTGGCGGACGCCATCTCGGTCACCGCGGTCGCCACCATGACGATCTCGTCCTGCTGCTCGCGCACCCGCTGGCTGCGGGCCTCTGCCCCCGCCGCCTGGGTCCGCGACTGGGCCGCCAGTTCGACGGTGACATCCCGCAATCGGCTGACGATGCCGTGCAGCCGGGCCACGAACAGGTTGAAGTTCTGGGCCAGCAGCCCCACCTCGTCCTTGCTTTGGGCCGCGATCTGCACGGTGAGATCCCCCTCGCCGTGGGCGATGTCGGCCAGCGCCTTGGAGACCCGGCCGAGATCGGCAAAGAGGTAGTTGAACATGGCGATGAGCAGGGCGCTGAACACCAGCAGCAGCACCAGGGTCAGCCCCACCAGCTGCCACAGCAGGCTGGCGAAGGGCGCCTCCAGCACATCCTTGTACATCACCATGGCGAGCAGCCAGTCGGTGCCTGGCACCCCCTGCACCGACAGCAGCACCTCACGCCCCGCTATGGTGGCGACGTGCAGCTCGCCGTCCCGGCTCCAGCCATCCAGGGTCGCCCCCGTGAGGCCGGGGGCCAGCTCGGCCACCTGCTTGAGGGCCAGCTCCTTCTGCGGGTGGCCGACGATGAGGCCGGAGCGGTCCAGCAGCATGGCGTAGCCCTCCCCCTGCACCTTCATGGCCAGCACCTCGTCGATCAGGGCATCCAGGGAGAGATCCGCCCCGGCCACCCCGATCACCTGACCCTGATGACTCACCGGCTCCGCCAGGGTCACCACCATCTGCTGCATGGTCACGCTGACGTAGGGCGGGGTGACGATCAGCTTGCCCGCCTTGCTGGCGTTCTGATACCAGGGGCGCGCCCTGGGATCATAGTTGGCGGTGTTGAGTGAGGGATCGTGACGGGTCATGGCCCCTTGCGCCGAGCCAAAATAGGTGAGACCGAAACCGCCGGAGGTGCGGGTCTGCAGCAGGTGCGGCACCAGGGTCGCCTGGGGATTGTCGGCAATGACGGCGGCCAGGGCATCGACCGCGTGCTTGCGATCCGCCATCCAGTTGCCGATGGCCACAGAGTGGGCGTGACCATAGTTCACCGCCTCGCTCTGGATGGCGTCAAGGGTCCGTGTTTTGAGGGTGTGGAAGGCGACGATACCGAGCAGGGCAGCCATCAGCAGCACTACCCCCAGGCTGGTCGCGAGCAGCTTGCCGCGCAACGAGAGTGTCATGACTACAAATCCTTGTGGTGACAGGAGGCCAGGAATACCCCCATATTGGTAGACACTATCGGCACCATCAGGGTTTGACTTTAGTGAATCTGTTCGATTTCTAACTTGTCGGCGACAGACTGTGCTGCGGTTCACGAAACTGGTGGTATGCCCGTCGCCGCTGGCAAGCCATATCTGTGATAGGTTGGGCACCCTAGTTCCCAAGGAGACCCTCATACCATGCCCCGAAATATCGAGATCAAGGCCAGGATCCCGCGGATCGACGCCCTCCTCCCCAAGGCGGCCGCCCTCGCCGACCGAGGGCCCGTCGAGATAGCGCAGGATGATACCTTCTTCCGCTGCGAGTCAGGTCGACTCAAGCTGCGCACCCTCTCCCCCTCGGCCGGTGAACTCATCTTCTACCGCCGCGCCGATCGGCAAGGCCCCAAGGAGAGCTTCTATCACCTGACCCCGACGAGCGAGCCGGACCGCCTGCGGGAGACCCTCAGTCTGGCCTGTGGCCAGATAGGCAGGGTGCAGAAGACGCGCACCCTGTTGCTGGTCGGCAGAACCCGTATCCATCTCGACAGGGTCGAGGGGCTCGGCGACTTTCTCGAGCTGGAGGTGGTGCTGGAGGATGGCGAACCGCTCGAGGCGGGGATGCAGGAGGCCCATGACATCATGGCACGTCTCGATGTGGAGCCCTCCCAGCTGATCGAAGGCGCCTATCTGGACCTGCTGATCCAGCAGCGAACCTGACCGCTCAATAACAAGGCCGCTCAGATGCGACCTTGTTGTGCTCGGCGATCCCTCGTTTCACCCTGACCAGACGGCCTTCAGGCTCGGGGTCCGGCCATGGAAGTCACAGGCCAGCCCCACCGGCACCGCGTGGCACAGCTCAGGCGGTGTAGCACGGAGATACGGCGCACTATTGCCAGAAACGGCGGGGCAGTATGGTGCGGCAGCGACCGGCGAAGGGGGGCCTGACCAGGCCCTTGCAAGGCCGGATGGCGGGAGGGAGACAGGAAGAGTCCGACGGAAAACAGGGGCCGCATGGCAGCGGCAAAAGGGAAAGCCAGAAATGCGAAAGGCCAGCTCAATGAGCTGGCCTTTCTGAAAATGGCAGGGGCGGCAGGACTCGAACCCGCAACCATCGGTTTTGGAGACCGCTGTTCTACCAATTGGAACTACGCCCCTGCAACAAACGAGGCGAATTATACAAAGCCGGGATCAAAGGTAAAGGCTTTTTTTCTCACTTTCGATGCGATCGAACAATTCACGAGCAAATCGCGGCAATTCCCGCAACCAGCCGGGGTAACTTGCTGTATTTGCAGTCCCGTCGGGGTAGGAATGGGGCATAAATGGGGGTAGGGTGAAACCAGCAACAGGGAGGTCGCTCATGCTCAATTACCGCCTACTTCAACAACTTGCGCCCCTCAACTTCCGGGATGAGCGCAAAACCGAGTCCCTGCCAGACTATCTCGAGCGGGTCTCTCCCCTGGTGCCCTTCATCCCCCAAAATGTGCTGATGCAGTGGATTTACCGCCATTGGCGCGGTTTTGAGTCCAACTGGAGCTTTATCGACCTCGCCCGCCACCACTTCGAGTGCGAGGCCTGGGATACGGCCAAGGTAGTAAGCCAGATAGGCTCCCGCCATATGGAGGTGATCGAGCGCTGGGGGGAGATGCTGCGCAGCAACCGCTATGTGCGCCGCTCCTGGCTCGGCGAGGACATGCTGAGCCGGGGCACCTGGTCCGAACCCATCATAGTGCTCGCCCCCGAGCCCGGTGCCTGCTACCCCGATGGCCAACCCCTGCCGCAGCCATATTGTCTGCTGGAAGGGCACCACAGGCTCGGCTATCTGCGCAGCATGGCCACGGACGGACTGCCGCTGCAGCCTGAGCACCAGGTCTGGATTTGTCGACCCGTTCGCGACACTCAAACGTTTTTACCGGCAAATCCTGCCTCTGAAATAAATTTTTGACAATTCAAAAACCAGCCCTATAATCTGTCCGGTTTTGAAAAAGGTCGGGACAGGACGATGCCGTTTTTGATGAAGAAAGCAGCCTTGCAGACGGGTGGAGCGCACCAGAGCGGCCCCGTTGTTTCCGGTTTCCGACCCACAGATCCCCAGTTGTTTTTAAAAAGAGCCCCTGTTTCAGGGGCTTTTTTTTGTGCCAGAAAAACCTTCATTGATGTCAAAGGGAATGCAGACGATGACCAATCCACTCTATAACAAACACGTCATCTCCATCTCGGACCTGACCCGGTCCGACATGGAACTGGTGGTCGCCACCGCGCAGCGGTTGAAGGCCGAACCCGACACCCGCCTGCTGAAAGACAAGCTGGTCGCCAGCTGCTTCTTCGAGGCCTCCACCCGCACCCGTCTCTCGTTCGAGACCGCGGTACAGCGCCTCGGCGGCAACATCATCGGCTTCGCCGACGGCGGCAACACCAGCGCCAAGAAGGGCGAGACCCTGGCCGACTCCATCAAGATCATCGGCTCCTATGCCGATGCCGTGGTGATGCGCCACCCGAAGGAGGGCGCCGCCCGTCTGGCCTCCGAGTTCTCCCGGGTGCCTGTCATCAACGGCGGTGACGGCTCCAACCAGCATCCGACCCAGACCCTGCTCGATCTCTTCTCCATCCACGAGACGCAAGGCAAGCTGGACGGCCTCAACGTGGCCTTCGTCGGTGACCTCAAATACGGCCGTACCGTCCACTCCCTGGCCCAGGCCCTGAGCCTGTTCAACTGCCGCTTCTTCTTCATCTCCCCGGAAGCCCTGGCGATGCCGGACTACCTCTGCGAAGAGCTGGAGGAGAAGGGCATCCGCTTCAGCGTCCACGAGACCATGGAAGAGGTGATGCCGGAGCTGGACATCCTCTACATGACCCGGGTCCAGAAGGAGCGCTTCGACGAGACAGAGTACAAGCACATGGCCGCCAAGTTCGTGCTGGAGCTGGCGACCCTGGAAGGGGCCAAGCCCACCATGAAGATCCTGCATCCCCTGCCCCGGGTCGACGAGATCGAGGTCGCCGTCGACAAGACCCCCCACGCCTACTACTTCCAGCAGGCGGAAAACGGGGTCTATGCACGCCAGGCGCTGCTGGCACTGGTACTGAACGAAACCGTCTAAGGGAAAAGGGGAACATCATGTCCGAGAAGAACCAACTGCAAGTCGAAGCCATCCGTCACGGCTCCGTCATCGACCACGTCCCCGCCGGCCAGGGCATCAAGATCCTCAAGCTGTTCCAGCTGATCGAGACCCAGGAGCGGATCACCGTCGGCTTCAACCTCAAGTCAGGCGCCCTGGGCAAGAAGGATCTCATCAAGATCGAGAACACCCGCCTGACCGAACAGCAGGCCAACCAGCTGGCGCTGTTTGCCCCGACCGCGACCGTCAACATCATCGAAGACTTCGCCGTTGTGAAGAAGCACCAGCTGAAGCTGCCGGAGTTCATCACCGGGGTGTTCCACTGCCCCAACTCCAACTGCATCTCCCACAACGAGCCGGTGGACAGCTACTTCCGGGTGCGCGAAGTGAAGGGCGCGGTGCGGATGAAGTGCAAATACTGCGAGAAATCCTTCACCCAGGACATCGTCAGCGAACGCTATTGATACTCTGTCGGGCCCTACGGGGCCCATTTTTGACCCCTGTCACATCACTTATTCCCCCTTTGGTTATAATTTGCCATCTCGCAACGGCTATACATCGCTCATCACCTACCGAAATGCTTGTCATCAGTGTTTTTCACTATGAAAAGCAGGCGTGACAGACTGAGCACGATAGCCATCGGTCATCGTCAAAGGAAGTCGCCATGGTCAAGACCCTCAGTCGCCCCCTGGAACAGGAGTCCGACCTGGCCCAGCTCGATGCCTGCCGCCAGATCATCGGCCAGCACTGCTACAGCACCCAGGAAGAGATCCGCCGCGAGCTGTCGATGCGCGGCTTTGCCGACATCAGCCAGTCCACCATCTCCCGTCTGCTGCGCCGCCTCGGCGTCGCCAAGGCCCAGAATGCCAACGGCAAGAAGGTCTACACGCTGGTTGACGAGCAGCTGGAACCTGCCGGCAGCACCCGCTCCGTGCACGACATGGTGCGCGCCGTGGTGCACAACCAGCAGATGGTGCTGATCCACACCACCCCGGGGGCCGCGACCGTGGTGGCCCGCCTGCTGGATCGCCACGCCGATCCCGAGATCCTGGGGGCCGTCGCCGGCAACGATGTTGTGCTGATAGCCCCGCGCCACATCAGCCGCACCCGCCAGGCCCATGCTGCCGTGGTGCGCACCCTGGCGCAGGCCCGCTAAGCCCCCTCCCCCGAATAGATAGAGGCGACCCGCTGGTCGCCTTTTTATTGCCTGTCATTTTGCGCCCATCACTTGCGCCCATAAAAAACGGGAGCCTTCAGGCTCCCGTTGCTGCTTGCTTGTCATCTTTATGAGAGCAGGGCCCCCAGGCTCAGGCAGGCCACGATCAGCACGGTCAGGATGCCGAGCAGCGGAGCCACCCACTTCAGCCAGCGCACATAGGGCACCTTGGCGATGGCCAGACCACCCATGACCACGGCGGAGGTCGGGGTCACCAGGTTCACCAGACCGGAGGCAGACTGGTAAGCGGTCACCACCAGATCGCGACCCACGTTGGCGAAGTCGGCAAGCGGCGCCATGATCGGCATGGTCAGCACGGCCAGACCGGAGGAGGACGGCACCAGGAAGGAGAGCACCAGCTCCAGCGCAAACATGACGTTGATGAACACCACTGTGGAGAGACCGGTCACTATGCCTTCTGCGCTGTGCAAGATGGTGTGAGTGATCATGCCGTTGTCCATCACCACTACGATGCCGCGAGCGATACCGATGATCAGCGCCACACCCAGCAGGTCGCGGGCACCGTCGATGAAGTTGGAGGTCAGCTCCTCCTCGCTCATGCGGGAGATGACACCGACTATGATGGCGGCGGCCAGGAACACACCGGAGATCTGCGCCATCCACCAGCCGAGCACGGCCACCCCGTAGATCATCACGGCGAAGGCGGCGACGAAGATACCCAGTACTATCTTGCGAGTAAGAGTGAACTCCAGCATCTGGTCACTCTTGTTGCCGAGGAAGTGGGCACGGTTCTCTTCCCACTTGTCGGCCACCAGAGACTTGCTGGGGTCGCTTCGCACCATCTTGGCGTAACGCATGACGTAGGCGACACAGAGCAGCCAGCCGGCCACCAGCATGGCGACACGCAGCCAGATGCCGTCGGTGAAGGAGATGCCGGCGGCGTTGGCGGCGATGACGGTGGCGAACGGGTTGATGGTGGAGCCCAGAGTACCGATACCGGCACCGAGCAATACGGTCGCGGCGGCGACCACAGGGTCGAAACGGGCGGCCATCATCACGGGCACCAGCAGGGTGTAGAAGGGCAGCGACTCTTCGGCCATGCCGTAGATGGTGCCCCCTGCGGCGAACAGCGCCATCAGGATCGGGATCATCCACTCCTCGCGGCCGCGCAGGCGGTCGGTGACGCGCTCGATACCGGCATCGATGGCCCCTGTCTTGGTCACTATGCCAAGGAAGCCGCCGATGATCAGGATGAAGAGGGAGACGTCGATGGCGCCAGCCTCATAGGTGTCGTGGTTGTAGAGGCCGTCGATGGGTGCCAGCAGCACGTCGACGATTCCCTGGGGATTGGCCTCCACCAGCTTGTAGGTACCGGCCACCGGCACTTCCTTGCCGAGGGCCTCGTTCATGGTCATCTCGTATTTGCCGGCCGGCACTATCCAGCTCAGGGCGGCCACCAGGGCGATCAGCACAAACAATATGGTGTAGGCTGACGGGAACTTGAATTTGGTCATGGTCCAGCTTCCTTCTGTGGTGTGGTATCCATGCAAGCTGCGGGTCGTAGGGTTGGAGGTATTATGCCGCTGTCACATGGTCGAAAAGCCGGGGGTCACCCCCCGGCACCACTACTGCGACCTTAGTCGCCCAGCGTAGCAACCATCACTGCCTTGATGGTGTGCATCCGGTTTTCGGCCTCGTCGAAGACGATACTGTGCTCGGATTCGAACACGTCCTCGGTCACTTCCAGACCCTTCATGCCGTATTTGTCAGCCACTTCCTTGCCCATGGTGGTCTCGTCGTTGTGGAACGCCGGCAGGCAGTGCATGAACTTCACATCCGGGTTCTTGGTGGCGTTGATGACGTCCATGTTGACCTGATAGGGGGTCATCAGCTTGACGCGCTGATCCCAGGCTTCTTTCGCTTCGCCCATGGAGACCCAGACGTCGGTATAGAGGAAGTCAGCCCCCAGCACGCCCTCTTTCACGTCCTCGGTCAGGTGGATGCGCGCACCTGTCTCTTCGGCGATCTGGCGGCACTTGGCAACCAGCTCCTCTTCCGGCCAGAAGGCTTTCGGCGCAACCAGGCGGATGTCCATGCCCATCTTGGCGGCGCCGACCATCAGGGAGTTGCCCATGTTGTTGCGGGCGTCACCCAGGTAGGCGAACTTGATCTGATCCAGGCGTTTGCCCTTGCCGTGCTCCAGCATGGTCATGAAGTCGGCCAGGATCTGGGTCGGGTGGAATTCGTTGGTCAGGCCGTTCCAGACCGGGACACCGGCATGGGCGCCCAGCTCTTCGACGATCTCCTGGCCGTAGCCGCGGTATTCGATGCCGTCATACATGCGGCCCAGCACCCGGGCGGTGTCCTTCATGGACTCCTTGTGGCCGATCTGGGAACCGCTTGGGCCGAGGTAGGAGACCTGGGCGCCCTGGTCGAAGGCCGCCACTTCAAACGCACAGCGGGTGCGGGTGGAGGTCTTCTCGAAGATGAGGGCAATGTTCTTGCCGGTCAGATGCTTGCGCTCATAGCCACCGTATTTGGCTTTTTTCAGGTCGATGGCCAGATCGATCATGTATTGGATTTCGCGCGGGGTGAAGTCCAGCAGTTTCAGGAAGTTACGGTTACGCAGATTAAAAGCCATGATGAGTTCTCTCTATATTTGTGTCAGACCAATTCGGGCAGTGTTGTTAACTACGCAGTGATTCAACGACTCAAGCATTCACGCTGTGGGTAGCGACTATATTGGTGCCGGCTTCCCCCTTGAGGATGGCGAGGCCATCTTCCAGGGAACCGATCCCGACCATGCCGCCGGTTGCCTTGACGAATTCGCAGGAGGCTTCGACCTTGGGCCCCATGGAGCCGGCATCGAACTTGACGCCAGCCAGCTCGGCCGGACTGGTGACCCGCAGCGGGTGCTGGGTCGGCTTGCCCCAATCCAGATAGACGGCATCGGCATCGGTCAGGATCAGCAGGGCGTC
Organism: Aeromonas sp. S16(2024); assembly: GCF_041403065.1. NCBI lineage: Bacteria > Pseudomonadati > Pseudomonadota > Gammaproteobacteria > Aeromonadales > Aeromonadaceae > Aeromonas > Aeromonas sp. S16(2024). The sequence continues at coordinate 117,504 of NZ_JBGLQX010000009.1, read as the reverse complement.
GGCCTTGATCTGCTTGGCCAGATAGGCGGCAGACATGTCTTTATCGATGACGGCTTCGATACCGGTCAGACTCTGGCCATCCCAGGTCACCGGAATGCCGCCACCACCGGTACAGATGATGAGGTGTCCCTGGGCAATCAGGGTTTCGATGGCATCGCCTTCGACGATGCGCTGGGGCAGCGGTGACGGCACAACGCGGCGGAAGAACTTGCCGTCAGCCTTGACGACCCAGCGCTTCTCTTCGGCCAGGGCGCGGGCTTCGGCTTCCTCATAGACGGGGCCGATAAACTTGGTCGGATTGGCAAATGCCGGATCCTTGGGGTCAACCTGCACCTGGGTCAGCAGCGCTGTGACGTTGCGACTCGGCATCAGGTTTTTCAGCTCCTGGATCAGCATGTAGCCGATCATGCCCTGGGACTCGGCGCCCAGCACATCCAGGGGATAGGGAGAGACCTTGGTGTAGGCGCTGTTCTGCAGGGCCAGCAGGCCGACTTGCGGGCCGTTGCCGTGCACCAGCACCACGTTGTACTCCTGAGCTATCAGGGCGATGGTCTTGGCGGCGGTGGCGATGTTCTTGCGCTGAATGTCAGCTTCAAGCGGCTCGCCACGACGGAGCAGGGCATTGCCACCCAGGGCGACGACGACAGTTGGTTTTTTCATGAGTGTTGATCTCGAGTCTTGGTGTGTGTGGCGCCAGCCTCTGCCGGCGCCACGCCGTCTTGTCAGATGCCGTCACGTTCCATCGGGCAGCTCATGCAGCGGGCGCCGCCGCGGCCACGTCCCAGCTCTTCACCCGGGATGGGCAGCACTGTGATGCCAGCCTTGTCATATTTCTCGTTGGTGTAGGTGTTGCGCTCGTAACCCACCACCACGCCGGGACGCACTGTCAGCACGTTGTTGGCGTCATTCCACTGCTCGCGCTCGGCCTCGAAGCTGTCACCACCTGTGGTGATGAGCTTGAGCTGATCCACCCCCAGCGCCTTCTCGATGGCGGTGACGAAGTAGCCCTCTTCCTTGATGTTCATGCCGGTGGCGCCGCCCGGAGTCAGGCTCCAGCAGTTCACATCCTTGCGGATGACCTCCGGATAGACGGAGAAGGTGTCTATGTCCATGTGGGTCATGACGGTGTCCAGGTGCATGCAGCTGCGGTGTTTCGGCAGTTGCATGGCGATGACCTGCTTGGCCTGACCGTGCTTGAACAGGCCGCGGGCCAGGTGTTCCACCCCTTGCGGCGTGGTGCGCTCGGACATGCCGATGAGCACGGCGCCACGGCCGATGACCAGGACGTCGCCCCCTTCGATGGTGGAGTTGTCGTAGTCACGATCCTCGTCACCGAAGTACTTGATGAAGTCCTGACCGGCAAACTGCGGGTGCCAGCGGTAGATGGCCTTCACATGGTTGGTTTCACGGCGACGGGCGGCCTTGGCCATGGGGTTGATGGAGACGCCACCATAGACCCAGCAGGAGGTGTCACGGGTGAAGAGGTGGTTGGGCAGAGGTTCAATGATGAAATCGGTCGGCGCGTGCATGCCGACCACCATGTTGACGCCGCTGTAGGGCATCTCTGAGTAGGTCAGGCCGCCGGAGAGGATGCGGGCCAGTTCGCGGTGCGGCATGTCAGCCAGGAAGCAACGCACGTCATTGGCAAGAGAAGATCCGAGGCGATAATCGGAGACCTGGTGCTGCAGCAGCCAGGTTTTGGCTTCCGGCACATCCAGGGTCTCGGCCAGCAGGTTGGTCAGCAGGAAGACTTCGACATTCTGATCGCGCAGTACCTGAGCGAATTTGTCGTGCTCCTGACCGGCACGCTCAACGGACAGGACATCGTCGAACAGCAGGTCCTGGCAGTTAGAGGGGGTCAGACGCTTCAGACTGAGGTTGGGGCGGTGCAGCATGACACGGCGCAATTGGCCAACTTCAGAACCTACATAAAATTTGCTCATGATTATATTCCGTCTAGCAGTGGTCCCTGCGAGTGATTGAATAGATTCCTTCTATTCTGGCTCGTGGCTAAGGCGGGATATTCTTTATGTAGGGTACTCGGCTTGTGTTCTATCCTGCCCTTGCCTTTCGTGACAGAGGTTAGGACTAGCAATCACCGCAAACTTAGACATTGATCACATTCACTCGAGACTGAATAAAATCAGGAGTTAATTTATGATGGAGTTTACATAAATGACATTTACTCATTAACACCTGCCGCATAACGACGCAATAAAGGCAGTGTTTATTTCACCAAGATACCGTTTTCATTCATGAAAGATATCTACAAATGGATATAACAAATTAAAAATAACCAATAAAATCATTAGTATAAGTGGCTTTTGTTTTTTGTTTGAATTTTATATGCTCATCCATGCATTTATCCTCATAAATACTCCCTCCACTCACCACATAAATAGTCATCTTCACCTCTTCGCCTGAATAATCCATCTCTTGTCCCAGATCATGGCATAGGCGCCAACCCGCACGGACAGCCCTCCGTATCAGGGTGCTCATCGCATCTCCTTTATATGGATATGCATTCTGAGCGCATCCTGGCGATGCTTTTCTCACCAGGCCCATTGCATCCCGGTTTTAAAGTTTTTTCATTAGTTGAATTTATTGCGCCACCTTGCGCCGCTCCCCGGTTCGCCTTAACTCAGAAAGTGATCAGGATCACGCTATTTTCTATCACCAAGGAGATAACCATGAAGATCAAATCGCTGTTTCTGCTCGTCGCCCTGGTTCTGCCCATGACCCCGGCCCTGGTTCAGGCCCAGGGCGCCCCCGCCATGCCGCTGGTAGTGTGCCATGTTGACCAGGCCCCCCAGATGCTGATCCCCGCCTATCTGTGCCAATGGTATGGCGGTCAGCAGCACCACTGATACTGCATCCAGGGGGAGGGTTCCTCCCCTTGAGTTGCCAACCCCGAACACCGGGATGCATCCCCTCCCCCGATAGCCCGCCTCTTCACTCGCTTCCAGCCAAGGACCCCATGCTGCCGGTCTATGCTCGCTCCTCAGCCGCCCCGGCACAGGCGCCACTGACCCCGGATGCTGACGACCTCGGCTCGGCTATCCGCGATCGACTCTGACCCTGATGACTTTCCTGAACCTCAGTTAAACGAGGTGTGAGACATTCGCCATAGCCGGCGTAAGCCAAGCGCCTCAAAAATTCTCGCCATAGTCGGAAGATAAGAGCAAAAAAACCGCACCAAAAAATCACAACCCAATGATTTAAAACGAAATGATATCATTATGATTTCTCGGGAAACGAGTTTCGAAAAAACGTTTTTCAACGTGCCGTTGTCGTCCCCCGGGAAATCCTTATAGTTACTCCTGCACGGACGCAATGAAGTCGATCAGGAAGATTGGCTGCCAGGGTTGGGCAAATGGACTCACCACAGGATGTGGTAAAGGACACCTCCCAGGACGGAGAAAGTGCGACGGGAACGGATGACTCGTCAGGCCATGATGGCTAAAGGACACCCCAAAGGATTGGGAAGGGGAAACCTAAAGGAAGAGGTATAGTCAGGGATTGCAGGGAGCAACTTCGTTCAAGGATATGAGCGATAAGACTATCGGGGGCGACGCAAGTCGCCCCCATCTTTTTTGGCATTTTTCATGCTTTTCCGGTGAGCTTGCCACCCCGGCGCCAACGGCCAGGGTGCCCATCACCAGTCCAACCGACCTTATTCCAGCCGGAAGTGCCCCACTATCTCCCGCAGCCTGTCATAGGTGTGCTGCATCGAGGTCGAACTCTCCACCGTCCGCTCGCCATTGCCCTTGAGCTGGGTGATCACCTCGGCGATGGCGCTCATGTTGCGGTTGATCTCTTCGGCGACCGCACTCTGCTGCTCCGCCGCCGTGGCGATATGGCTGATGAGATCGTTGATCTCCACCACTTCCCCCGCCATCAGATCCAGCGACGCATTCACCTTGCTGGTGTTCTCTGCCGCATCCTGACAGCTCTGCCGGGTGTTGCCCATGGCCGCCACCACAGTCTGGGTGCCCCGCTGCAACCGGGTCAGCATGGTCTGGATCTCGGCAGTGCTCTGCTGGGTACGGCCCGCCAGGGAGCGCACCTCGTCGGCCACCACGGCAAAGCCACGCCCCTGCTCACCGGCCCGGGCGGCCTCGATGGCGGCGTTGAGGGCCAGCAGATTGGTCTGCTCGGCGATACCGCCGATGACCCCGAGGATGGAGCCTATCTGCTGCACATCCTGCTGCATGGCGGCAATGGAGTGGGCCGTGGTTTCCACCTCGGTCACCAGTGCGGTGACGCTGGCCATGGCCTGATCCACCACCCGGCGCGACTGGCTCGCGAGCTGCTGGCTCTGACCGGTCAGCTCGGCCGTGCTGGCCGCGCTTTCAGAAACGGAGACCGCGGTGCGGCTCATTTCGTTGATGGCGGTGACCACCTGTTCCGTCTCCCGCACATGCTCGGCCAGCAGCCCCTGGGCCGAGCCCGTCTGCCTGGCCAGACCCGAGATCCCTTCGTTGAGCTGGCCGCTGGCTTCCCGTACCTCTCCCATCATCTCCTGCAACCGCTCGATGAAGCGGTTGATGCCGGCCGAGATCTGGCCGAGATCATCCGTGCTGGTCACCGCGAGCCGGCGGGTCAGATCGCCGCTGCCCCGAGAGAGTTCCTGCACCAGGTCACGCAGGGAGAGGATGGGGCGATAGGCCAGGTTGAGGGCCACCATGGAGATCACCAGCACCAGGGCCGCTACCCCGAGCAGGGCCAGGGTGATCTTGCCGTTGAGCGCCTGGGTCATGGCCCGGATGTAGTCGAGATCGATATAGCCGGTCAGAGTCCAGCTGCTACCGCGGATATCCAGCGAATTGGGGCGAGACTCGCTCTCTCCCTGTGGCTTGCTGCTGTAGAGCACCTGGCCCTGACTGTCCGCCAGGGAGAAGTAGCGCCCCTCCCCGCTCACCTTGGCCAGCAGCGCCTTGAACTCGCTCATGTCGAGGTAATAGAGGTAGGCGGAATCGGCACCCCGGGGCACCAGAATGGAGATGACCGGCTTGCCGTCCAACTGCTCCAGCGAACTGACGGTGATCTGGTTGTTGGCGGCGGGGATCAGCTGGCGCAGAGCCTCGACCCTGGCCTTGTCGTCGATGACCCCGTTCACATCGAACGCCATATCGCCGATCAGCTTGACGATGTTGTGAAAGCCGGTCTCCTGCAGCGCCTTCTTGACGCTGGTCACCCCCAGGTTGAGGTTCGCCGCCAACAGCACCTTCTGGTTGATGTCACCGGCCAGCTTCTCCTTGACCAGGGTGATCTGCTCGTTGATGTTCTGGGTCGCCTGGGTGCGAATGTAGCCACTGATGAAGTGATTGACGCTGAACCAGGCGGTACCGATGGTGACCAGGATGGCGAGCAGCAGCAGGACGTTAATCTTGACTTTGAATGGCATGGGGTGGGTCCCTCCAAATAGAAAGGGCCGGAACATGCCCGGCCCTCTCTGCCAATGCTTACTTCTTCTTGGCGTACTTCATGGAGTCCAGGGCCACGGCAAGAATGATGATGCCGCCCTTGATGATGAACTGCCAGTAGGGGCTGACCCCGATGTAGGTCAAGCCGTAGTTGATCAGGGTGAAGATGAGCACCCCGGTGATGACACCGGCGACCGTTCCCACACCACCGGCGAAGGAGACCCCACCCACCACGCAGGCCGCGATGGCATCGAGTTCATACATGAAGCCGAGGTTGTTGGTGGCACTGCCGATCCGGCCCGCTTCCAGCATGCCGCCGAAGGCGTAGAAGACACCGGCCAGGGCGTAGATCATCACCAGGTTGACCGCCACGTTGACGCCGGAGACCTTGGCGGCTTCCGGGTTGCCGCCGATGGCGAAGATGTTCTTGCCGAAGCGAGTCTTGTTCCACAGCACCCAGACGAAGACGCTGGCGATGGCCGCGTAGAAGGTGAGGTACGAGAGCTTGAACCCCCCTATCCGGATAAAGCCCTGCGCGAAGCTGGAGAAGCGGGGGTCAAAGCCGGCCACCGGGGAGGCACCCACGGAGTCAAAGTACAGCGAGTTGATGCCGTAGACGATGATCATGGTGCCCAGGGTGGTGATGAAGGGCGTCACGTTCAGGTAGGCCACGATCAGACCGTTGACCAGACCGATCAGGGCACCCACGGCACAGACCAGCAGGATCACCGCCGGAATGGGCACTTCACCCAGGCTGGGGAACACCTTGTTGACGTTGGTCAGCGCCTGCAGCATGGTGGCCGCGATCAGCGCCGCCAGACCGACCTGACGACCGGCCGAGAGATCCGTCCCCTGGGTGATGATGATGCCCGCCACCCCCAGGGCTATGATGACCCGCACCGAGGACTGGGTCAGGATGTTGCTGAGGTTGGTGAGGCTGAGGAAGGAGGGCTCCTGGATCACTATGATCATGAGCAACACCAGCAGCACCAGGTAGATGGCGTTCTCTTTGAGCGCCTGCATCAGATTGAAATTTTTAGCCGACTCCATAATGTCTTCCTGTCTTTATAGGTACAGAGATGCCAGGCGCAGGATCTCGCTCTGGTCAGTTTCTTTGGTGTTGACGATCCCCGCGACCCGGCCATTGCTCATGACCATGATGCGATCCGTGATCCCCAGCAGTTCGGGCATTTCGGACGAGATGATGATGATCCCCTTGTCCTTCTTAGCAAGCTCCAGAATGAGCTGGTAGATCTCGAACTTGGCACCTACGTCGATGCCACGGGTTGGCTCGTCGAGCATCAGGATTTCCGGTTGGGTCAGCAGCCAGCGGCCTATGATGACCTTCTGCTGGTTACCACCGGAGAGGGAGCCGATCTGTGTCTGCTGGGTCGGTGTCTTGACGCGCATGGAGTCGATGACCCACTGGGTATCGCTCTTCATCTTGTTGTCGCTGAGCAGCCCCATGGATCCCTTGTAGCTGTCCATATTGGCGATCAGGGAGTTGAAGGCGATGTCGAGACGGGAGTAGATCCCGGTGGAGCGGCGCTCCTCGGTCACCAGGGCGAAACCGTTCTGGATCGCCTCATGGGCGTTGCGATTGGCAACCTCCTTGCCATGCAGCTTGATGACACCGTCGCTGTGATCGCGGATGCCGAACAGGGTCTCGACTATGTCGGTGCGCTTTGCCCCCACCAGGCCGGCGATGCCGAGGATCTCCCCCTTGTGCAGGTTGAAGCTCACGTCCTTGATGGAAGGCTGATTCTTGGCCGTCAGGTGCTCGACTTCGAGGATCACCTCTTTGGGCTGGTTGGTTTTTTCCGGGAAGCGCTGGGTCAACTCACGACCGACCATCATGCCGATGATCTGATCCATGGTCATGCCCTCGAGCGGCTGGGTCGCCACCCACTGGCCATCCCGCAATATGGTGATCTCGTCACAGAGCTGGAAGATCTCTTCCATCTTGTGGGAGATGTAAACGATGCCGCACCCCTTCTCCTTCAACTTGTTGATGATCTTGAAGAGGTGGTTGACCTCTTTCTCGGTCAGGGAGGAGGTGGGTTCGTCCATGATGACGATCTTGGCGTCATAGGAGAATGCCTTGGCGATCTCGATCATCTGCATCTGGGAGACGGAGAGGGTGCCGACCTTGACCCGCGGGTCTATGTCGATGTCCAGCTCGTCGAAGATGCGCTTGGTGTCGTCATACATCTTGCCGTGGTCGATGAACCAACCCTTGGTGGGGTAGCGACCGAGCCACATGTTGTCCATTACGGTGCGTTGCAATACCAGGTTCAGCTCCTGGTGCACCATGGATACGCCATTTTCCAGCGCCTCTTTGGACGAGGTGAAGTTGACCTCCCCGCCTTTGAAGAAGATCTTGCCCTGATCCTTCTCGTAGATGCCGAACAGGCACTTGAGCAGCGTGGACTTCCCTGCGCCATTCTCGCCCATCAACGCATGCACAGAATGAGGACGGACCCGTAAATTGACATTATCGAGTGCCTTGACGCCAGGAAAGCTCTTACTGACGTCAATCATCTCCAACAGCCATTCTGATTGTTGCCGTGTTGTCATATCAGCCATCACATCTGGTTGAAAAAAGGGCAAGGGGATCTCCCTTGCCCTGGAGGGGGGAATTACTCGAATTGGGACAGGTTGTCTTTATCAACGCCCACGTAGGCCACACGGACGACCTTGTTGTCGATCTTCCAGTTGGTGCCTTCACCGGCCGGCTTGCCTTCCGCCAGGTTCTTGGTCAGCTCGAAGGTGGCCTTGGCCTGGTTGGCCGCATCGTTCAGCACAGTACCTGCCATGGCACCGCTCTTGACCATGGCCAGGGCTTCCGGCAAGGCATCGACGCCGAACACTGGGATGGCGCTCTTGCCCTGGGCTTTCAGAGATTCAACGGCGCCCATTGCCATGCCGTCGTTGTTGGCGATGACCACTTCGATCTTGTTGGCGTTGGGGCCGGAGATCCAGGCGTCCATCTTGTCTTTCGCCATGGCGGTATCCCACATACCGGTATCCATGTGCAGCTGCTCTGTCTTGACGCCGCCGTCATTCAGGGTCTTGACGACATAGGTGGTACGGGCTTCCGCATCCGGGTGGCCCGGCTCGCCCTTCAGCAGCACGAACTGGATGACGCCATCCTTGTTCAGATCCCACTCGGGGTGTGCCTTCCAGTGCTTGGCGATCAGCTGGCCCTGGATGATGCCTGACTCCTTGGAGTCGGTACCCACGTAGTAGGCCTTGTCATAGCTGGCCAGATCGGCCGCGCTCGGTTCCTTGTTGTAGAACACCACGGGGATCTCGTCGGCACGAGCCTTCTCGATCACGACAGGGGCCGCCGCCGGGTCAACCAGGTTGATGGCCAGCGCCTTCACACCCTTGGCCAGCAGCACGTCGATCTGGTCGTTCTGCTTGGACTGGTCGTTCTGGGAGTCATTCATCAGCAGCTCCACACCGGGATTGGCTACCGCTTCCTTCTCGATGGCCTTGCGCACTACCGCCATGAAGTTGTCGTCATACTTGTAGACGGTGACCCCGATACGGGTATCGGCCTGGGCTTGGGCTCCCGCCATCAGTCCCATCAGCAAGGTGGCAACTGTCGTGAGTTTTTTCATTGTTATGCTCCGATCTCTAATATCTGTTTTTGTAGGGAATGCTGTACACCGTTTGAACTGGCGCCAGCCTAATGTAATCAGTTTGTTGTGTGACGGTCTGTGATCATGGCAACAAAATGAAAACGTTTACACTCTGTTACATAGACATAAAGCAATTTAAAATCAATTAGATAACTTACAATAAGACCCTTTAGAATCCATTTTCATCATGAGCCCCAGACTCAGTGTAGAACACAGTTCCAACTGTAACTTGCAGGGAGCAACCAGAATTCGGGCCGCACGCTCTGGCTCCAGGAGTCATCCCCCCCTACACCCATGTGGAAACCATCCAGGCAGAGGTGCACTCCCCCCTGGGCTACCAAGTCGGTCTGGTGGCGGGCCTGGGCCAGCTGCTGCTGGCTGTAGCGGCTGACGCTGAAGTGGAAACGCCCCTCTACCGCCAGATCCCCCAGTTGCAGTTCGCGGGTATCGCAGCGCAACCCGTTGTCGGTCGGGAACACATAGGGGGTATGCAGGGCCGCGAGCGGCAATTGCCAGCGATTCATGTCTGCGGCAAGCAGCCTGTCCGGATAGTTCTCGTGGGGACCGCGCCCCAGCCAGCTCAGCTCATCGACGTCGTCGGCCAGCCAGAGCCTGGCGCCGATCCGGGGCAGCGACGGCATGTCGGCGGCGACCTCCACCTCGATGCGCAGCGCCATGGCGCCGTCGGCAGCAAAGCTGTGGTGCCAGCGGGTCAGCAGCCGCAGCGACTCCCCGACGAAGTAACCGTGGGATACGACCAGCGTCCCCTTATCGGGGTTAGCCTCCAGGCCGAGGCAGCGGTGCTGCAGATCATTGAGCCCGGCCTCCTGCCAGCGGGCAATCCAGGCGTTGGGATCCGCGTGATCCGCCTCGCTGGTACCGATATCGTTGTCGAGCGGCGCCCGGTAGAAGTGATCGGCGATGGCCTCACGCAGCCGCTCGCGGCCCTGTTTCTGCCAACTGACGATGCGGCCGCTGGCCTTGTCCAGCCGCCACTCGCTGCCTGCGGCACGCACCAGCCAGTGGTCCGACTGCTCGCTCAATGGGGCGGGCGCCCGGGTCACCGGCATGGCCAGAGGGGTCGGCAGCATGCATTGCTGGCGCGCCACCTCGTGATCCGCCTCGGCCCAGGTCGTGGCAGTGGGCTGCACTATGGCCAGATCCAGCCAGGCCAGGGAGCCTGCGGCAAAGCCCGGCAGCCGCTCCAGCAGGGTCAGCGTCACGCTGCCTCTGGGCACCAGCGCGAGCGGGCATTCGCCCTGGCTCAGCACCACACCATCCTCCAGCAGCTGCCAGCGCAGCACTTCGTTGTCCGTGGGGCGGAACAGGTATTCGCTGGCGATCTCCACCGTCAGCGGCTTCTGGCCGACCAGGGACAGAACGAAGGGCTGCTGGGCCCGTTTCGCCTCGAACAGGGCGGGATGCGGCGTCCTGTCCGGGAACAGCAGGCCGTTGCAGCAGAACTGGCGATCGTTGGGAGAATCGCCGAAGTCGCCGCCATAGGCCCAGAAATGGCGGCCATCGTCGGTCTGCTTGTCGAGCCCCTGATCCACCCAATCCCACACGAAACCGCCTTGCAGGCGCGGATGATCGCGAAACGCCTGCCAGTAGTGGGCGTAACCCCCCAGGCTGTTGCCCATGGCGTGGGCATATTCGCAGAGGATCAGCGGCCGGGTCTCTTCCGGCAGGCCTATCCACTTGGCCAGCGCCCACTTGGGCACCGCCGGGAAGGGTTGATCCTGGTGGGTGCGGGCATACATGGGGCAGATGATGTCGGTGGCCGGGGTATCGGCCCCACCCCCTTCGTACTGGACCGGGCGGCTCGGATCGGCCCGTTTGACCCACTGGTACATGGCGTCATGGGCCGGGCCATAGCCGGATTCGTTGCCGAGCGACCAGATGATGATGCTGGGATGGTTGAAGTCCCGCGCCACCATGCGGGTCACCCGCTCCAGGAAGGCGTTGCTCCAGGCGGGATCCTGCGCCAGCCGCCCCATGGGGGTCATGCCGTGGGTCTCCAGATTCGCCTCGTCCACCACGTAGAGGCCGAGCCGGTCACACAGTCGATAGAACTCGGGATGGTTGGGGTAGTGGGAGCAGCGCACCGCGTTGAAGTTGTGCTGTTTCATCAGCCGCAGATCCTGCTCCATGGCGGCAGAGGTCACCACATGGCCCAGAGCGGGATCGTGTTCGTGGCGATTGGCGCCGCGGATCAGCAGCGGCTGGCCGTTGACCCTCAGCAGGCCGCCACGGATCTCCACCGCCCGAAAACCCACGTCATGGGCCTCGCACTCGATGGGCTCGCCCTGCTCGTCCAGCAGGGTCAGGGTCAGTCGATAGAGGTGCGGCGTCTCTGCGCTCCACTTGTGCGGCGCCGCTACCTCCAGCCACAGATCGCTCCTGTCTGTGTAGGCGCCCTTCTCGTCGATGGCGCCAGTACCGAGGAGCTGGCGCCGATCGGCGATCAGCGTCTCGCCGAAATAGAGCCTGGCCTCCACCGCCAGCCCGGCGCCCTCATTGACCTGCAGCGCCACCTTGAGGCGGGCATCCCGGTAACAGGCGTCCAGCACCGGGGTCAGCCGCACGTCCAGCAGGCGGCGCTCGGGTTTGTGCAGCAGGCTGACGGAGCGGAAGATGCCGCTCATGCGCCACATGTCCTGATCCTCCAGATAGGAGCCATCGGACCAGCGCAGCACCAGCACGGCCAGCCGGTTCGCACCGGCCTGCAGGAAGTCACCGAGATCGAATTCGGCGGGTAGCCGGCTGTCCTGGGAGTAACCGACCCAGCGGCCGTTGCAGAACAGATGGAAGGCGCTGTCCACTCCATCGAAAATGATGCGGGTCTGGCCGCCGGCCAGCCAGCCGGCGGGCAATGCAAACTCGCGGGAGTAGCAGCCGGTAGGATTCTCGGCCGGCACCCGGGGCGGATCGCAGGGGAAGGGGTACTTGATGTTGGTATAGATGGGGCGATCAAACCCCTGCAGTTGCCAGTTGCCGGGGACCCTGATGGCGGTCGCACCGGGCAGATCCCCGCTCAGCCACGCCTCTGGCACCCGCTCGGGGGCCTCGAAGAAGGAGAAACGCCAGTCGCCATCGAGCAGCATGCGGGACGGCGAAGGGAGCCCGGCACGGGCATCGGCCTCGCTGCGCCAGCTGAACAAGGGGGTATGGGCAGGCAGACGATTCACCGAGGTAATCGCCTGGGTCTGCCAGTCCTGACGGGCCACTATCTCCCTGAGCTCCCTGAGCATTCTTCTCTCTCCCTGCATGAAACAGATAACGCATGCAGTGTAGGGGAGTTTTGCCCGGTGATCGGCGATCTCGCTCACACAGATGTAAACGATTACACTGATTTTGTTAAGTAAAACAGAGTAAAAATCAGCTAAATGAAGGTAAAAGATCTCCCTACCGGATAGGCAGGCTGAAACAGGGCGATCCGGACGGGGGAAACCGGGGAAAAGAGAGAGATTGAGCTTCGAATGGAGATTTTTCAGGGCGTGTCATCAGAGATGCGGCTTGCAGCGGTGCCTCTGCACCCCACTCCACCGCCATGACAGCGGCAAGGGGGCAGAGCGCTCAGAGTCGGGCGGGCGCCACCGAGTGGCGGTTGATTAGAGACTGGGGCGCTTAGCAGAAGCCTGAGCCGGTAGACGTGCCTCCGCCGCCTTCACCCCACCGCCATGACGGCGGCGGGAAGATGAAGCGATCAGAGCCTGACGGGCGCCACCGAGTGCCGGTTGATAAGGGTCGGGGTGTAGATCCGGCTCTGCACCGTCTCGCTCTCCCCTGCGGCGAGTTGCAACGCCAGCTTGGCGGCCTGGGCGGCCATGAGTTCGATGGGATAGCGCATGGTGGAGAGCTTGGGTCTCAGGTATCTGGCATAGATGATGTCATCGAAGCCCACCACCGAGACCTCTTCCGGCACCTTGAGGCCGTTGTCCGCCAGCACCGAGATGGCCCCTGCCGCCATGGCGTCGTTGTAGGCCACCACCGCCGTGATGGGCAGCCCCTTGGCCAGCAGGTTGAGCATGGCGCGCTCTCCCCCCTCTTCATTGGGCATGCCGCTCTCCACCAGTTCGGGATCGGCGCTCAACCCCGCCTCGGCCAGGGCATCCTGATAACCCTGATGGCGCAGCAGGGCATCCTCGATGGCGTGATCCGAGCTGAGGAAGGCGATGTGGCGGTGCCCCAGCTCCAGCAGATGGCGGGTCGCGGTGGCGGCCCCCTGCCGGTTGTTGAGGGCGATGCAGCGCCCCCTCAGGCTCGGGATGTCGCGGTTGATCAGCACCATGCCGGGGGCCCGCAGGGCGTAGTCGATGAGCTCCTCGTCGCTGAGCGCCTTGCTGTGCACCACCAGCGCCTCGCAGCGCTTGCCGATCAGCAGGTCGATGGCTTCCCGCTCCTGCTGGGCACGGTGAAAACCATTACCCATCAGCAGGTGCAAGCCCTGTTCCACCGCCACCGCGGCGACCCCCTTGACCAGGGCACCGAAGAAGGGATCCGCCACGTCACCCACCACCACACCCATGGTGTCGCAGGTCTGGCTGACCAGGGCCCGGGCGTTGGCGTTGGGGGTGTAGCCCAGCTCGGCCATGGCCTTCTGCACCACCTCGCGGGAGGCGGCGCTGGCCTTGGGTGAGTTGTTCATCACCCGTGAAACCGTTGCCACCGATACATTGGCCAAACGGGCGACATCCTTGATGGTGCTCATGCTGTTTTCACTTATTTCACGGTTCGATATGGCGCCATTATACCGGGCAATGTCACTGATAACAGGGGGAAAAGCCATGACGATGCATTTATAACCACACCAACAAGTGTAATCGTTTACACATATTTGTTAACCAGTTCACAGTTTGTCCGTCAGCCCCTCGGCTAGACTCCTGCTCAGGCTTTCCTTGCGTGAGGCACGAACGGTGGAGAAGAGGATGAGAGTACTGGTGACCGGCGGTTGCGGCTATATCGGCAGCCACACTTGCCTGGCCTTGCAGGCGGCAGGCATGGAGCCCGTGGTGGTGGACAACCTCTGCAACAGCAAGGCCGCCGTGTTGGCGCGGGTCGCCGCCATCAGCGGCCAGATGCCCCGCTTCTATCAGGGGGACATCCGTGACCCGGCCCTGCTGGACAGCATCTTCGCCGAGCAGCAGATAGACGCCGTGATCCACTTCGCCGCCCTGAAAGCGGTCGGCGAATCGACCCGGATCCCCCTCGAATATTACGAGAACAACCTGAGTGGCACCCTGGTGCTGCTGCAGGCGATGAAGCGGGCCGGGGTTCACAACCTGGTGTTCAGCTCCTCGGCCACCGTCTACGGCGACCCGGCCAGCACGCCCATCCGGGAGGACTTCCCCCGCAGCGCCACCAATCCCTATGGCCGATCCAAGCTGATCATCGAGGAGATCCTCGAGGATCTGCAGGCCGCCGAACCCCACTGGAGCATGACGCTGCTGCGCTACTTCAACCCGGTCGGCGCCCACGAGTCCGGCACCCTGGGGGAGGATCCCCAGGGCATGCCCAACAATCTCATGCCCTATATCACTCAGGTAGCCATAGGCCGTCGCGACTGCCTCTCGGTCTTTGGAAACGATTACAACACCGTGGACGGCACAGGGGTGCGCGACTATATCCATGTGATGGATCTCGCCGAGGGGCACGTCAAGGCGCTGCACCACTGCGCGGGGCGAGGCGGTGTCCACCCTTACAACCTGGGCACCGGCCAGGGCCAGAGCGTGCTGCAGATGGTGGCGGCATTCGAGGCGGCATGCGGCCGCCCCCTGCCCTGTCGTATCGAACCGAGGCGCCCGGGCGACATCGCCGAATGCTGGGCGGACCCCGCCAAGGCCGAGCGCGAGCTGGGCTGGCATGCCACCCGGGATCTCGCGGCCATGTGCGCCGACAGCTGGCGCTGGCAGTTCGCCAACCCGAACGGTTACGAGGAGTAGGCCTGCCGGCCTGCCCGTTACGATTTTCTCAACTCATTGATTGGAGTGATGATGTTCAACCCTGTTGATCACCCCCACCGCCGTTTCAACCCGCTGACCGGCCAGTATGTGCTGGTCTCCCCCCACAGGGCCAAGCGCCCCTGGCAGGGTCAGGTCGAAAAAATAAGCCAGGCACCGAGCCAGTCCCACGATCCGGACTGCTTCCTCTGCGCGGGCAACAAGCGCGTCACCGGCGACCAGAATCCCGACTATCGGGAGACCTTCGTCTTCACCAACGACTTCGCCGCCCTGATGCAGGACACTCCGGCCGCTGGCGGCCAGCAGGATCCCCTGCTCAAGCTGGAGGCCGCCCGCGGCACCAGCCGGGTCATCTGCTTCTCGCCGGATCACGGCAAGACACTCCCCGAGCTGGCGCTGCCCGCCATAGAGGCGGTGATCAGCACCTGGATGAGCCAGGTAGCCGAGCTGTCGAGCCAGTGGGACTGGGTGCAGGTCTTTGAAAACAAGGGCGCCGTCATGGGCTGCTCCAACCCCCATCCCCATGGCCAGCTGTGGGGCTGCGACTTCCTGCCCAACGAGATAGCCCGCGAAGAGCAGCACCAGCGCGACTGGCTGGCCGAGCATGGCCGCCCCATGCTGCTCGACTATGTGGAGCGGGAACTGGCGGATCGCTCGCGCATCGTCGTGGAGACGACGCACTGGCTGGCGGTAGTGCCCTTCTGGGCAGCCTGGCCGTTCGAAACCCTGCTGCTGCCCAAGGCCCATGTGCCCTCCATGCTGGATCTCACCCGGGAGCAGCAAGAGGATCTGGCGGTGGCGCTCAAGGAGCTCACCAGTCGCTACGACAACCTGTTCGAGTGCAGCTTCCCCTACTCCATGGGCTGGCACTTCGCCCCCCCGCGCTCCGATTGCCCCGAGGCCTGGCAACTGCACGCCCACTTCTACCCGCCCCTGCTGCGCTCCGCCACGGTACGCAAATTTATGGTGGGCTTCGAGATGCTGGCCGAAACCCAGCGGGACCTGACCCCGGAACAAGCCGCAGAGCGGCTTCGTGCCCTCAGCCCCATCCATTACAACGCCAAGAATCAAGCCAATGAGGAGGCCCTATGACCCCGAGCCAACGCGTCAGCGCCGTGTTTGTCGAGCAGTTTGAGCAACAACCCGACCTGCTGGTGCGCGCCCCCGGTCGCGTCAACCTCATCGGCGAGCACACCGACTACAACGACGGCTTCGTGCTGCCCTGCGCCATCGACTACGAGACCTGCGTCGCCATCGGCCTGCGCAGCGACAACCTGGTGCACGTGATCGCCGCCGACTACGGCAACCAGCGGGACCTGTTCGATCTGGACAAGCCCATCACCCATCATCCGGACCAGCGCTGGAGCGACTACATCCGCGGCGTGGTGAAACATCTGCAGGCCCGTGGCCATGCCCTGCGCGGCCTCAACCTGGTGGTCTCCGGCAACGTCCCCCAGGGCACCGGGCTCTCCTCCTCCGCCTCCCTGGAGGTGGCCATAGGCCAGGCCTTCAAGGAGGCCCTGGGGCTTCACATCAGCCAGGCCGAGATCGCCCTCAACGGCCAGCAGGCGGAGAACCAGTTCGTCGGCTGCAACTGCGGCATCATGGATCAAATGATCTCCGCCAGCGGCAAGCAGGATCACGCCCTGCTGCTGGACTGCCGATCCCTGGAGACCCGCCTCATCCCCATGCCCGAGGATCTGGCGGTGCTGATCGTCAACTCCAACGTGCGTCGCGGCCTGGTGGACAGCGAATACAACACCCGCCGCCTGCAGTGCGAAGCGGCCGCTCGTCACTACGGGGTCAAGGCCCTGCGCGACCTGGATCTGGCCGCGCTGGAAGCGGGCAAGGCCGGGCTGGACGAGGCCTGCTACCGCCGTGCCCGCCACGTGGTGGGGGAAAACGCCCGCACCCTGGCCGCCGCCGAGGCGCTGGCCTCTGGCGATCTGGTGCGACTCGGCGAGCTGATGGGCCAGTCCCATGCCGCCATGCGGGATGACTTCGAGATTACAGTGCCCGCCATCGACGGCCTGGTGGAGATCATCAAGGCAGAGATCGGCACCCAGGGCGGCGTGCGCATGACAGGTGGCGGCTTCGGCGGCTGCGTGGTGGCCCTGTTGCGCCCGGCGCAGGTGGACGAGGTGATCGCCGTGGTCGAGGCCCAGTATCCGGCCAAGTTTGGCCTCAAGGCGGACTGCTACGTCTGCCGCGCCAGCGCCGGGGCCGGCAGGCTCTAACAGGAAGCAAATGAGTGACAGGTCACTGACCATCGAAACAGGCAAACCATGAAGACATTCGAACTGGAAAACGAGGAGGGGCTGCGCCTGCGCGGCCTCGAATTTGGCGCCACCCTCACCTCCCTCAGCCTGCCGGTGGCCGGCGTGCGGCGGGAAGTGTTGCTGGGCTGCGCCGATGAAGCCTATGCCACCCAGCAGGTGTGGCTGGGGGCGGTGGCGGGGCGCTTTGCCAACCGGATCGGCGGCGCCGAGCTGGTGCGTGGGGGCGAGCGCTGGTCCCTGGACGCCAATCAGGCCCCCCACTGCCTGCACGGCGGGCGGGCGGGATTTCATCGCCAGCACTGGCAGATCAAGGAGCGGGAGGCGGACAGAGTCAGACTGGCCCTGCTTTCAAGGGCGGGAGATCAGGGCTTCCCCGGCAACCTGAGGGTGACCCTGGAGTACCGTCTGGAGCAACAGGATCTGGTGATCGACTTCAGGGCCAGCACGGACGCGCCGACCCCGGTCAGCCTCACCAGCCACGCCTACTTCAATCTCGATGGGCACCAGGGCGGCAGCGATGGGCGCTCCGATATTCGCAATCATGCCATCCGCATCAATGCCGATCGCTTCCTGCCGACCGATGAGCGCGGTTTGCCGCTCGCCATAGCGCCGGTGGAGGGCCCCTTCGATCTGCGCAATGAGCGCCTTATCGGGCAGGATTGGCTGAGCCACCCCCAGCAGCAGCAGGCCAAGGGCTTTGACCACGCCTTTCTGCTGAACGGCCCCGAGCAGGCATGGGCGGCACGGGTAGTCTCGGGGGATGGGCAACTGGCGATGGAGGTCCATACCAATCAACCCTCCCTGCAGTTCTACACCGGCAACTGGCTGGCCAGCACACCGGACCGCAGCAGTCGGCCATACCGGGATTACGACGGTTTCTGCCTGGAGGCGCAACAGCTGCCGGACAGCCCGAACCGACCCGAGCTCGGCGACCCCTGGCTGCTGCCGGGCCAGCACTACCGCCATCAGACCCGTTACCGTCTGATCCCCGCAGACTAAGACCCCCTCCCGACCTCCCCCCTTCGAAAGGGGGAGGCGCGATGATACCCCTCCCCTTAAGAAGAGGAGGGGGGCTATTCGCCTCCTCTTGCTAACGACAGTCCACCAAGCCAACCCAGGAGCCTTGATGAACATGGATGATCACTACCTCGCCGCGCCGGATCGTTACCAGCGCCAGCCCTACCGCCCCGCCGGTCGCCACGGCCTGCGCCTGCCCGGCATAGGCCTCGGCCTCTGGCACAACTTCGGCGCCGGGAGCGATCCCGCCAGGGTGAAGGCCATGGTGCATCAGGCCTTCGATCTCGGGATCACCCACTTCGATCTCGCCAACAACTACGGGCCACCGCCAGGCTCCGCCGAGACCACCTTCGGCGGCGTGCTCAAACGCAGTCTGGCCCCCTACAGAGACGAGCTCATCATCGCCAGCAAGGCGGGTTATGTGATGTGGGATGGCCCCTACGGCGACGGCGGCAGCGCCAAGTACCTCTTTGCCAGCCTGCACCAGAGCCTGCGCCGGCTCGGGCTCGACTACCTGGACATCTTCTATCACCACAGGCCGGATCCCCGCACCCCGCTGGAGGAGACCTGTCAGGCGCTGGCGCTCATGGTGCGCCAGGGCAAGGCGCTCTATGTCGGCCTCTCCAACTACCCGGCCGAGCTTGCCGCCAGGGCGGCGACCCGGCTGGCCGAACTCGGCACCCCCTGCCTGGTCAATCAGCTCAAATACTCCCTGTTCCAGCGCGACATCGAGGCCGAGACGCTGCCGGTCTGCCGCGAGCAGGGGATGGGGGTGGTCGCCTTCTCGCCCCTGGCGGGGGGCCTGCTGAGCGATCGCTATCTGGATGGGATCCCGGCGGATTCCCGTGCCGCCAGCGCCAGCCCCTTCCTCCAGCCAGACCAGATCACCGCGGACAAGCTGGCCCGCATCCGCGCCCTCCACGCCCTGGCGCAGCAAAGGGGCCAGCCCCTGTCACAGCTGGCGTTGCAGTGGGTGCTTCGCGACCCCGTGGTGAGCTGCGCCCTGATCGGCGCCAGCAGCCCCCAGCAGATAGTGAGCGCGGTCGAGGCCCTGGCCCTGCCGCCACTGGACGAGGCGCTGCAACAACAGATCCTGGCGGTGCTGGGCTAGCAGCACTGAGGGATCATCAAACTGATGGCATCTGGCGTGATTGGCCATGTCAGAAGGTGACGGGGCGGTGACCAAGCCCGGGACCGGTCCACTAAACCGGCAGCCACTTGGTGCTGCGCCATGCAGCAGGGCCGGCCGCCGGACAGGGGCCGGAAACCGCAGAGGTCCCCCCAATATTCTCTGGTTGCCCGCGGGATTTTCCGCCATCATTGGCCGCCCCGACCCTGATCGGGGTTGATTTTATCCGGACCCATCAACCAAGAGATCTGTACCATGACCGAATCCTACGCCCTGTTTGTCGCCTTCGTGCTGGGCATAGTGGAAGGCCTGACCGAGTTTCTGCCCGTTTCCTCCACCGGCCACATGATCATCGTCGGCCACCTGCTCGGTTTCGAAGGCCCCAAGGCCGCCACCTTCGAGGTGGTGATCCAGCTGGGGTCCATCCTGGCAGTGGTGGTCATGTTCTGGCGCCGCCTGTTCGGCCTCATCGGCATCCATTTTGGCCAGAAACCGGTACAGGGTCATGCCACCCTCTCACTGATACACATCATCCTCGGCATGTTGCCCGCCGTGATCATCGGGCTGGCCATCCACAGCTGGATCAAGGCCCATCTGTTTGGCCCTGAAACCGTGATGTATGCCCTGGTGGCCGGCGGCATACTGCTCATCATCGCCGAGAAGTTCCGCCCCGCCGTCACCGCCGAAACCCTGGACGACATCAGCTACAAGCAGGCGTTCGGCATAGGTCTGTTCCAGTGCCTGGCGCTCTGGCCCGGCTTCTCCCGCTCCGGCGCCACCATCAGCGGCGGCATGCTGATGGGCATCAGTCGCCATGCGGCGGCCGAGTTCTCCTTCATCATGGCGGTGCCCATGATGATGGCGGCCAGCGGCCTGGACCTCTACAAGAGCCGCGACTTCCTCTCCCTGGCCGACTTCCCCATGTTTGCGGTGGGTTTCGTCACCGCCTTCGTGGTCGCCATGGTCGCCATCAAGACCTTCCTGGCGCTGATCCGTCGCCTCGACTTCATCCCGTTCGCCATCTACCGCTTCGTGGTGGCCTTCGCCGTCTACCTGGTATTTGTGGCCTGATCCCGAGGGATTGCCTCATGAAAAAAGGGACCTGCATGGTCCCTTTTTCTATTGCCGCCGACCTCAGTAGAGGCGATGGCTGATGCCGTTGAGCAGCCGCGACAGGCCTTTGGTGAACTGCACCGGCGCATCCTGCACCGTGTAGCAGAGGCAGCCGTCCGGGGTGTGCGGGCTGTGGGCATGGCTGGCATCGCGCCAGATGAAGTCCCCCGCCTGATAGCAGATGTCCCCCTCCTGCATGTTGCCAGCCAGCAGCAGCGTCAGCTCATAGCCCTTGTGGGTATGCTCGGGGATGCGGCCACCGGCCTCGATATGGAGCAGGCTGGCGCGGGCCCCCATCTCGTCCAGCGGCAAACTGTGCTGGCGAATGGCACCCACATGCCGCCACTTGGGCGCATGGTGGCGGGCCAGCACCCGTGGCAATCGGTAGGATTGGCCCGCGACCCGCAACTCGGGCGCCGGCTGCGCGCACTGCGCTAGCTCGGCCGGGCTGGCCACAGGCTGTTGCAGTATGCCGGCCAGCATGGCATCGAGTTCCTCCGGCATGGTCTCGCTCATCGCTGCCGGCTGATCTGCCGACTCCAGATACTGGCCGGCCAGCGCCTCTTCACAGGCCTGCAAACGGGCGGCGCACTCGGGGCAGAGCTCGCAATGGGCAGAGACGCCGACGGCCAACGGCAGGGGTAACTCGTCGGCGGCGAAGGCCCGCAACATGAGTTCGGTCGGATGGGTCTTAATCATGGCCTTGCTCCACTTGCTCTTTCAGTTTCTGTAATGCCAGCCGCAGGCGGGACTTGATGGTCCCGAGCGGCACGCCTAGCCTGTCGGCCAGCTCCTGCTGGGAAAATTCCTGCAGATAGATGCCGCGCACCACCTGCTGTTGCGGCTCCGGCAGAGTGGCGAGGTAATCTGCCATCTGGCGAGTCAGCACGGCGTCCTCCCCGCCGCTCAGGTGCTCCTCTTCGGCCCTGAACTCCAGCAGCGGCCACAGCTCCTCGGCGCAGAGATCCTCCTTGCTGGCGCGGCGGCGCCGCAGCATGTCGAAACTCTGGTTGCGCATCACTGTGTAGATCCAGGTGGTCGGCGCCCCCTTCTCGGGGTGATAGAGCCGCGCCTTCTGCCACACCAGCAACATGGTCTCCTGCACCAGCTCGAGGGCGTTGGCCTCGCTGCCGAGATGGCGTATCCCATAGCTGCGGATGCGCGGCGCGAAGTGGTGGAACAGGGCGGCGAAGGCGACCTT
This sequence comes from Aeromonas sp. S16(2024), assembly GCF_041403065.1. NCBI lineage: Bacteria > Pseudomonadati > Pseudomonadota > Gammaproteobacteria > Aeromonadales > Aeromonadaceae > Aeromonas > Aeromonas sp. S16(2024). Next base: position 95,732 of record NZ_JBGLQX010000009.1, on the reverse strand, counting down.
GTCGCCATGCTCGGCCACCCGGATGAGAAGAGACGTCAGATCGCCATCTGGGTTGTCCATGGGGGGCGATATCCTGCGTTTAGCCGATTGTGGTTGGCCAGTATAAGTCATTGCGCCATCCCTTGAATGTTGCTGTCATCACCATTACGACGGGCAGGGCAAAAGGATCACAGGGGGCGGGAATTCAATGGCTCGCGACCAGCAGGCCGCTCAGCAGGGAGAGGGCGGGTTGATTGTCCTTGGCCGCGACCAGCCACTGCTTCTGCTCCACCGGGATGGGCAGCACCTCCAGCCAGCGCTGGGCCACCCAGCTGGCGTCGTCCCAGTCGGGCTCGGGGTAGAGGGCCGCGTATTCCGGATAGTCGTTGAACACATCCTGCAGCGCCTTGGCCAGGGAGTGCTGGTCGGCCTTGAGCCGACCGCTCTGCCAGGGGGGCAGCTGCTCCACCTCGCCGACCCTCAGGCCGTCCGGCTCCTGCCACAGATCGACTATCCTGACCCGCTCCACTCCGAGCACTGTAATGCCGAGCAGACCGTCCGGCAGCAGATCGAAATCGACGATCCGCACCCGGGTGGCGATGGGATACATGTTGCGCAGGGCGTCGGGCTGGCGGGGGTCCAGCATGCAGAGCGCAAACTCCCGCTCCCGCACCTCGGCTATCATGCGCTGATACCTGGGCTCGAAGATCCGCAGCGGCATGATGCCGCCGGGCAGCAGGTGAGCGGAGAGTGGAAACAGCACCAATGTCATCGGGGTCGTCCTCTAGTAACGTCCTCCAAGGATACGACCGCTGAGCGGGGCGGGATCATTCAGACCAAATTGGAATAAATACCCCCTTAACAATCAGGGGAAAATAGCCTGGACAAGCCGCTTCGATATGCAGTAAAAATGGATAACCACCACTTATTCAAATCAATATTCTGCAATGTGGTGAAAAACGCAGTGAAATATCCGCCACCCCAAGGGGGTCGGGCCATTCCTATAGTTTTCTCGGCCCGATGCGGGTAAAATTCACGCCCTTATCCAGTCAGTCATTTTTCGACGCGCAACCTCGGTGGTCAGTTATGAAAGAGCATATTCATCATCTACTTGAACAAACGGTAGCCAATCTCAAGTCAGCGGGCGTCCTGCCGGCCGACCTGGAAGCCCGGGTGCAAGTAGACCGATGCAAGGAGAAGGCTCACGGCGACCTGGCCACCAACCTGGCCATGCTGCTGGCCAAACCGGCCCGCAAGAACCCCCGTGAGCTGGCCGCTGCCATCATAGAGCACCTGCCCGCCTCCGATCTGATCGCCAAGGTCGAGATCGCCGGTCCCGGTTTCATCAACTTCTTCTTCGACCCGAGCTGGCTGGCCGGTCAGGTTGAGGCCATGGTGACCAGCGCCAACGCCAACGTGAAGCTGCCGACCCCGCAGACAGTGGTGGTGGACTACTCCGCCCCCAACGTGGCCAAGGAGATGGCGGTGCACCACATCCGCTCCACCGTCCTCGGTGACGTGGGTGCTCGCGCGCTCGAGTTCCTCGGCCACAAGGTGATCCGAGCCAACCACATCGGCGACTGGGGTACCCAGTTCGGCATGCTGATCGCCTACCTGGAGAAGATGGAGAACGAGCACGCCTCCGACATGGCGCTCAAGGATATCGAAGCCTTCTACACCCAGGCCAAGCGTTGCTACGACGAGGACGAGGACTTCGCCAAGCGCGCCCGCAACTATGTGGTCAAGCTGCAGGGTGGTGATGAGTACTGCCGCACCATGTGGAAGAAGCTGGTCGATATGACCATGGAGCAGAACCAGCGCAACTACGATCGCCTGAATGTCTCCCTGTCCAACAAGGACATCATGGGCGAGTCCATGTACAACGACATGCTGCCCCAGATAGTGGCCGACCTGAAGGCCAAGGGCCTCGCGGTCGAGAGCGAAGGGGCCACCGTCGTCTTCCTGGACGAGTTCAAGAACAAGGATGGCGAGCCCATGGGCGTCATCATCCAGAAGAGCGATGGCGGTTTCCTCTACACCACCACCGACATCGCCTGTGCCAAGTACCGTTATGAAACTCTGGGCGCCGACCGGGTCATGTACTTCATCGACTCCCGTCAGCACCAGCACCTGATGCAGGCCTGGACCATCACCCGCAAGGCGGGCTATGTGCCGGAATCCGTACCGCTCGAGCACCACGCCTTCGGCATGATGCTGGGCAAGGACGGCCGTCCCTACAAGACCCGCTCCGGCGGTACCGTCAAGCTGGTCGAGCTGCTGGACGAAGCCGAAGAGCGTGCGAGCGCCCTGCTGGAGAGCCGCAACAGCGATCTCTCTGCCGAAGAGAAGGCCAAGGTGGTGCACGCCATCGCCATGGGCGCGGTCAAGTATGCGGATCTCTCCAAGAACCGCACCACCGACTACATCTTCGACTGGGACATGATGCTGTCGTTCGAAGGCAACACTGCCCCTTACCTGCAGTACGCCTACACCCGCATCCAGTCCATCTTCCGCAAGGCGAACATAGATGCCGAGGCCCTGACCGGCCACGTGACCCTGAACGAAGAGGCGGAAGAGACCCTGGCCCAGAAGCTGATCCAGTTCTCAGACGCGGTCAACGGCGTGGCGGACAAGGGCATGCCGCACCTGCTCTGCACCTATCTGTACGAGCTGTCCGGCAACTTCATGACCTTCTACGAAGCCTGCCCGATCAACAAGGACGGCGTGGACGAAGCGACCCGCAACAGCCGCCTGCTGCTGTGTGCCGCCACCGCCAAGGTGCTCAAGCTGGGCCTCGGCGTTCTGGGCATCCATACCCTGGAGCGCATGTAATAGATGGCGACCCGGGATTACGTCGGCAACAGCCCGAGACGACGGGCCGGTGGTCGTAACATCAAGAAAGCGGCACCTCGCCGCTTTCCTGTTATCCCGGCACTGCTGGCCGGGGCCCTGGTCGTCGGCTTTGGCGCCTTCCTTTACCTGATCAACGGCAAGGGGGCGGATGCCCCCACCATAGAAGAGCAGGTGAAGGCCAACAAACCCAAGGCACAGGGTCATACCCTGCCTCAGGAGAAGTGGAGCTACATCGAACGGCTGGAGAACAAGCAGGTGGACATCATAGAGCCGCCGCCCCAGCCGGGCGTGCTGCCGCCACCGCCTGCCGAGACCCTCACCCTGCAACCCGAGAAGCTGCCGCAGCCGGTACCGACCGAGATCCCCCAACCGGGGACCCCTATCGGTCAGGTGAAGCCCTTCCAGCCGCAGCCGGTGCAACCCACCAAGCCGGCCACCGGTGCCCCGGTCGCCAGCGCACGAGTGCAGGTGATCGACCAGAAGGCCGAGCGTGAGCGGATGGAGCGGGAGATCCGTGCCGAGCTGGAGCGGGAACGCGCCGAAGCCGCCAGGGCCAAGGCGGCGACCCAGACGGCGGCAGCCGACAGCGGTCGTTACATGATGCAGTGCGCCGCCCTGCGCTCGCAGGATTCCGCCGAATCGCTCAAGGCGCGCATCGCCTTCGGTGCCGGCCTCTCCTCCAGCCTGCAGGTGGTCAATGGCGCCAATGGCACCGTCTACAAGGTGATGGTGGGCCCCTTCAGCGGCAAGGCGGCGGTCGATGCGGCCAACCGCAAGCTGCAGGGCTCCGGCATCAGCGGCTGCATTCCCAAGAAAGGCTAGCCACACAGCCAGTCAAGAAGGGCCGGGGGACAACCCCGGCCCTTCTCCTTTCGACTCCCCTCTCCCTCGCCGGCATGGCCTCCCCCTTTCTCCCGACAACAGGCAGGCTTGAAAAGCCGGTTTGCCATCCCCATCTTTCTTGCCATGCACAGTCCGGCCGTCATTCGGCTCAAGCGAGGTAAGTAAAGTGACTACCATAGTTTCCGTCCGCCGCAACGGCCAGGTCGTGATCGGCGGTGATGGCCAGGTCTCCCTCGGCAACACCGTCATGAAGGGCAACGCCCGCAAGGTTCATCGTCTCTACAACGGCAAGGTGCTGGCAGGTTTTGCCGGCGGCACCGCCGACGCCTTCACCCTGCTCGAGCGTTTCGAAGCCAAACTGCAGGCCCATCAGGGCAACCTGGAGCGCGCCGCCGTGGCGCTGGCCAAGGACTGGCGCACCGATCGCGCCCTGCGCCGCCTCGAAGCCCTGCTGGCGGTCGCCGACGAGCACAAGTCCTTCATCATCACCGGCAACGGTGACGTGGTGCAGCCGGAGCATGATCTGATCGCCATCGGCAGCGGCGGCAACTTCGCCCAGTCCGCCGCCATCGCCCTGCTGGAAAACACCGATCTGGATGCCAGGACCATAGTCGAGAAGTCCCTCAAGATTGCGGGCGACATCTGCGTCTTCACCAACGGCAACCACACCATCGAAGTGCTGGACTACAGCGCCAAGTAAGGGCGCCCGTCAGCCAACTCATTCTCCAAGGGGTGGGCCCTGCCCGCCCCGGATACAGGAACTCCATCATGTCCGAGATGACCCCGAGAGAAATCGTCCACGAGCTGGACCGTCATATCATCGGTCAGGCCGATGCCAAGCGCGCGGTGGCCGTGGCCCTGCGCAACCGCTGGCGCCGGATGCAGCTCAGCGAAGAGATGCGCCATGAAGTGACCCCGAAAAACATCCTGATGATAGGCCCGACCGGGGTCGGCAAGACCGAGATCGCCCGTCGTCTGGCCAAGCTCGCCAACGCCCCCTTCATCAAGGTGGAAGCGACCAAGTTCACCGAAGTGGGCTATGTGGGCAAGGAAGTGGACAGCATCATCCGCGATCTCACCGATGTCGCCATCAAGCTGGTGCGCGAGACCGAGATGGAGAAGATGAAATACCGCGCCGAGGAAGCCGCCGAGGAGCGCATCCTCGACGCCCTGCTGCCAAACCCGCGCAACAGCTGGGGCGAGGAGGAGAAGGCCGACAACTCCAACACCCGCCAGATCTTCCGCAAGAAACTGCGGGAAGGTCAGCTGGATGACAAGGAGATCGAGCTGGATCTCGCCGCCACCCCCATGGGCGTCGACATCATGACCCCGCCGGGCATGGAAGAGATGGCCAACCAGCTGCAGGGGCTGTTCCAGAACCTGGGCCAGCAGCAGAAGAAGAAGCGCAAGATCAAGGTCAAGGAGGCCATGAAGGCGCTGATCGAAGAGGAGGCGGCCCGCCTGGTCAACCCGGAAGAGCTGAAGCAGAAGGCCATTGCCGCGGTCGAGAACAACGGCATCGTCTTCCTCGACGAGATCGACAAGATCTGCAAGCGCGGCGAGAGCTCGGGCCCCGATGTCTCCCGCGAAGGGGTGCAGCGCGATCTGCTGCCCCTGGTCGAGGGTTGCACCGTCAACACCAAGCACGGCATGGTCAAGACAGACCATATCCTGTTCGTCGCCTCCGGCGCCTTCCAGGTGGCCCGTCCGTCGGACCTCATCCCCGAGCTGCAGGGTCGCCTGCCGATCCGGGTCGAGCTGACCGCCCTCACCACCCATGACTTCGAGCGGATCCTGACCGAGCCGAACGCCTCCCTGACCGATCAGTACCAGGCGCTGATGGCCACCGAAGGGGTCAAGATCGAGTTCACCCAGGACGGCATCCGCCGTCTGGCCGAGGCGGCCTGGCAGGTCAACGAGCGCACCGAGAACATAGGGGCCCGCCGTCTGCACACAGTGATGGAGCGGCTGATGGAAGACATCTCCTACGACGCCTCCGAGAAGTCCGGCGAGACCTTCGTCATCGACACCGACTACGTCAACGCCCACCTGGGTGCCCTGATCGAGGACGAGGATCTGAGCCGCTATATTCTGTAAGCTCGCCCCTCCCGATAAAACGCCTCCCTTCGCGGAGGCGTTTTTGTATGCGTTTCTGCTCCAGCTCAGGCGCTGACCGGCACCGCCTCCCGGCGGCGACCCACCAGCCAGAGCGCCAGGCCAATCAGCAGGGCGCTCAGGGCGAAGAGGGCCCTGGTGCCGAACACCAGCTCGCTGGCCAGGGTCAGGTCCTGCTCACCCACCAGGGCGGCGAACAGGCCGCCGAGCCCGGCCACCCCGGTCAGCTGACCCAGATTGCGCGACAGGGTCAGCAGACCGGCCACTGCGCCCCGGGTCTGCTCACTCGCCCCACCCACCACGGCACTGTTGTTGGCGGTCTGGAACAGGGCATAACCTGCGGTCAGCAGCAGTATGGGCAGCAGATAGCCGAGCGGGCCGAACTGCCCCGCCGCCCCGGCCAGGGCGAGGGCCGCAGTCCCCATGACTGCCAGCCCCAGCCGGACCACCTGGCGCGCACCCAGCCTGTCCACCAGCCAGCCGGCGGGCATGCCCGTCAGGGCCGCCAGCAGGGGTCCGCCCGATATCATCAGGCCGACAGTCCCGAGACTGAGGCCGAAGACCCCCCTCAGGTAGAAGGGGCCTATGAGCAGGGTCAGCACCATGACGCTGGCCACCAGGGCGCTGGCGACAAGGCCGTTGCCAAGCCCCGGGGCCCCCAGCAACGCCAGCGGCAGCAGGGGAACAGGGGCGCGGCGCTCGCGGCGAACGAACGAGGCCGTGACCAGCAGGGCCCCCGCCCCCCACCAGAGGGCCAGGGCCCCCCCCAGGGTCAGCGCCAGGCCGTAGCAGAGCAGGGCCGCCACCAGCAGTGACAGGCTCGCGAGGTTCATCCCCTCCTTTTGTGGCGAGGAGCCGTCCCGGGGCAAGCCGAGCCAGGCACAGCCCAGCGCCAGCAGGCTGAGGGGCACCAGCAGCAGGAAGGGGGCCTGCCAGCCAAAGCCGGCCGTCAGCAGGCCGCCAAAGGAGGGGCCGAGCGCCGTGCCGCAGGCCGACAGGGTACCGAGCAGCCCCATACCCCAGCCCCGCCGCGCCGGCGACACCAGCTGGCCCACCATGGCCAACGCCAGGGAGAGCATGCAGGCCGCAGCGACCCCCTGCAGGGCACGGGCCGCGATCAGCCAGCCTATGGTCGGCGCCAGGGCGCACAGCAACGAGGCCAGCGCAAAGAGCCCCAACCCCAGGAGCAGCAGACGACACCGACCGAACCTGTCCCCCAGTCGGCCGGCCACCACAGTCAGGCAGGTGATCCCCAGCAGATAGGCCACCAGCACCCACTGCAGGCTGGCAAAGGGCACCGCAAAGGCCTGCCCCAGGGCGGGCAGCACCATGTTGGCCAGGCTCCCCGACAGCATGGGCAGCAGGGTGGCGAGGCCGAGCGCCAGCAGCCCGAGGCGGCGGGTGGCAGGGGTCGGGAGAGAATTGAGTGATGACATGGCATGATCTTCGGCAGAGGATGATGCCCACAAGGCTAGCGGGGGGCATGAGCAGGCGGAAGACGCACGACTTGCAACTTATAGCTGCACGAGACGCCATATGAAGAGCGGGGTTCTCGCGTATGATGAAGCCAACCGGCCGTCATGGGTCATCACCCGGGATCCCCGGCTCGGCGAGGGCAATGCCATGAATACCCCCGACTTCAATCTGCTGCTGACCCTGGATGCGCTGCTGGATGAGGGCAGCGTGGCGGGTGCCGCCAGACGACTCTCCCTGAGCCCCTCCGCCATGAGCCGGGCCCTGGCCAGGCTGCGGGAGACCACGGGTGACCCCCTGCTGGTGCGGGCGGGTCGGGGTCTGGTGCCCACGCCGCGGGCCCTGGCCCTGCGCGCTCAGGTCAGCCAGCTGGTGCAGGATGCGCACGCCGTGCTGCGCCCCCAGCAGGAGGTGGATCCTGCGAGCCTGGAACGCACCTTTCGTCTGAGGTCCAGCGACGGCTTCGTGGAGGCGGTCGGTCCTGCCCTGCTGGCCCGGCTCGCCACCGAGGCCCCCGGGGTCAGGCTGCACTTCCTGGCCAAACCCGACAAGGAGAGCGGCCCCCTGCGCCGCGGCGAACTGGATTTCGAAACCGGCGTCATAGGTGCTGAGACTGCGCCCGAGCTACGTACCCAGGCGTTGTTTCAGGACCACTTCGTCGCCGTGGTGCGGCCGGGCCACCCCCTGTGCGAGGGCCCCCTGACCGCCGCCCGCTATGCCGCCGCCCGCCACATACTGGTGTCGCGGCGCGGGCAGGAGCAGGGCCCCATAGACGAGTCCCTGGCGCGCCTCGGGCTGACACGCGCGGCGGCGACCCTGGTCCCCGGCTTTGCCACTGCCCTGGCCCTGGTGCGGGGCAGCGACCTGGTGGCGACCGTGCCCGAGCGGCACTGCGCCGCCCTGCACGCCGATCTGGTGACCCTGCCCCTGCCCTTACCCCTGCAGGGGATCAGGGTCGCCCTGATCTGGCACCCCAGTCAGGACGCCGACCCGGCTCACCGCTGGCTGCGCACCCTCATTCGCGAGATCTGCGCCCAGGCCCCCTATGGAGGGGACACCAGGGAGAGCTGATCCCCCCCGGCGGCAGACCACTCCACCTGCGGGCCGCCCGGGGAGTACGGCGCGGCTGCCCGGGATCCCGAGGGCTCCGGCCCGCTGCACCCGCCCTTTCCCTCCGTCCACTGAGCCGCTCACCCCTCGTTCAAAAAAAGATCGACCCGCCCTCTTCCCTCGAATTTATACATGCGTATAATTCAGATCAAAATCCGTGCAACAGGAGCGCTGCTAGATGCACCCCACTCGTCAAAAACTGCTCGATACCGGCCTTGCGATCGCCACCGACAAGGGGCTGCGCGGCCTCACTGTACGCGAGCTGGCGGCGGCGGCCGAGATCAATCTCGGCACCTTCGTCTACCACTTCGGCAACCGTGACACCTTTATCGACGAGCTGGTGGAGCTCTGGTATGCCCCCCTCTATGACGAACTCAAGACGGTGGCTACCCGTGGTTCCTACCCCTCCGCCATCGCCACCTTCGAGGCCACCATGGAGGCGTTGATCGGACTGGTAGCGCGCCAGCGCGGCTTCATCAACCACCTGTTTGGCGATGCCCTGGCTGGCGAGCGCGCGGCCCAGCGCTTTCTGCTGACCCTGCCGCGCCGCCACCCCCTGCTGCTGCTCGAGCAGGTTCAGAAGGCGCAGGCGGAGGGATCCCTGGTGGCGGGCCACCCGCTGCAGCTGATGATCTTCATCATGGGCTCGGTGGGCCTGCCCCTGGTGATCGCCGGCGGTGGTCGCCAGCTCGGCTGGCTGCCTCCGGAGGCGGCGCCGTTTTTGTCCCAGATAGACAACCCCGAGGCCGCCCGGCAACGCCTGGTATGGGCCCTGCGCGGCCTGCGCCGCCCCGAAGGAGATCCCGCATGAAACAACGCATCGCCATCCTGGTCCTGCTGCTATCCGTCATCGGTGGCTACCTCTGGTGGCAGGGTCGCCCGGCCGACGGCTCCATCCTCTACGGCAACGTCGACATCCGCGATGTGAACCTGGCATTCAGGGTCGGCGGCAGGGTCAGCGAGGTGCTGGTCGATGAGGGGGATAGCGTAAAAGCGGGTCAACCGCTGGCCCGTCTCGATCCCGTGCCCCTCGCCCACGAGCGCGACAGCGCCCGCGCCAATCTGGCCGCGATCGAAGCAACCAACGCCTTGATGCACAAAGGGTATCGCAGCGAAGAGCGCGATCGCGCGCGGGCCGAGCTGGCAGCCGCCGAGGCGGCTGCGCTGGAGGCAGAGCAGCAATGGCGTCGCCAGAGCGCGCTGGCGGCGACCGGCGCCATCTCCCGTGGCCAGCTCGACAGCGCCCGCTCCCAGCGGGATCAGACCCAGGCCCAGGTGCGCGCCGCCCGCGAGCAGCTCGGCCAGCTCGAGACCGGCTACCGTCCGGAGGAGATAGCCCAGTCCGATGCCCAGCTGCAAGGAGCCAAAGCCGCGCTGGCCAGTGCAGAGCTGGCGCTCGCCGACGCCGTGCTGACCGCCCCGAGCGACGGCATCCTCCTCACCCGCGCCATCGAGACCGGCAGCATGGTGCAGCCGGGGGCCACCGCCTTCAACCTCTCACTGACAGCGCCGGTCTGGGTGCGCGCCTATGTGGAGGAGCCCTGGCTCGGCCACTTCCCGAGCGGCGCCAGGGTGACTCTCACCACAGACTCGCGGCCGGACAAGCCCTATCAGGGGGTGGTGGGCTTTGTCTCCCCCACCGCCGAGTTCACCCCCAAATCCGTGGAGACGCCGGACCTGCGCACCCACCTGGTCTACCGGCTGCGCATCGTGGTACAGGATCCTGACTCTGCCCTGCGCCAGGGGATGCCGGTCACCGTCAGGCTGGCCCCATGAGCAGCGCCATCTCAATTGAGGGGCTCACCAAACGCTTCGGCGATCGGGTGGCTCTCAACGCCATCTCGGCCACCATTCCGACTGGCGGCATCACGGGCCTGGTGGGGCCGGACGGCGCGGGCAAGAGCACCCTGCTGCGCCTGCTGGCCGGTCTGCTGGTACCGGAGGCCGGGGAAATCCGGGTGCTGGGGCTGGATCCGGTGCGCGAGGGGGATGCCCTGCGTCAGCGCCTCGGCTACATGCCCCAGCAGTTCGGGCTCTACGAGGATCTCAGCGTGCAGGAGAACCTCACCCTCTACGCCGACTTGCGCGGGGTATTGGAGCCAGAGCGCAGCCCCACCTTTGCGCGCCTGCTCGCCTTCACCGATCTCGCCTGCTTCACCGCACGGCCGGCGGGCAAGCTGTCGGGGGGGATGAAACAGAAGCTGGGGCTGGCCTGCGCCCTGCTCGGCACCCCGGACGTGCTGCTGCTGGACGAGCCCGGGGTCGGGGTCGATCCCATCTCCCGCCGCGCCCTCTGGCAGATGGTGCGCGAGCTGGCCCAGGGAGGCATGACGGTGCTCTGGAGCACCGCCTACCTCGATGAAGCCGAGCTGTGCGACCACGTGCTGCTGATGGCGGACGGTGCTGTGCGCACCAGCGGCACGCCAACCGATCTGATGGGGGCCATGGCGAGCCGCTGCTGGCTGCTGGAGGCGGGGCAACTGGACGGCCGGGAGCGGCGCGCCCTGTTGCGCCGCTCCCTGGCCCACCCGGCTGTGATGGACGGCACTGTGGCGGGGGAGCGGGTGCGCCTGCTGCTGCATCCGGGCCAGATGCCGCCTCCCCTGGCGGAGCTCGGCCTCTCGGAGGGTGGCTTCGTACCGACCCCTGCGCGGCTCGAGGATGCCTTTATCGATCTGCTGGGGGGCGGCCCGGGTGGGGAATCCAGCCTGGCGCAGCTGATGCGCGAGGCCAGCCTGCCCGAGGGGGTATCCCCGGAGGCGGTGATCGAGGCGCGCAGCCTCACCAAGCGTTTCGGCGATTTCACCGCCACCGATGACGTCAGCTTCGCGGTGCGCCGGGGGGAGATCTTCGGCCTGCTCGGCCCCAACGGGGCGGGCAAGTCCACCACCTTCAAGATGGAGTGCGGCCTGCTGCGCCCAAGCAGCGGGCAGGCGCTGGTGACCGGCATCGATCTGGCCCGCAGCCCCTCGGCGGCGCGTCAGCACCTCGGCTACATGGCCCAGAAATTCTCCCTCTACAAGCAGCTCACCGTGGCCCAGAACCTGTCGTTCTTCGCCGGCATCTACGGCCTGTTCGGTCGCCAGCAGCAGACGCGCATCGACGCCATGGTGAAGGCGTTCGCCCTCGGCCCCTGGCTCGGCCAGCAGACGGAATCCCTGCCCCTTGGCCTGCGCCAGCGCCTATCGCTGGCCTGCGCCCTGCTCCACGAGCCGCCGCTGCTGTTTCTCGACGAGCCCACCTCAGGGGTCGATCCCGTGACCCGGCGGGAGTTCTGGTCCCACATCAACGCCCTGGCCGATCACGGCGTCACCGTGCTGGTCACCACCCACTTCATGGACGAGGCGGAGTATTGCGATCGCATCGCCCTCATCTACCGCGGTCGCCTGCTGGCGCTCGGCACCCCGGACGAACTCAAGGGGTTGGCGGCCAAAGACGCAGCAACTTCTTTGCCCACCCCTTCATTGCCAACAATGGAAGAGGCCTTTATCACGCTAGTCGAGCAGGCCAGCGAGGAGGACGCATGAGCATCAACCGCCGCCGACTGCTGGCCCTGTGCCGCAAGGAGTCTCTGCAAATAGTGCGCGACCCCAGCAGCATCCTCATCGCATTCATCATGCCCGTGGTGCTGCTGGTGGTGATGGGTTACGCCATCAACCTGGACGTGGACCACCTGCGGCTCGGCATCTGGCGCACCGATAGCGGCGCCCCGGCGGTGCGGCTGGAGCAGGCCCTTCGCGGCTCCACGGCGCTGGAAATCCACGGCGGTCCGAGCAAGGCGGCGCTGCTCGCCAGCCTGGAGCGCGGCGAGATCCGCGGCCTGCTGGTGATCGATGACGGCTTCTCCGCCGCCCTGGCCGGTCAGGGGGATGGCACGCCGAAGGCCCTGCTGCTCACCGACGGCTCCGAACCCAACACGGCGAACTTCGTCACCAACTACGTGCAGGGGATCTGGCAGGGGTGGCTCGCCAGGGAGGGGGTCTCCCTGCCAGTGGCGGTGGAGAGCCGCGCCTGGTTCAACCCTGCGCTGGTGAGCCGCAACTTCCTGGTGCCGGGTTCCATCGCCGTGGTGATGACCATCATAGGTGCCCTGCTCACCTCCCTGGTGGTGGCCCGGGAGTGGGAGCGCGGCACCATGGAGGCGCTGCTCGCCACCCCGGTGACCAAGACAGAGCTGCTGCTCTCCAAGCTGTTGCCCTACTACGGGCTCGGCATCGCCGCCATGCTCATCTGCCTGCTCTTCTCGGTGGCCGTGATGGGGGTGCCCTGGCGCGGCTCGCTGATAGCCCTGTTCGTGCTCACCACCCTGTTTCTAGGCAGCGCCCTCGGGCTCGGGCTCTTTCTCTCCACAGTGATGCGCAGCCAGTTCAACGCCGCCCAGGCCGCACTGACGGCAGCCTTCCTGCCGGCCATGATGCTCTCGGGCTTCGTGTTCGAAATCGCCAGCATGCCGCCCCTGCTGCGAGCCATCACCCACCTGATCCCGGCCCGCTACTTCGCGAGCTCGTTGCAGACCCTCTACCAGGCGGGCAACGTGCTCTCCATCCTGCTGGTCAACGGCGTCTGCCTGTTGCTGCTGGCCGCCTTCTGGCTGGCCCTCACCGCCCGCAAGACGCGGCGCACCCTGGAGTAAACATGCTGATCCGACTCTGGTGGCTGATCCGAAAAGAGCTGCAGGCCCTGATGGGGAATACCCAGGGGCGCTTCCTGCTCATCATGCCGGTGCTGCTGCAAACCGCCCTCTTCCCCTTCGCCGCCACCCTGGAGGTGACCGGCAACACGCTCGCCATCTACGACCAGGATGGGGGGGCGCAGAGCCGGGAGCTCATCGAGCGCCTCACCCACATGCCCGCCTTCACCACTGTGGTGCCGGTGGCGGGCGAGGCGGGGATGACAGATGCCATCACCGGGCAGCAGGCGCTGATCGGCCTCATCATCCCGCAGGATTTCTCACGCCGTCTGGCCAGGGGCGAACAGGCCAGGCTGCAACTCATCATCGACGGGCGACGCTCCAACGGGGGTCAGGTGGCGGCGGGCTACATCAATCAGGTGATCGCCCGCTGGCAGAGCGAGGGCAAGGCGCAGCCCGAACTGGCGGTGCGCCACCTCTACAACCCCAACATCGAGTTCAGCTGGCACGTGCTCCCCTCCCTGGTGGCCATCATCACCACCATAGGCTGCCTCATCGTCACCGCCCTGTCGGTGGCGCGGGAGCGGGAAGAGGGCACCTTCGATCAGTTGCTGGTCTCTCCCCTCACCCCGGGCTGGATCATGGCGGGCAAGGCGGTTCCCGGCATTCTGGTGGCGGTGGGCCAGGGCGCCATAGTCGCGCTGGCGGCCCGCTTCCTCTATCAGGTGCCGTTTGGCGGCAGCACCACGCTGCTGATGGCGGGCATGGTCTGCTACGGCCTGGCGCTGGCGGGGATAGGGCTCTTCGTCTCGTCCCTCTGTTCGACCCAGCAGCAGGCGTTTCTCGGGGTCTTCTCCTTCATGGTGCCAGCGGTGATCCTCTCGGGTTATGTCTCCCCCATCGAGAACATGCCGCTGTTGTTCCAGTGGCTGGCGGCCGTGGATCCCCTCAGCCACTTCATCCTGCTACTCAAGGGGGTCTTCCTCAAGGATCTCGGCTGGTCGGCGGCCTGGCCCCTGCTCTGGCCCCTGCTCGCCATCGCCGGTGTCACCCTCTCCCTGGCGCTGGCCATGTTCCGCCGCCATATCGCCTGATGACCCGGCCCCTGCCAGGGGTCGGCCTCTTGCCCGCCAGGCCGGAACTCAACCGGGGCCGCGCCGGGCACGGAAACCATCAACTGGTATACCCATTTATGTATAAGTTTGAATTTCCTCGAATTACCCCTGAGGAGATATATAAATAGACACTTGATTTGCATCAATCGACCGCCCCCGCCGACTCGGTAGCCTAGCCTCAGAATGATGTTTTATTACTCCAAACTTGAGGCAACTATGAGCAAAGTCAGACTGGTCGTTGTGGGCAACGGCATGGTGGGGCACCGCTTCATCGAAGAGCTGATCGAGCGGGCCGATCCGGACCGGTTCGAGATCACCGTCTTCGGTGCAGAACCCCGTCCCGCCTACGATCGCGTCCATCTCTCCTCCTACTTCTCCCACCACACCAGCGAAGATCTCTCCCTCGTCAAACCCGGCTTCTACGACAAGCACGGCATCCGCCTGCTGCTCGGCGAAGCGGTGAAAAAAATCGACAGGGCCAACCGCGAGGTGCACTCCAACAAGGGCACTGTGGTCGGGTACGACAAGCTGGTGCTGGCCACCGGCTCCTACCCCTGGGTGCCGCCCATCCAGGGCAGCCAGCACCACGAGTGCTTCGTCTACCGCACCATAGAGGATCTGAAAGCCATTCGCAGCGCCGCCAGGAGCGGCAAGAGCGGGGTGGTGATCGGGGGCGGTCTGCTTGGCCTCGAAGCCGCCGGCGCCCTCAAGGCACTGGGTCTCGAGACCCACGTGGTGGAGTTTGCCCCTGTGCTGATGGCCGAGCAGCTCGACGGTCAGGGCGGCCAGCTGCTGCGCCGCAAGATTGAATCCATGGGGGTGCAGGTGCACACCAGCAAGAGCACCAGCGAGATCCTGATGCACGGCGGCAAGGAGGCCACACACCGCCTCGCCTTCGCCGACGGCAGCCAACTGGAAGTAGACGTGGTGGTCTTCTCCACCGGCATACGCCCGCAGGACACCCTCGGCCATTATTGCGAACTGGCCATAGCCGAGCGTGGCGGCGTAGCTGTCGACGATCACTGCCTCACCTCCGACCCCGACATCTACGCCATCGGCGAATGCGCCGCCTGGCAGGGCCGCTTCTTCGGCCTGGTGGCGCCCGGCTACAAGATGGCCCAGATCACCGTCGACCATCTGCTCGGCGGCGACAGCCGTTTCGAAGGGGCGGACATGAGCGCCAAGCTCAAGCTGCTCGGCGTCTCCGTCGGCTCCATTGGAGATGCCCACGGCCGCACCCCTGGCAGCCACAGCTATGTGTTCCAGGATGACCAGGCCGGCGTCTACAAGAAGATAGTGGTGAGCGAAGACAACAGCCGTCTGCTCGGCGCCGTGCTGGTGGGTGACGTGGATGACTACGGCAACCTGCTGCAGCTGATGCTCAACGCCATGCCGCTGCCGAGCCACCCGGATACCCTGATCCTGCCCGCCTACGCCGGGGCCAAGCCGACCCTGGGAGTGGACGCCCTGCCCGCAAGCGCCCAGATCTGCTCCTGCTTCGACGTCTCCAAGGGCGACATCGCCCAGGCCGTGGCCGAGGGTCACACCACCCTGGCAGCCATCAAGCAGCACACCAAGGCCGGTACCGGCTGCGGCGGCTGCGTGCCCCTCATCAGCCAGGTGCTCAACGCCGAGCTGGTGAAGCAGGGCATCGAGGTCAACAACCACCTCTGTGGCCACTTCCCCCATTCCCGTCAGGAGCTGTTCCACCTGGTCAAGGTGGAGGGGATCAAGAGCTTCGAGGAGCTGCTGGCCAAACACGGTCAAGGCCATGGCTGCGAGGTGTGCAAACCGACCGTCGGCTCCATCCTCGCCTCCTGCTGGAACGACTATGTGCTGAGCCCGCTCAATACCCAGCTGCAGGACACCAATGACATCTTCCTCGGCAACATGCAAAAGGACGGCAGCTACTCCGTCATCCCGCGCATGGCCGGTGGTGAAGTGACCCCGGAAGGCTTGCTGGCGGTGGCCGAAGTGGCCCGCGACTACAAGCTCTACACCAAGATCACCGGCGCCCAGCGCATCGGCCTGTTCGGGGCCCAGAAGGATGATCTGCCCGCCATCTGGCGCAAACTGCTGGCGGCCGGTTTCGAGACAGGTCAGGCCTACGCCAAGGCGCTGCGCATGGCCAAGACCTGCGTCGGCAGCACCTGGTGCCGCTTCGGCGTGCAGGACAGCGTCGGCCTCGGGGTCTTCCTCGAGAACCGCTACAAAGGCATTCGCACCCCCCACAAGATGAAGTTCGGTGTCTCCGGCTGTACCCGCGAATGCGCGGAAGCCCAGGGCAAGGACGTCGGCATCATAGCCACCGACGCGGGCTGGAACCTCTATGTGGGCGGCAACGGCGGCATGAAACCGCGCCACGCCGACCTGCTCGCCTCGGACCTGGACCGCGAGACCCTGATCAAGCTGATCGACCGCTTTATGATGTTCTACGTCACCAGCGCCGACAAACTGCAGCGCACCTCGGTCTGGCTCGGCAATCTGGAAGGGGGCGTCGACTACCTGCGCGAGGTGATAGTCGACGACAAGCTGGGACTGGCCGAGACGCTGGAGCGCGATATCCAGACCCTGATCGACAGCTACGAGTGCGAATGGTCGCGCACCCTCAACGAAGAGGAAGCCCTCAAACGCTTCAGCCACTTCATCAACAGTGACAAGCGCGACCCGGACGTCCAGTTTGTCACCGAGCGCGATCAGCACAGACCGGCCACCCCGGCTGAGCGCATCCCCGTCTACCAGATCGAGGTGGAGACCAAATGATGAAATTAGCCTGCCAACTCAACGAAATCCTACCGGGAACCGGCGTCTGTGCACTCATTGAAGGTCGCCAGAATATGCCTGTTTCGCTCGATGTGGAGGTTCAATCATGAAATTCGCCTGCCAACTCAACGACATCCAGCCGGGAACCGGTGTATGCGCCTTGCTGGAAGGGCGCCAGATTGCCCTGTTCCGCCCGAGCGTGGCCGCCGAGGTGTTCGCCATCGACAACCGGGACCCCTTCTTCGCCGCCAACGTGCTGTCGCGCGGCATCGTAGGTGAACACGAGGATGAGCTCTGGGTCGCCAGCCCGCTCAAGAAGCAGCACTTCCGTCTGCGCGACGGCCACTGCCTCGAGAATGCGGCCATGTCCGTGCAGGGCTATGCCGTCGAAGTGCGCGACCAGCAGGTCTGGGTCGCCGTCTAACATAAGACCCCACCCCGGCCCTCCCCTTCGAAAGGGGAGGGAGCAAAAAGCACCTCCCCCTTAGCAAGGGGGAGGCAGGGAGGGGTTGAAAAAACAGTCAGAGCTGCCCGCGGGCGGCCCGCTTAAAGAGAACCAGCATGTATACAGACACCATCAACAAGTGCGCCGCCAACGCGGCCCGCATCAACCGCTTCGAGCGCAGCGACAAGCTCGGCTTCTGGCTCAGCTCCGCCATGGCGGGGGCCTATGTGGGCCTCGGCATCATACTCATCTTCACCCTCGGCAATCTGGTGGATCCCGCCATCCGGCCGCTGGTGATGGGGGCCACCTTCGGCATAGCCCTCACCTTAGTTGTCATCGCCGGCTCCGAGCTGTTCACCGGCCACACCATGTTCCTCACCTTCGGGGTGAAGACGGGCAAGATCGCCATGGCCGACCTGCTGCGCATCCTGCCGCAGACCTGGGCCGGCAACCTGCTCGGCTCCATAGCAGTGGCGCTGATCTACTCCTACGGCGGCAGCCTGCTGCCGGACGCGGGCAGCCTGGCGCACAAGGTCGCGCTGGCCAAGACCCAGGCACCGGCGCTGACCCTGTTTATGAAGGGGATCCTCTGCAACTGGCTGGTCTGCCTCGCCATCTGGATGGCGCTGCGCACCGAGGGTGCCGCCAAGTTCATCGCCATCTGGTGGTGCCTGCTGGCCTTTATCGCCTCCGGCTACGAGCACTCCATCGCCAACATGACCCTGTTCGCTCTCTCCTGGTTTGGCGCCCACTCCGAGGCCTACACCCTGGGCGGCATCGGCCACAACCTGCTGTGGGTGACCCTCGGCAACACCGTCTCCGGCGCCCTCTTCATGGGCCTCGGCTACTGGTATGCCACCCCCAAGGCTGAGCGCCCGGTCGCGGTGAGCGAGACCACCTCCACTGCCAGCCAGACCCAAACCGCCTGATCCGGAGGCCCCATGGACTACTTGCCCATCTTTTGCCGACTCGACAACAAACCCGTGCTGCTGGTCGGCGGCGGCGAGGTAGCAGAGCGCAAGGCGCGCCTGCTGCTGGATGCCGGTGCCCAGCTCACAGTGGTCGCGCCCGAGCTCGACCCCGAGCTGGCGGAACTGGCTACCAACGGCAGCATCGAGTGGCTGGCCGGTGAATTTGCATCGGAACAACTGGCGGGCAAGTGGCTGGTGGTGGCCGCCACCGATCGGCGCGAGGTGAATGCGCTGGTTTACCAGAGCGCCAATCAGGCGCGGATCTTCGCCAACGTGGTGGATGACCCGAAACGCTCCAGCTTCATCATGCCGTCGATCATCGATCGCTCGCCGCTGATGGTGGCCATCTCCTCCGGCGGCAAGGCGCCTGTGCTGGCCCGCTTGCTGCGGGAAAAACTGGAAGCCCTGCTGCCCCAGCATCTGGGTGCCGTAGCGGCCTTCGCCGGTGGCCTGCGGGAGCGGGTCAAGGCCCGCTTCGCCACCATGGGCGAGCGGCGCCGCTTCTGGGAACGGCTGCTCGGGGCGGATCGGCTCGGGCAGGCGCTGGCGCGGGGGGATGGCGCCTCGGCCAATCAGCTGGCCGACAGCCTGTTTGCCGAGGAGAGCAAGGCTCACGGCGAAGTCGTGCTGGTCGGTGCTGGCCCCGGCGATCCGGGCCTGCTCACCCTGCACGCCCTGCGCCAGATGCAGCAGGCGGACGTGGTGGTCTATGACCGGCTGGTTTCCGACGAGGTGATGGCGCTGGTGCGTCGGGATGCCAAGCGCATCTTCGTCGGCAAGCAGGCGGGCCACCACTGCGTGCCGCAGGAGGGCATCAACCAGCTCTTGCTGGAGGAGGCGAAGAAGGGCCAGCGGGTGGTGCGGCTGAAGGGAGGTGACCCCTTCATCTTCGGCCGTGGCGGCGAGGAGCTGGAGACGCTCGTTGGTACTGGCATCGGCTTTCAGGTGGTGCCGGGGATCACGGCGGCGAGCGGCTGCGCCGCCTACGCCGGCATTCCGCTGACCCACAGAGATCACGCCCAGAGCGTGCGCTTCGTCACCGCCCACGGCAAAGGGGGCGCCCGGGATCTCGACTGGCCCCTGCTGGCCAAGGACAAACAGACCCTGGTGTTCTATATGGGGCTTTCGTCTTGCGCCGTGATCCGTGAGCAACTGCTGGCCCACGGCAAGGGGGGCGACACCCCGGTGGCGCTGATCGAACGCGGCACCCAGCCGAGCCAGCGGGTCATTCGCGGCACCCTCGACCAGTTACCCGAGCTGGCGGTCGGGGTCGAGAGCCCAGCCCTTATCATGGTGGGTTCAGTGGTGACGCTGGCGGACAAGCTCGCCTGGTTCGGCCAGGGCAATGACGCAGCGCGGATCGCGGCATCGGCCTGAGACTGCGCCCAACGCCAATATTGAAAGCGCCACCTTGGGGTGGCGTTTCTTTATCCTGCATTTACTGTCATAACCTCTTGTTTTGAATTTGGTATCCTATGTAGCAAGGCCATCCGGCCAACCGAATTCAGGAATCTTGCTGCATGTCTCTCCCCCCCAAGAACAGCGCCAAACAGCGTGAACACGACAGAGCCCGCATCCTTACCCTGCTGCTGGCCGACGATGCCCTCACCGACAGCCTGCTCGATCCCCAAGGGGTGCAGGACGCCGAGCTGCGGAATCAGACCAGCGAGTTGACGCGTCTGGTCAACAGCCTGCCGGCCGCCGACGTCGCCGATGCCCTGGAGTCTCTGCCGCCGGACGAGCGCCAGGTGCTGTGGCAGCAGGTTGACCCGGAGCGCCACGGCCAGATCCTGGTGGAGGCGTCGGAGACGGTGTGGGACAGCCTCATCAGCGGCATGAGCGACAAGGCGCTGCTGCACGCCCTGCGCACCCTGGACATCGACGATCAGATCTACCTCGGCCAATACCTGCCCCGCAATCTGATGGGTCGGCTGCTCACCTCCATGGCCCCCGACCAGCGCGACCGGGTGCGGGAGGTGATCCGCTACGGCAAGCACACTGTCGGCGCCATGATGGACTTCGAGCTGATCACGGTGCGGGCCGACATAAGCCTGGCGACGGTGCAGCGCTATCTGCGCCAGCTCGGCAAGATCCCCGCCAACACCGACAAGCTGTTCGTCACCGACAGGCGCAACCGGTTGCAGGGGGAGCTGCCCCTCACCACAGTGCTGCTGCACAAGCCGGATACCAGGGTGGAAGACGTGATGGAGAAGAACCCCGTCACCTTCGATCCGGAAGACAACGACGAGGCGGCGGCTCGTACCTTTGAGCGGGACGATCTCGTCTCCGCCGCCGTGGTGGATGGCAAGGGCAAGCTGATGGGACGGCTCACCGTCGCCGAAGTGGTGGACCTGGTCTATGAGGAGAGCGACACCGATCTGCGCCGCATGGGGGGGATCAGCGAGGAAGAAGACGTGTTCGCCCCTGTCGCCAAGGCGGTCAAGACCCGCTGGGCCTGGCTCGCCCTCAACCTCTGCACCGCCTTCGTGGCCTCCAGGGTCATAGGCCTGTTCGAGCACAGCATCTCGCAGCTGGTGGCGCTGGCGGCCCTGATGCCCATAGTCGCGGGGATTGGCGGCAACACAGGCAACCAGACCATCACCATGATAGTGCGGGCCCTGGCGCTGCAGCACATCCAGCCAGGCAACGTCTCCTTCCTGCTGTGGCGGGAGCTGGGAGTGGCTCTGATCAACGGCCTGGTGTGGGGCGGCACCATGGGGGTCGCTACCTACTTCCTCTATCAGGATGCGGCCCTGGGCGCCGTCATGACGCTCGCCATGGTGCTGAATCTGCTGGTGGCGGCCCTGATGGGGGTCATCATCCCCATGACCATGAGTCGGCTGGGGCGAGACCCGGCGGTGGGGGCCAGCGTGATGATCACCGCCATCACAGACACCGGCGGCTTCTTTATCTTCCTCGGTCTCGCGACCCTGTTCCTGCTCTAACTTCCGATGCTCGCCACCAGGATGCCCGGCAATCTGGTGGTTCCGACGCGCGCCATCCAGGATGCAGGTCTTTGTCCCACATAGGAATTCGGGGGGCGCCACCGCGACAAAAACGGGGATTCCCGCCTCCGGGCAAGGAATAGTCGTTGAAATGCCGACCCCACTCCTTATACTGGATCCACCTGTTTCCAGCGGTGGATCTGACACAATGGAATACAACACTTCAGAACTGTGCGACATCTATCAGGACATGGTGGATGTACTCGAACCCATGCTCTGCTCCTTCGGCGGCCGTGCCTCTTTCGGCGGCGTCATCACCACGGTCAAATGCTTCGAATCGAACGGTCTCATCCGTGAAGTCGTCAAAGAGAACGGCGTCGGCCGCGTGTTGCTGATCGACGGCGGCGGCTCCATGCGTCGGGCCCTGATCGACAGCGAGATCGCCACCACGGCGGCGGAAAACGAGTGGGAAGGCATCGTCTGCTACGGCTGCGTGCGCGAGGTCGACATCTTGGAAGATCTCGACATCGGCATCCAGGCCCTGGCCGCCATCCCGGTCGGTGCCGACCACAAGGATGTGGGAGAGACGGATCTGCCGGTCAACTTCGGCGGTGTCACCTTCCTGCCGGACGATCACCTCTACGCCGACACCACAGGGGTGATCCTCTCCCCCGATGCGCTCGACATCGAATAAGCAGACACAGACTGAAGATGGGAGCCTTGGCTCCCATTTTTTATGGCTGCAACTTGCTGAAAAACAGACAAAAAAAGAGGGCCAGTAAACAACTGGCCCCTTAACTGGAAGCAATGTGAGCAATGTCGTGCCTTCACAAGAAGTCCATCACGTTGGAACGAATGAAGTCTTTCCCGGAAAACAAGGTAACAATAATCATTCTCATTTAACTGTGCAAGCCTTATTTGTAAAAAGTGCAAAAAAATGACCACCGCGCGGGTGGTCAATCTCGTCAGGCTTGTCGTGTGGCCGTTTGCAGACTGGCCAGGCCGGCCTCCCCCACCAGCTTGCGGCTGAGATAGCGCAGCAGCACGCCGTAGAGTGGCACGAACAATCCCAGGCTTATCAGCAGCTTGAATACGTAATCCACGGTCGCGATCTCGACCCAGTGCTCGGCCATGAAGGGATCCGTGCTGCGCCAGAAGGCGATGCTGAAGAAGGCGATGGTATCCACCAGATTGCCGAACAGGGTCGAGGCGGCCGGTGCCACCCACCAGGCCCTTAGCAGCCGCAGGCGGTTGAACACCACCACGTCCATGAACTGGCCCACCAGATAGGCCATAAAGCTGGCCAGGGCGATGCGCGCCACGAAGAGATTGAACTCCGCCAGGTTGCCCATGCCCTGATAACTGCCCTCGAAGAAGAGCACGGAGAGCACATAGGAAACGGCCAGGGCCGGCAGCATCACGGTCTGGATGATCTTGCGGGCCAGTCCGGCGCCGAAGATCCGCACCGTCAGATCGGTGGCCAGGAAGATGAACGGGAAACTGAAGGCACCCCAGGTGGTGTGGAAGCCAAAGATGGTGATCGGCAGCTGCACCAGGTAGTTGCTGCTGGCGATGATCAGGATGTGGAACAAAGAGAGACGCACCAGCGCCGTCTGGTGCTGAGCAGGGGTCAGATTCATATTGTGACCTTTTTGGTTAATGGGGTTAGGGAACCCATACCGCCACCATGGCGATAATTGAGGGGCGAGATTATACGCCCCGACGCGGATAGTTCAATCCTTATGCTATGAGACGGCTGAGTGCTGACGGCCGAGCCAGAGCACCACCTCCCTGTCGTCCGGGTGCGCCGCCTCCAGCCAGCAGCCGCTGTGCTGCTCATACTCCAGCCGCAACCGGCTGCCTTCGAACTCCAGCAGCCAGCTGTGGCGATCCGCTCCCCACTCCCGCTCGAGCGGTATAAGCTCCCACCCCTCGACCAGCTCCTCGGCAAGAGCCGGGAAGTTGTCCCAGTCAAGGCCCGGGCAGGCCAGCAACACCACCCCTGCCTCCCGATCTGTCTGCATGACACGCCAGTTCATCTGTTGTTCCTCAACTGCTGCAAGAGAGCTCGCCACCGCAATACCACTGGGGCACCGGGGTCGCCAGATCCTCGTATTCCGGCTGCTCGTCAAAGGGGGGCTGCAGGGCGGCAAACAGCCGCTCGAACGGCGCCATGTTCCCCGTTTCGGCGGCGTCTATCGCCTGCTGGGCCAGGGCATTGCGCAGCACGTACTTGGGATTGACGGCATCCATCCGCGCCTTGCGCGCCCCATCCTGGCTACCCTCCCGAATGAGCCGCTGTCGATAGGCGTCGAGCCATCCCTGCCAGGGGGCGGGATCCGGCAGCAGCGCCAGCAGGGAGGCGGGCCACTCCCCCTGAGACGTCAGCTCACCCAGACGGCGCAGGAAGAGGTGATAGTCCACCCGATGCGCCGCCAGCAACTGGAACAGCTGGCGGAACAGGGCAGGGTCCTCATCCTCCCAGCTTTCCAGCCCCAGTTTTTCACGCATCAGCTCGGAGTAGTGCAGCATCAGCTGATGCTCGTACTGGGCCAGGGATGCCGCCAGGGCGTCGCCATCCACCTGATCCGCCAGCGCCTGAGCCAGCTTCTGCAAGTTCCAGTAGCCCACCGCCGGCTGCTGATCCAGGGCGTAGCGACCCCCCGGATCCGAGTGGTTGCAGACAAAGTCGGGCACATAGGCATCGATAAAGCCGTAGGGGCCGTAATCCAGGGTCAGTCCGAGCAGGGACATGTTGTCTGTGTTCATCACCCCGTGACAGAAGCCCGCCGCCTGCCACTTGGCGATGAGGCGCGCGGTGCGCCGCACCACCTCGGCGAACAGCTCGGCACCGCTTTCCAGTTCGGGGAAGTGGTGACGCAGCGCATAGTCGATAAGAGCCGGGATCTTCTCCCCCTGACCGCTCCAGGCGAAATACTCGAAGTGGCCGAAGCGCAGGTGGCTAGGCGCTGTGCGCAGCACTGTCGCCCCGCTCTCGACCTGCTCCCGGTAGACGGGTTCGTCACTGCCCACCAGCACCAGGGCCCGGGTGGTCGGGATGCCGAGGGCATGGAGCGCCTCTGAGGCGAGGTATTCGCGGATGCTGGAGCGCAGCACGGCGCGGCCGTCGCCGAAGCGGGAAAACGGCGTCTTGCCCGCCCCCTTCAGGTGCAGATCCCAGCGCTGGCCATCCGGCGCCAGCTGCTCCCCCAGCAGCAGGGCGCGGCCATCCCCCAGACGCGGGCTGTAGCCGCCAAACTGATGGCCCGCATAGACCTGGGCCACCGGCTGCATGCCCGGCAACGGCTGCCCCAGTCCGCAGCAGGCGAGCCAGTCTGCCTCGCTCACCTCACCGAGCCCCAGCTCCCGCAGCAGCCCCTGATTAAGGTGCAGCAGCCTGGGCTCACGCAGGGGCTGAGGGGCCACGGGCTCGCAGGCCCAGGGCAGTTCGGTGGCGAAAGTGTTGATCAACTTCATGGTGGCGTGATTCGTCCCTGCGTATGCTCGTGTCACTCTTTATACCGCCGTCTGCCCGCACAGGCTAACAGGCGATCGCGCTATTTCATTTCACGGAGAAAACAATGCAAAAATGGATATATGCCCTGCCGCTGCTGGCACTGGCCTGGGGACATCAGGTCAAGGCCGCCGACATCGACGCGGGCAAGGCCAAGGCGACTGTCTGCGCCGCCTGTCATGGGGTGGATGGCAAGGCGAGTGTCCCCGTCTATCCTCATCTGGCCGGACAGAACGCTGCCTATCTGCTGAAACAGATGAAAGCCTTCAAGGAGGGCAGCCGCACCGAGCCATTGATGGCACCCTTCATGGCGATGCTGACCGAGGCGGACATGGAGAACCTGGCGGCCTATTACGCCAGCCTGAAGTAGCCCGACGACGCCCTATCCCCGATGCGGTCGATTACGCTGCGCTAATCGACCCTACCGGCGGCAATACTCGATGATAAGGTCCATAAAGGCCTCACCGAAGCGTTCCAGCTTGCGGTGACCGACGCCGATGACCGTCAGCATCTCGGCATCGACCTCCACCCCTGTTGTGCTCCTAGCGCCGGCAATACTCGATGATAAGGTTCATAAAGGCCTCACCGAAGCGTTCCAGCTTGCGGTGACCGACACCGTTGATAGCCAGCATCTCGTCCTCGGTCATCGGCATCAGCTGGGCCATCTCCACCAAGGTAGCGTCGTTGAACACCACGTAGGGCGGCACCTCTTCATCCTCGGCAATCTGCTTGCGCAGACCGCGCAGCTCCTTGAACAACCGCTTATCGTAGTTGGCGTTGTCGAGCAGGCCGCTGCGCTTCTCCTTGCGGCTGGAGATGGGCTGCAGCCGCGGCACCGCCAGGGCCAGCGTCGTCTCGCCGCGCAGCACGGGGCGGGCCGCCTCGGTCAGCTGCAACACCAGGTTGCGGGTGATGTTCTGGGTCAGCAACCCCTTGTGGATCAGCTGGCGGATCACGCTCATCCAGTATTCGTGGCTCTGATCCTTGCCGATGCCGTAGGTCGACAGCTTGTCGTGGCCGTGATCCTTGATGCGCTGGTTGAGCGAGCCCCTGAGCACCTCCACCACATAACCCACCCCGAAGTTCTGCCCCACCCGCCAGACGCAGGAGAGCGCCTTCTGGGCATCTTCGGTGCCGTCATAGCTCTTGGGGGGATCCAGGCAGATGTCGCAGTTGCCGCACGGCTTGTCGTTGTACTCGCCAAAATAGTTGAGCAGCACCTGACGGCGGCAGGTCTGCGCCTCGGCGAAGGCCGCCATCACGTTGAGCTTGTACTGCTCCACCTGCAACTGCTGGGGGTTTTCTATGTTGTCGAGCAGGCGCCGCACCCGGCCTATGTCGGCGGGATCGTAGAGCAGCAGCGCCTCGGCGGGGGTGCCGTCACGGCCGGCTCGGCCGGTCTCCTGATAGTAGGATTCGATGTTCTTCGGGATGTCGTAGTGCACCACGAAACGCACGTTGGGCTTGTCGATGCCCATGCCAAACGCCACCGTCGCCACCACTATCTCGACGTCGTCCTTGAGGAAAGCATCCTGGGTGCGCAGCCGCTGATCCAGCGGCAGGCCCGCATGATAGGGCGATGCCTTGCAGCCGTGGCGGGAGAGCCGCTCTGCCACCTCCTCCACCCGGTTGCGGCTGGAGCAATAGACGATGCCGCAGTTGCCCTTCTGGCTCTGCACGTAGCGCAGCAGCTGCTCGGCCCCCTTGAACTTCTCCACCAGGCTGTAGCGGATGTTGGGCCTGTCGAAGCTGGCGGTGTGGATAAAGGGATCATTGAGTTCCAACCGGTGCAGCATGTCGCTGCGGGTCGCCTCGTCGGCGGTGGCGGTGAGCGCCACCACGGGCACCTGGGGGAACCACTGCTTGAGCCGCCCCAGCGCCGCGTATTCGGGCCGAAAATCGTGGCCCCACTGGGAGACGCAGTGGGCCTCGTCGATGGCGAACAGCCCGAGGGGCAGCTCTGCCAGCCGATCCAGAAACTCGTGCTGCAGCAGCCGTTCGGGGGAGACATAGACCAGCTTGATCTCGCCGCGACGCATGGCGGCAAAGTTCTGGATCATCTCCTCCCGGCTCAGGGCCGAGTTGATGTAGACAGCCGCCACGCCGTTGGCGCGCAGGCTGTCCACCTGATCCTTCATCAGCGAGATAAGGGGGGAGACCACCACCCCGAGACCGGGCCGCAGCAGGGCCGGGATCTGGTAACAGAGCGACTTGCCGCCACCGGTGGGCTTGAGCACCAGGGCATCGCGCCCCGCCACTATCTGTTCGATGATCTCGAGCTGGCCCGGCCGAAATTGCTGGTAGCCGAAGACCGCCTGCAGCAGGGCAAGGGGGGGATCGGGCAAGGTGTCGGCAATGGCGGTCATGGGCTCTCCTTTGGGGTCGCCATTCTAAAGCAGCCGCCGCCCACAATAAACCTGCCATTGCGACTGTTAAGGAAGTGTTGCAGACTGGCTGGAGTTTTTACTCGGCTTTGATGACAGGGATCGGTATCAGAGAATGAAACACATGCTGAAGAAAATGGCGCTCAGTGGCATTGCCAACCTGTTCGCCGAGAAGATGCCGTTCAACAAGCTCATCGGCATGCAGGTGACCCACTATGACTTCGAGAAGGTGGAGCTGCGCATCAAGATGGATGACAAGCTGATCGGCAACCCCTTTCACAACATACTGCACGGCGGCGTCACCGCCAGCCTGCTGGACGTGGCGGGCGGCATGATAGTCGCCGCCTCCTGCATCGACGAGCTGGAGGACTTCTCCCCCAGCTACCTCAAGGAGCGCTTCTCCCGCCTCGGCACCATAGACCTGAGGGTGGACTACCTGCGCCCCGGTCGCGGCAACGAGTTTATCGCCACCGCCCACATCATACGGGCGGGCAGCAAGGTGGCCGTTGCCCGCATGGAACTGCACAACGAAGAAGGGACTCATATCGCCTTTGGTACCGGCACCTACCTGGTCGGCTAATGGCCTTTATTGCATAAAAAGTGCGCTTCTAAGCTGATTTTAATCATTAGAATTGTTACCCCCTCCACCGGTCAGGGTCCATACTGGAAGTCGGGATTGTGTGCAGAGGGAGGATTGCAGACGATGAGCGCGATGCTGGCTACCCAACCATCCAGAGCCTTGTTGACACAGCTCGAGTCCATGCGCGAAGAAGTGCAGACGCCCGAGTGCCGTCACTGGTTGGAACAGGAGCTGAAGGGGTATTCTCTCTGTTCACCCCTGCCTTGGTATCGCATCATTGCCTGTCGGCAACGCGGTCACTTCCTGAATCTGAAGACGGGGAAATATCTGACTTGCCATATCGGCAGCCAAACGCTAAGCCAACGCGACCTGGCCCAAGTTCAGTTCATCTATGCCCGTGAACCCGCCGCCCATTATTTACTGCGTCATGATTCCCATATCGAGCCCTGGCCAGAACAGCTGCTGGAAGCGTATCGAGAGCAGCTGATCCCCGGTCATCTCTGCCTGCAGGCCTGGCACGAGCCCGTGTCTTCTCTGCGGTCACAACTGATGGAGGGAATAGCACATTTCATTAGTGAGTACCCCAAGCATGCGGCTCTGCAAACTCAGCACGGCTTCAAGGCATTGCGGCATCAACACTGGCATATCTGATCATGCGCCCAGGGCGCAAGGAGGGCACCATCGACAAGACCCACAACGAGATTGCCACAATCTAGAGTGCCGGAGTCAGGATCAGACTCCACCTGTAGGGCCACCGAGCGGTGGCCCTTTTAATGGGCGACATTCAGCACCAGACAATCGACCCCGTATGCCGCTCCTGCCCCGTCTGCCGAGAACGGCAAAGGTAAAATCCAAATGCGAAAAGGCCGCTCAATGAGCGGCCTTTTCTAATGTGGTCGGTGTGAGAGGATTCGAACCTCCGACCCCTTCGTCCCGAACGAAGTGCGCTACCAAGCTGCGCTACACACCGATGTCTGCGGGGCGAGAATTTACCGAAAGCCCCGACATGACACAAGCCTTTTTTTGCATCTGCCGTAAAAAAAGGGCTTTACGCTCAATAATCCAGCGTTTCATGGCGATACGGAGCGCCGGGCTCGTCCAGGTGCTAAGTTACGCCTTTGGCGGCAGCTGAAACTCGGCCGGTCCCAGCAGACGCCGACTCCAATCGGCAACGACCCCGTGCTCCAGCCAGTGAGCCGCATGCTGGCGCCAGTTGGGAGAGAGTGCCGGGTTGTCCAGCAGCAGTTGCAGGTCCCCTTCGTGGCGGGCCTGGTTGAACAGGATGTCGGCGGTGCGCTTCACCGTCAGCTCGGGATAGGGCCTGTCCATCAGCAGCAGTTCCTCCACCGGGGCCACGCGCCCCTCCTCCAGCACCCGCAGCAACCAGCCGCAGCGGCCGCTGAGCTGCATCACCTGGGAGAGGTGTGAGTAGCCAAAGCGTTGATTGAGCTTGAAGCAGGGAGATCTCGGCTGGCTGATCTGGATGAGCGCCTCGCCGAGGCGATAGACGTCGCCGATGCAGGCCTGCGCCTCGGTCAAGCCGAGACCGGAGAGGTTTTCGCCAAAGGCCGCCGGCTGCCAAGGGGTGCGGGGGGCAGGCAGGCCCAGCGCGGTTTGCCAGCTCTTCCACCAGGGGTAGTGATCCGCGGGATAGTAGTGCAGGGCGCGATCCGGGCCACCGTGATGGCGTTTGTCGCTCTGCTCATCGCCCTCCAGGCCCGAGAAGCTGCACCACAGGGGATGCCCTGCCTCATGCTTGTCGATGGCACTGACGAGTCCGGGGGTGAGTTCGGCATTCATCTCGGCGCTCTGGCCGATAAAGAGGGAGATCCGCATTCCATGCTCCTGACGGATGAGAGAATGCGGATCTTAGGGGCTGTTGAGCCGTCGGCGCAAGCCGCGTGACGGCCTCAACAGCCCCGGGGTCAGGCGACGGCCTGCATCTGGGTGGTCATGGCAATCTCGGCACGGCGGCGTTTCTCCGCCCTCGCCATCAGGTACCAGCTGCCGAAGGTGAACAGCGACACCGACAGCAGGATCAGGCTGGCCACCGCGTTGATCTCGGGTTTCACCCCGAGGCGCACCGCCGAGAACACCTCCATCGGCAGGGTAGTGGAACCCGGACCCGAGACGAAGCTCGCCAGCACCAGATCATCCAGCGACAGGGCGAACGACATCATGCCCCCCGCCGCCAGCGACGGGGCTATCATGGGAATGGTGATGAGGAAGAACACCTTCCAGGGTTTGGCGCCAAGATCCATGGCCGCCTCCTCGATGGAGAGATCCAGCTCCCGCAGCCGCGCCGACACCACGATCGCCACGTAGGCGGTACAGAAGGTGGTGTGGGCAATCCAGATGGTCAACATGCCCCGCTCGGCGGGCCAGCCCACCAGTTGGGCCATGGCCACGAACAGCAGCAGCAGCGACAGACCCGTTATCACCTCCGGCATCACCAGGGGCGCCGTCACCATGCCGCCAAACAGGGTGCGGCCACGGAAGTGCGGGATCCGGGTCAGCACGAAGGCGGCCACTGTCCCCAGCGCCACCGCGGCGATGGCGGTGTAGAGAGCGATCTCCAGGGAGCGGAACACTGAGCCAATCAACTGCTTGTTGTCGAGCAGGCCGAAGTACCACTTCAGGGACCAGCCGCCCCATACCGTCACCAGCTTGGAGGCGTTGAAGGAGTAGATGACCATGATGATCATGGGCAGGTAGATGAACAGCAGCCCCAGCCAGAGCATAAGCTTGGCAAAACCAAAGCGCCTCATACTTTCCCCTCCACTTCCTTCGCCTGGTGGTAGTTGAACAGGGATGGTACGGGGACAATCAACAGCGCCGTCTTCATACCTTACCCTCCAGCTCTTTGGCCTGGTTATGGTTGAACAGGGATGGCTCGGGGACAATCAACAGTCCAGTTTTCATACCTTGCCCTCCAGCTCTTTGGCCTGGTTGCGGTTGAACAGGATGATCGGAATGATCAGCACCGCCAGCATCACCACCGCCAGGGCGGACGCCACCGGCCAGTCGCGGTTGTTGAAGAACTCCTGCCACAGCACCTTGCCGATCATCAGGGTCTCGGGGCCGCCCAGCATCTCGGGGATGACGAACTCGCCCACCACGGGGATGAAGACCAGCATGCAACCGGCGATGATGCCGTTCTTGGAGAGGGGCACTGTGATCTGCCAGAACCGGGTCAGATTGCGGGCGCCGAGATCGGAGGCCGCCTCCAGCAGACTCTGGTCATGCTTGACCAGGTTGGCGTAGAGCGGCAGCACCATGAACGGCAGGTAGGAGTACACGATGCCGATATAGACCGCCAGGTTGGTGTTGAGGATCTGCAGCGGCTCGTCTATCACCCCTATCCCCAGCAGGAAACTGTTGAGCAGGCCGTTGTTGCTGAGGATGCCCATCCAGGCGTAGACCCGGATCAGGATCGCGGTCCAGGTCGGCATCATGATGAGCAACAGCAGAACGGTCTGGGTCTCCTTGTTGGCCCGCGCGATGGAGTAGGCCATGGGATAGCCGATCAACAGACACAGCAGGGTGCTGATGAAGGCCATCTTGAGGGAGCCCAGATAGGCCGCGATATAGAGCTCATCCTCCTGCAGCAGCAGGTAGTTGCCCATGTTGAGCAGAATGGTGAGCTGATTGTCTGCCCAGCTCACCACGTCGGTGTAGGGCGGTATCGCCACATCCGCTTCGGCGAAGCTGATCTTCACCACTATGACGAAGGGCAGCAGGAAGAACAGGAACAGCCAGAAGAAGGGGATGCCGATCACCAGCTGGCGCCCCCCCATCTGCTTGAGTCGTCTCAATGCCTTCATGATTGCAGCACCACGCCGCTGTCATCTTCCCAATAGAGGAACACCTGGTCATCCCAGGTTGGCCGCTTGCCGTGGCGTTCGGCATTGGCGATGAAAGCCTGAACGATTTTGCCCGAGGGCAGCTGGATGTGATAAACCGAGTGGCCGCCCAGATAGGCGATGTCATAGACCTCACCCTTGGTCCAGTTGAAGTCCGGATGCTCGATCTCCTCCGGCTTGTGCAGGCTCATCAGCAATTTTTCCGGCCGCAGGGCGTAGGTCACCTTCTTGTTCTCGGCGCGGGAGCTGATGCCGTGGCCCACGTAGATGGGCTGCTCCAGATCCGCGCAGGCGATGGTAGCGTGGTCCTGCTCATCTTCCACCAGCAGGCCGTCAAACAGGTTGACGTTGCCGATGAACTCGCACACCAGCCGGCTGGCCGGGGTCTCGTAGATGTCCATCGGGCTGCCGATCTGCTCGATGCAACCCAGGTGCATGATGGCGATCCGTTCCGCCATGGTCATGGCCTCTTCCTGATCGTGGGTCACCATGACGCAGGTTACGCCGACTCGCTCGATGATCTCCACCAGCTCCAGCTGCATCTTGGAGCGCAGCTTCTTGTCCAGCGCCCCCATGGGCTCATCGAGCAGCAGCAGCTTGGGGCGCTTGGCCAGCGACCGGGCCAGGGCAACCCGCTGGCGCTGACCACCGGAGAGCTGATGCGGCTTGCGACGGGCATACTGGGTCATCTGCACCAGCTTGAGCATCTCCTCCACCCGGGCGTCGACCTCTGCCTTGGGCAGGCCATCCTGCTTGAGGCCGAAGGCGATGTTCTGCGCCACCGTCATGTGAGGAAACAGGGCATAGGACTGGAACATCATGTTGATGGGACGCTCATAAGGCGGCATGTCGGTAATGTCGACCCCATCCAGGAACAGCCGCCCTTCGGTGGGGCGCTCGAACCCGGCCAGCATCCGCAGCAAGGTGGACTTGCCGGAGCCTGACCCACCCAGCAGGGCGAAGATCTCGCCCTTGTGGATGTTGAGAGACACGTTGTCGACCGCCAGCGTTTCGTCGAACTGCTTGCTTACCCTGTCTATTTTGACCAGCACTTCTTTACGCTGCTGGCTGCCCTCGAGGGCTTTCTTGTAGGCACTGGAGGCTATCGCCATTACCAAACTCCCAAAGGTGATACCGGCCGGGGCCGATCCATCAATACAATCTGGCGCCCCGGGATGGGCGCCAAGGTTAGGTTCCGGACTTGATCTTGGTCCAACTCCGGGTGATCAGGCGCTGCACCGAGCGGGGATGTGCTTCCTGCACATACAGACGCTCCAGCACCGCCTGGGGGGGATAGACTGACTCGTCATCGCGCACGGCCTTGTCCATGAACTCTCCCGCCTTGATGTTCGGGTTCGCGTAGCCCACGTAGTCGCTCACCTTGGCGATCACTTGCGGCTCGAGAATGTAGTTGATCAGGGCGTGAGCCTCTTTGACGTTGGTGGCATCGGAGGGGATCGCCATCATGTCGAACCACAGATTGCCCCCCTCCTTGGGGATGCTGTAGGCAATCTTGACTCCCTTGCCCGCCTCGTCGGCCCGGGCCGCCGCCTGCAGTATGTCGCCGGAGAAACCCGCCGCCACACAGATGTCGCCATTGGCGAGATCGCCTATGTACTTGGAGGAGTGGAAGTAGGTCACATAGGGGCGCACCTTGAGCAACTGCTCTTCGGCACGCTTGAGATCCGCAGGGTCGTGGCTGTTGGGGTTGAGGCCGAGGTAGTTCAGGGCCGCCGGGATCATCTCGTCCGCCGAGTCGAGGAAGGCCACCCCGCACTGGGAGAGCTTCTTCATGTTTTCCGGCTCGAAGATGACGGCCCAGGAGTCAATCTTGTCGACCCCGAGCACCGCCTTCACCTTGTCGACGTTGTAGCCGATGCCGTTGGTGCCCCACAGATAGGGCACGGCGTACTGATGACCCGGATCCACCTTGTCGAGCTGCTTGAGCAGCAGGGGATCCAGGTTGGCCAGATTGGGCAGCAGGGCGGGATCCAGCTTCTGGAAGGCCCCCGCCTGGATCTGCTTGGCCAGGAAATTGTTGGAAGGCACGACCAGATCGTAACCGGTTCGTCCGGTCAGCAGCTTGCCCTCCAGGGTCTCGTTGGAGTCAAACACGTCGTAGACGGTCTTGATCCCGGTCTTCTGCTGAAAGTCACTGAGGGTGGTCTCGCCGATATAATCGGACCAGTTGTAAAAATGAACCACAGGGGCTGCCTGGGTCAGATTTGCAAACCCCAGGGTCAGGGCCAGCGTTGCCATCTTGGTCATGTGCACGTATCAGTCCTCATTTGTGTGATTTTGCCAGTCGCGCATCCATACGCGCCGTCCAACCTGTCGGGTGGTCACCACCCTCCCGGCCGAACTGCGGACCGGGAGGGGTACTCGTCACTTACTTACCTGATTTGATCTTGGTCCAGCTGCGGGTCATCAGACGCTGCACCTTGGCCGGCAGATCCGGGAAGGTGTAGATCTTCTTGAGGGTGTCCGCCGTCGGGTAGATGCCCGGATCGGTACGGATCGCCTCGTCCACCAGCGGGGTGGCGGCCTTGTTGCCGTTCGGGAACTGCACCACGTTGGTGATGTTCGCGATCACTTCCGGCTTCATCAGATAGTTGATGAAGGTGTGGGCTGCCTCGACGTTCTTGGCATCCGCCGGGATGGCGATCATGTCGAAGAAGCTGCCAGCCCCCTCTTTCGGAATGGTGTAAGTCAGGCTGACACCGTTCTTGGCCTCGGCGGCACGTGCCTTGGACTGCTGCAGGTCACCTGAGTAACCCACCGCCACGCAGAGGTTGCCGTTGGCCAGATCCGAGATGTACTTGGAGGAGTGGAAGTAGGCGGTATAGGGGCGGATGGAGAGGAACAGCTCCTCTGCCTTCTTCAACTCGTCCGGCTTCTGGCTATCCGGCTTGAAGCCCAAGTATTGCAGGGCGGCCGGCAGCATTTCGGTCGGCGAGTCGAGGAAGGAGACACCGCACTCCTTCAACTTGGCCATGTTCTCCGGCTTGAACACCAGATCCCAGGAATCCACAGGCGCATCGGCACCCAGCACGGCCTTCACCTTCTCGGCGTTGTAGGCGTAGCCAATGGTGCCCCACAGGTAAGGGATGGAGTACTGGTTGCCCGGATCGCTCGGTTCGAGCGCCTTGAGCAGATCGACATCCATGTTCTGCCAGTTGGAGAGTTTGGACTTGTCCAGCTTCTGGAAGACGCCTGCCTTGATCTGCTTGGCCAGGAAGGGGTTGGACGGCACGACTATGTCATAACCCGAACTGCCCGCCAGCAACTTGGCTTCCAGCACCTCGTTGCTGTCGAACACGTCGTACACCACCTTGATGCCCGTCTCCTTCTGGAAGTTTTCCAGGGTATCCGGCGCTATGTAATCGCTCCAGTTGTAGACGTGCAGCACCTTCTCGTCGGCCATCGCCCCGGTACTCATCATGACCAGCGCCACGGAAGCAGCCATCATTCCCTTTTTAAAAGACATAGTCCTTGTCTCCTAAGCAAATTGTATGCGTAAGCCAATCTGCCCGGTTTCAGCCTATTCCTGCAGCTTTGCAGCCGTCAGATCCAGACTGAGCCTGGCCAGTTTGACCAATTCATCCACCTGTTCCTCGGTGATCACCAAGGGGGGCGATATGATCATGGTATCGCCGACAGCCCTCATCACCAAGCCATTGTTAAAACAGAACTCCCGACAGGTCATCCCGGCGTGCAGTTCGGCCGGGAAACGACGTTTAGTCTGTTTGTCCTGGACTATTTCCAGCGCGGCGACCAGGCCTTTAGCCCGGGTTTCTCCCACCAGCGGGTGATCGGCAAGCTCGCTCCAGCGGCGCTGCAAATAGGGGCCGATACTATCATGAACGCGCTTAACTATGCTCTCACTTTGCATAAGCTGGATGTTGGCAATGGCCACGGCGCAGGCCACCGGATGACCGGAATAGGTGAAGCCGTGGTTGAACTCACCCCCCTCTTCCACCAGCACTTTGGCGACCCTGTCCCCCACCATCACGGCCCCCATCGGCAGGTAGCCAGAGGTGATGCCCTTGGCCAGACACATGAGGTCAGGCTTGATGCCGAACCCTTCGCTGGCGAACCAGTGGCCGGTGCGACCGAAACCGCAGATCACCTCGTCGGCGATGAGCAGGATGCCGTACTTGTCGCAGATGCGCTGGATCTCGGGCCAGTAGCTGTCGGGCGGAATGATGACGCCGCCGGCCCCCTGGATAGGCTCGCCGATGAAGGCCGCCACCTTGTCCACCCCCAGTTCCAGGATCTTCTCTTCCAGCTGGCGGGCACGGGCCAGGCCGAACTCGTGGGCGCTCATGCCCTCCCCCTCGCCGAAGTGATAGGGCTGATCGATGTGGACTATGCCGGGAATGGGCAGGCCACCCTGGGCATGCATGCCCTTCATGCCCCCCAGACTGGCGCCCGCCACCGTGGAGCCGTGATAGGCGTTGTGACGGCTGATGATCACCTGCTTGTCGGGCTGCCCCTTGCTGGCCCAGTAGTGACGCACCATGCGCAGCACGGTGTCGTTGCACTCCGAGCCCGAGCCGGTGAAGAAGACGTGGTTGAGATGGGGGGGCGTGATCTCGGCCAGCAGGGTCGCCAGTTCGGCGGCGGGGGGATGGCTGGTCTGGAAGAAGAGGTTGTAATAGGGCAGTTGCTGCATCTGTCTGGTGGCGGCATCCACCAGCTCCTGGCGGCCATAACCCAGGTTGACGCACCACAGGCCCGCCATCCCGTCCAGGATGCGGCGCCCGTCGGAGTCTTCCAGATAGACCCCCTCGGCCTTGGTGATGATGCGGCTGCCCTTCTTGTTCAGGGCCTGAAAGTCGGTGAAGGGATGCAGGTGGTGGCTGGCATCCAGCTGTTGCCACTCGCGGGTGGTCTGCTTCATTGCTTGCTCCTCGGTTCCTTCGATTTAAGCGATCGTCGTGCAGGCATCCATGGGCTGGCCCACGGGCACGGTGCGGCCGCGAGCGGGCGCCATCGGCGGCCCCTCACGAGCCAGTGCCATCTTGCTTTGAGAGTGACGGGAGGGATCTGCGCCCCTCCCGAGACGGGTCAGACGTTCAGCAGCAGGAATTCCCGTTCCCAGCGGCTGATCACCCCGAAGTAGGTCTCGTACTCCTTGCGCTTGACCGCGACGAAGGCGCGGATGAAACGCTCCCCCAGCATGTCCTTGATGGGCTCGCACTGCTCCAGATGGCTGAGCGACTCCTCCAGGGAGCGGGGCAGGCTGTAGGGCAGGTCATAGGCACTCGCCTTCATCTCCTGCATCGGCTCCAGCTTCTCCAGCATGCCGAGGTAGCCGCAGGCCAGGGTGGCGGCCAGCGCCAGATAGGGGTTGGCGTCGGCACCGGCGAAGCGGTTCTCGACCCGGCGCGCGCTCGGCTCGGAGAAGGGCACCCGCAGGCCGCAGGTACGGTTTTCCACGCCCCACTGCACGTTGCGCGGCGCGCTCTCGCCGAAGGTGAGGCGGCGGTAGGAGTTGACGTTCGGCGCCAGCAGGGCGGTCACCGCCGGGGTGTACTTCTGCAGGCCGGCGATGAAGTGCATGAACTGCTCGGAGTTGCCCCCTTCGCTGGTGCCAAACAGGTTGCGCCCCTCGGCGTCTTCCAGGCTCTGGTGGATGTGCATGGCGGAGCCCGGCTCATCGCTCATGGGCTTGGCCATGAAGGTGGCATAGATGCCGTGGCGGTGGGCCGCCTCCCGCATGGTGCGCTTGAACAGGAACACCTGGTCGGCGAGATCGATGGCGTCACCGTGCAGGAAGTTGATCTCCATCTGGGCGGCGCCGGACTCGTGGATCAGGGTGTCCACCTCCAGCTCCTGGGCCTCGCAGTAGTCGTACATGTCCTCGAAGATGGGATCGAATTCGTTGACCGCATCTATGCTGAACGACTGGCGCGCCGTCTCGGGGCGGCCGTTGCGGCCCACCGGCGGCACCAGCGGATAGTCGGGGTCTTCGTTGCGCTTGACCAGATAGAATTCGAGCTCGGGGGCCACCACCGGCTTCCAGCCCTGCTTCTCGTAAAATGACAAGACCCGGCGCAGCACGGAGCGCGGCGCTATGTCGATCAGCTTGCCATTGATGTCGAAACAGTCGTGGATCACCTGAGCCGTGGGCTCCAGTGCCCAGGGCACGAAACGAATGGTGTTGGGATCGGGATAGAGCTGCATGTCCCGCTCCAGCGGGTCAATCATGCTGTCGTCATCCGGGTACTCGCCGGTCACCGTCTGGGTGAAGATGACCTCGGGCAGCCGCATGCCCCCTTCGCGCAGAAACTTGTTGGCTGGAATGATCTTGCCTCGGGCATTGCCGGTGAAATCCGGGAACAGGCACTCCACTTCCGTGATGCGATTGCTCTCCATCCAGCCCTTGATACTGTCCATGTTAAACCCCGACTCTACGGTTGTCATAGGCAAGGGTGTCTAATATAAGGAACACCCTTGTTAAGAAAATGTAATCGACCTCACCATAAAAGCCCGTGACAAAGGCCATTGTCAAGCGGTGGTGTTTAAAAAACTATAAACAACGGCCGATATAATGACCAAGTCGGCACCAAATACTAAACACCCTGTACCACGATAAGCCCACTGCAAGCCCGATGCCAAGGCTGGACAGAACCTGCTCGATACTCAGTCAACCCCTGTCGGAACGGGCCCATTTCTTTGCAAGGGCGCACAATCCTTATCCTATTTGCTTTGCATACCCGCATTTTTTTGGTACAAGGCCCGCCCTGATTTGCACTCTCCTGCATGGATTTGGTGCAAATCGGACTACAGGGGCTTGGTCTGCGGGCCGACAGCCCCCATAAATGGGAAAAATTGGGAAACTGACTGGTAGCAAACCCTATGTGTGATTTCATGACTGAAGACCAACTGGCCTTTTACAAGGGTCAGATCGAGCGACAAATCCTCGAGCTCGAAGAGCGTCTCAACTCCCAAGCCAGCCAGGCCATCGCCACCGATACCAACGAGATGGCCGATGAAATTGATCGTGCCAGCATCGAGGAGGCCCGCCGTCTGGAGCTGAACCGCATCGAGCACGACAAGCTGCATCTGCGCAAGCTGAAAGGGGCGCTGAGACGCATCAATGAAGGGGACTTTGGCTACTGCGAATCCTGCGGTGACGAGATCTCCCTCAAGCGGCTGCAGGCTCGCCCTGAGTCCCGCTTCTGCGTCGAGTGCCAGAGCACCAAGGAATTCAACGACACCCACGTGTTCCGCCGCGTCGCCTGATGCGCCAGTGAACCGTCACCCCCTTGTCGCACGAGGCCGCCGGCAAGGCAGTGTGCAGGCACCGGCGTCCGTGCAGACAGACGAGCATGCCGGGCTGCACATGAACCTTGTTTGCGGCTTCACAGCAAGAGCGTGACAACTTCTGTTAGACTCCGGGCAAGTCCCGGACTCTACAGGAGATCAGAGCGTGAAATGGCTCATCAGGCTGTGTTTGTGCCTGCCGCTGCTGGCACAGGCGCAGACTCTCACCGTCAAGGTCCCCAGCCGACCGATCAACGACCTCGACAGCGAATACCAGCTCAAGCTGCTGGAGCTGGCACTCAACCGTGCCGGACAGCCCTACAAGCTGAAGCGGGTCGATCTCAATCTCAATCAGTTCACCCTGCAGCAGGAGCTGCGCAAGGGCAAAACCATCAACGTGTTCTGGATGGGGACCTCCAGCGCCCTCGAATCCGCCCTGATCCCCGTCCCCATTCCGCTGTTCCGCGGTCTGGAAGGGCTGCGGCTGTCGTTCATTCACGGCGACGCCCAGGAGAAGTTCAACCAGGTCAACACCCTGGCAGATCTCAAGCAGCTGAAGGCGGCCCAGGGGGTCGGCTGGGCCGACAACAAGATCCTGGAGCAGGCGGGCATTGCGACCTATGCGGGGCGCTACAGCAACCTGTTCCGCCTCATCAACGACGGCGACAAGCTCGACTTCTTCCCCCGCGGTCTGGTGGAGATCTTCGCGGAACGCCGTGAGCTGGCGGCCCAGTACCCCAATCTTGCCATAGAGCAGCACCTGCTGATCCGCTACCCCTTCGCCGAGTTCTTCTTCGTCAGCCCAGAGTCCCCCAAGCTGGCCAAGGCGATCCAGACCGGACTGGAGCGGGCCTATGCCGACGGCAGCTTCATGAAGTTCTTCCACGAGAATCCCAGGATCCGCGAGGCCCTGGCCAGCGCGAATCTGGAACAGCGAGTCACCATCTCCCTGCCCAACCCGGACATGACCCCCTTGCTCAGGAGCATTCCAGCCCAATATTGGGACTATCCGCCCCAATAATGGGATCCGGGGTTGTAGAGATTATTCAGCCCGGACAGAGAAATGCAGAGGCCAGGGCAGGCACGGGCCACGCCAGCCCGCAGAGGTGTCAACCCGCCGCACCAGGGAGGTGCCATGAAACGACTCGACGACTGGTTCAGCGACTACGGCCAGAGCCACCGACACCCGGTCAATGTGGCGATCCACAAGGTGGCCGTGCCCGGCATCTACCTCTGCTCGCTGGCTCTGCTCTGGTGCCTGCCGGCCGGCCCGCTGCCGCCCTCCCTCAACTGGGCGGCGCTGGTTGCCATTCCGGTGCTGGCCTTCTACCTGCAGCTGTCGTTTGCCCTGTTCGTGGGAATGGCGGCGCTGACCGCGCTGGGGCTGGCCTTCTGCCACAGCTGGCAAGGACCCTTGCTGTGGCCCGCCCTGTGCGCCTTCGCGCTGCTCTGGGTGGCCCAATTCGTCGGCCACCGGATAGAGGGGAAGCGTCCCTCCTTCCTCACCGACCTGCAATTTCTGCTGATAGGCCCCGCCTGGGTGCTGGCCAGCCTCTATCGTCGCTTGGGCATCCCCTACTGAGGGAGGCCAAAGGAGAAACCATGACACACTATTTCCCCCTCACCCGCGCCCTGCCTCTGCTGCTGGGCACGCTGTTTGCCGGTCCGGCGCTGGCCGACAAGGCCGATCTCGTCGGCGAGGTGAGCACCGCCTTCAAGCTGGTCGGCCCCAATCACAAGATCCTGGTGGAGGCGTTCGACGACCCGAAAATCGCCGGCGTTGCCTGCTATCTGGCGCGCCCCAAGACCGGGGGCGTCAAGGGCGGCCTCGGGCTGGCGGAAGATCCCTCCCACGCCTCACTGTCGTGCCACCAGATAGGCCCCATCACCCTGCCCACCAAGCTCAAAGCCGGGGAAGAGGTGTTCGACGTCAGCACCTCCCTGGTATTCAAGGAGCAGAAGGTGGTGCGTTTTTACGACGAGAAGCGCAATGCCCTTGTCTATCTGACTTACAGCACCAAGTTGGTGGATGGTTCGTACAAGAGTGCTGTGAGCGCCGTTCCCATCATGCCCTGGGGCTGAATCCCCACCATTTATCCCGTGATGACGGTCACCATTTGTTGTAATTTAACCACATCATTATCTGCGGAGAGCGCCCCATGAGAGTCGCCGTTTTCAGTACCAAGAGCTACGACAAGGAACACTTCAATCAGGCCAACAGCCAGTACGGCTTCGAGCTGGAGTTCTTCGACGTGCGGCTGGAGGCCAAGACCGCCCGCCTCGCCCATCATTTCCCCGTGGTCTGCCTGTTCGTCAACGATGACGCCGACCGGGAGGTGCTGACCGAGCTGGCCGCCAACGGCACCAAGGTCATCGCCCTGCGCTGCGCCGGTTACAACAACGTGGATCTGGTGGCCGCCAAGGAGCTGGGGCTGAAAGTGGTGCGGGTGCCCGCCTACTCCCCCGAAGCCGTCGCCGAACATGCGGTGGGTCTGATGATGACCCTCAACCGCCGCATCCATAAGGCCTACCAGCGCACCCGCGACGCCAACTTCTCCCTGGAAGGGCTGGTCGGCTTCAACATGCACGGCCGCACCGCTGGCATCATAGGCACCGGCAAGATCGGCATCGCCACCCTGCGCATCCTCAAGGGCTTCGGCATGCGCCTGCTGGTGAGCGACCCCTACCCGAGCCAGGCGGCCATCGATCTGGGGGCCGAGTACGTGGACATCGACACCCTGCTGCGCCAGTCCGACGTCATCAGCCTGCACTGCCCCCTGTTCAAGGAGAACTACCACCTGCTGAACAAGGAGGCCTTCGCCAAGATGAAGGACGGGGTGATGATCATCAACACCAGCCGGGGCGGCCTGCTCGACTCCAACGCCGCCATCGAGGCCCTCAAGACCTCCCGCATCGGTGCCCTGGGGCTGGACGTCTACGAGGAGGAGGAAGATCTCTTCTTCGAGGACAAGTCCAACGAGGTGATCACCGATGACGTCTTCCGCCGCCTCTCAGCCTGCCACAACGTGCTGTTCACCGGTCACCAGGCCTTCCTGACCCGGGAGGCGCTGCACGCCATCGCCGACACCACCCTCGGCAACATCCAGGCCATCGAGAGCCAGGGCCGCAGCGACAACGAGGTGGAGTAACTCCTCCCCCGGCAATCAAAGACAGAGGGAGCCACTCCCGCCGACAGGCGCACCGCTCCTCCTGTTGCCCCCTGCGAGCGCAATAACCATGGCGCCGGGTTGTGAGACCCGACGTCATCAGGTAGGCTACCAGCCCTTTTTTGTACAGGAGTCTGGCAAGCATGTTCATCAGATCTGCTCACTGTACCTCCGACTGTGCGCCGGGTTGTAAGACCCGGCACCTTCGGGTAGGCCAGTCCTCCTTTTTTACTCTGGAGTCTGGCACCCATGTTTATCGGATTTGATTACGGTACCTCCAACTGTGCCGTCGCCGTGATGGAACAGGGCAGCCCCAGGCTGCTGACCCTCTCCGGCTCCCACTACCTCCCCTCCACCCTGCACGCCCCGCACCGGGATGCCATCGCCGGCCTGCTGGCCGAACGGCTGGCCAGCCCCCAGCAGGCGGAATACCTCAAGCTGCGGGGCCCCGTGGTGACCCGGGCCCAGGCGGTGCGTCGCCAGATGCGCGAAGAGGGGCTCATCGACGAGCTCAGCTTCGGCGGCGCGGCGCTGGAGCGCTACCTGGAGGAGCCGGATGACGGCTACTACATCAAGTCGCCGAAATCCTTCCTCGGGGCCTACGGCCTCAAGGCGCCCCAGATTGCCCTGTTCGAGGACATCGTCTGCGCCATGATGCTGCACGTCCGCCACGAGGCGGAGCAGCAGACCGGCGCCCCCGTGCGCCAGGCGGTGATAGGTCGCCCGGTCAACTTCCAGGGGCTGGCCGGGGAGGAGAGCAACCGCCAGGCCATCGCCATCCTGGGTGAGGCGGCCCGTCTCGCCGGCTTCGAGCGGGTGGAGTTTCTCTACGAGCCGGTGGCCGCCGGCTTCGAGTTCGAGGCGCGCCTCACCGAGGATGCCGTGGTGCTGGTGGTGGACATAGGCGGCGGCACCACGGACTGCTCCATGCTGCGGATGGGCCCGAGCCACCGCGACCGGCTGGACCGCGACGGTGATCTGCTCGGCCACAGCGGCCAGCGCATCGGCGGCAACGACTTCGACATCCGGCTGACGGTGGAGGGCATGATGCCGCTGCTCGGCATGCACGAGACCCTCAAGACCGGCAAGCCGCTGCCCCACCCGCTGTTCTGGGACGCGGCCGCCATCAACGACGTCAGCGCCCAGAGCCGCTTCTACAGCCTGGATACCGCCCGCCAGCTGCAGGATCTGCAGCTCGACAGCCAGCCCGGCAGCAAGCTCTCACGGCTCGCCAGCCTGCGGGCCCACAAGCTGAGCCACCAGCTGGTGTGGCGCGCCGAGCAGGGCAAGATCGCCCTGTCCGACCACGAGCTCAATCACCAGACCCTGAACGAGCTGGAGAAGGGGCTGGAAGCGGAACTTACTCACCCTCAGCTGGCCAGCGCCTCGGCCCCGCTGCTGGAGAAGATTGGCGAGCTGATGGACGAGGCGATCGCCGCCGCCGGCGTAACGCCGGACCGGATCTTCGTCACAGGTGGCAGCGCCCGCTCCCCCCTCATCAAGGCCTTCATTCGCCAGAAGCTGCCCGCAGTGCCTCTGGAGGGAGGGGATGACTTCGGTTCTGTGGCCTCGGGCCTGGCCCGTTACGCCGAGCGGCTGTTTGCCGATGCATAAGTCGGCTCACCGATAGACACGCAAAAGGGGTCACATTGTGGCCCCTTTTGCGTGCAATCAGACTCGCCCGGGGCTGGTGTTGCCATTTGCCGACACCCCCCTGCCCCTGAGGGCGACAGAAGCGGTCGGGCCGCCCCACCCTCGCCCTGCCTCCCGGGCCATGGCACAGGTATGCTTGTCGCTCCCATCACCGGAGCCCCTTCCATGCCCAGATTTCTGCTACTGCTGCTCGCCCTGCTCCTGCTCAGCGCCTGCAGCAGTACTCCCCGCTTCGCCTCGCAAGATCTGCAGCACCACCACTGGGTGCTCGACAAGCTGGATGGCCAGGCCATCCCCAGCAGCCGCGTCAATCCCCCCGACATCGAGATAGGGGAGCACTTCACCGTCAATGGCATCGCCGGGTGCAACCGCTACTTCGGCCAGGGCCATCTCGAGGATGACAGGCTCTGGGTCACCAGCCTCGGCAGCACGGCCATGGCCTGCCCGCCCCGGCTCGACCAGATCGAACAGGCGGTACTCGCTACCCTGATGGAGGGCGCGACCCTGAGCGGCACGCCACAGACCCTGATCCTGACCGGAAAACGGCACCGTTTGGAATACAGACTGCGAGACTGGGTGTACTAGGGCTCACAAAACAACTCGCCGACAGGAACAACTGGCCAGGCTGTGGCACAATATGAGGCACTGTTCGCAATGGAGGCTGCCTCAGCCATGTCGATGGATCGCCTGTTTGGCAAGATCAAACAACTGCCCACAATCCCGCAGCTGCTGCACGAGCTGATGCAGAGTTTCAACGATGAGAATGCCCGCATCGACGAGATCGCGGCCAAGATCGCCATGGATCAGGTGATCAGCGTCAAGGTGCTGCGGATGGCCAACTCCGCCGCCCTGCGCCGGGGCAACGAGGTGACCTCCATCGAGCAGGCGGTGATCCGCCTCGGCTTCAACCGCTTGCGCTCCGTGGTGGTCGCCTCCGGCATCATCAGCAGCTTCAAGGCCCCCCCGGGCTTTGACAAGCACCGCTTCTGGACCCAGACCTTCCAGGTCGCCACCATAGCCCGCACCCTGGCCCAGCAGACCAGGGCGGTGGATCCGGAGAGCGCCTTCACCTGCGCCCTCATTCACAACATCGGCGAGCTGCTGATCCAGAGCACCTTGCCGGAGGAGGCCGGGCTCATCAACCTGGCCATCGAGAAGGGGAGCAGCAGGGTCGAGGCCCAGCGGGAGATGCTGGGGTACGACTATGCCCAGCTCGGCGCCGAGCTGGCGAAGCGCTGGAACCTGTCGGCCTCCTTCGTCGATGCCATCGCCCAGCAGCTGGATCCCCTCTCC
Source organism: Aeromonas sp. S16(2024) (assembly GCF_041403065.1). Classification (NCBI taxonomy): domain Bacteria; kingdom Pseudomonadati; phylum Pseudomonadota; class Gammaproteobacteria; order Aeromonadales; family Aeromonadaceae; genus Aeromonas; species Aeromonas sp. S16(2024). Next base: position 50,764 of record NZ_JBGLQX010000009.1, on the reverse strand, counting down.
CACGATCCGGTCAGCAAGGAGGCGGTGCTGATCCGGCTCTCCGTCTTCGTCTCCTTCGCCTGGCACGCCGGGGTACCGGCCCAGGCCATCATAGCGCGCTTCCCCAAGCCGCTGGCCGACCAGCTCGGGCTGGATCCCGCCACCCTGGCGGATCAGCTGGAGCAACTCCACGAGCAGGGCAATGCCCTCGCCGACCTCCTGACCCAGTAGCCTCTGGCCACCCTCTGATGCAGTAGATACCATGACCCATCCCTTCCTGTTTCATCCCCAGGTGGCACCCTGGTTCAAAGAGAGTGCCGATACCCTGTTGCTCACCCTGTTCAGCGAGCTGGACGCCCCCATCCGCGAGGTGTGGCTGCGTCACGAGCCGGACAACGAGGAGTACCTGGTGACCATGCGCCCGGTCTCGACCCGGGACAGGCTGCAGGTCTGGCAGGTCGAGCTGCCGCTGGCCAGGGGGCAGGAGATCCACCTCTACTGCTTCAAGTGCCTCACCGACCAGGAGCAGTGGTGGTTGCACGGGGCGGGCGTCAGCGCCGCCATGCCGCCGCGGGAGCAGCATTTCCGCTTCAACAGCCATCATCAGCCGCCGACCTGGGTACAGGATCAGGTCTTCTACCAGATCTTCCCCGACCGCTTCTGCAACGGCGATCCGTCCCTCAGCGTCAAGCATCACGAGTACGAGTACCGCGGCAAGGCGGTCATCAGCAAGGCCTGGGGGGAGCCGGTCAGCCGCCACGAAGAGGGGCACGGCGCCTGCGAGTTCTACGGCGGGGATCTGGCGGGCATCGACGCCAAGTTGCACTACCTGCAATCCCTCGGGGTGACGGCGCTCTATCTCAACCCCATTTTCGATTCACCGAGCAACCACAAGTACGACACCCAGGACTACTTCAAGGTGGATGCGCACCTCGGCACCAACGCCCAGTTTGCCGAGCTGACCCGCAACCTGCACCAGCGCGGCATGAAGATCATCCTGGACGCCGTGGTCAACCACACCTCCACCGATCACCCCTGGTTCTGCCCGCCGCTGGGGGCCCAGAGCAACCCGGACTCCCCCTGGCGCAACTTCTACACCTTCGACAAGGAAGGGGATTATGTCAGCTGGAAGGGCATCCGCAGCCTGCCCAAGCTGGATTTCTCCAGCGAACAGGTGCAGGACGCCGTATATCGAGCAGACAACGCCATTCTGCGCTACTGGATGCGCGCCCCCTACCAGATCGATGGCTGGCGCTTCGACGTCATCCACATGCTGGGGGAGCGGGGTTCGGCCATGGGCAACAGCGGTCATGTGCGCGCCATTCGCGGCGCGGTGAAGCAGGAGAACCCGGACGCCTACGTGCTGGGCGAACACTTCTTCGAGGCGAGCCAGTGGCTGCAGGGGGATCAGGAGGACGGCGCCATGAACTACTACGGCTTCGCCCACCCCATACGCGCCTTCCTGGCGGGGCAGGACATCGCCTATCACCCCATCCGGATCAGCGCCGAGGAGCTGGACAGGTGGCTCAAGCTGGCCCGGGCCCATATCCCCTTCAAGAACCAGCTGGCCCAGTTCAACCTGCTGGACAGCCACGACACCGCCCGCTTCCTGCACCTGCTGGGGGAGGACAAGCAGCGGATGCGGCTCGCCGCCACCCTGCTCATCACCTATATCGGCGTGCCCTCCATCTACTACGGCGACGAGGTGGGGCTCTCCGGCGGCAACGATCCGGACTGCCGTCGCTGCTTCCCCTGGGACACCACAGACTGGGATCATGTGCTGCACGATCACTACCGCCGCCTGATCCAGCTGCGCCGCCAGCGTCCGGCCCTGCGCCGGGGGGACATCCAGACCCTCTACGCCGGCCCTCACAGCTATGTGTTCGCCCGCACCCTGCAAAGCGATCAGGTGGTGGTGGCCTGCAACCGCCACCCCACGGAGCCGCGCACCATCAGCCTGCCCCTGTGGCAGACCGCCAGCCCCGCCAGCCGCTTCACCGACGCCTTCAACGGCGACAAGTTCGAGGTGGTGCAGGGGGAGGTACAGCTCACCATACCGGCCAACTCGGCCAGGGTGCTGCTGTCGAGCTGAATGCGCTGTTGGCGCGCAGAGAAGCAAAACCGGAGCCCAAGGCTCCGGTTTTTCTTTATGTCGCTTGGGCAAACCTTGTGGCAACCCCAGGCGACCTCAGTAGTTGATGCTGACGTAGGGCACTTCCGGCACATTCCACGCCTGCTTGAGGTAGACGGTCAGCACGAAGAAGAAGTTGGCCAGCAGGTTGGCGAAACGATAGAGGATGGAGTCGAAGCGCACGCCACTCTCTTCGAGGCGCACCAGCAGCCGCACCACCTTCTTGCTGCCGCAGCGGCACAGGTGCAGGGTGGGGATGGGCTGGGGTCCCTGGGGCAGCACGAAACCGGTGACCCGGCCTCGGCTCGCCTCGTTGTAGTGATCGTAACGCCCCTTCAGCCAGTCCAGATCCTCCTCGAAGATCCCGAGCCTGCCGCGCACCGAGCCGTTGAGGTTGTAGATGAGTCGCTGCAGCGCCGCGAGATCCCCCAGCACGGGCCGGGTATCCTCATCCGGCACCAGATGGGAGAGCACGGCCCCCACCTGGCAGCAGAGCTCGTCGGTGGCGATCTCGTAGTCGCACTGGAACTGGGTTTCGAAGATGAAGGGGTAGCAGAGCTCGCGCTTGTCTCTTGGCTTCTTGGGGTTCATGGCATCGTCTGGCTGGAGAAAAAGGCAGTTTGCCAGCCCGGGCCCGGGCTGGCAAACGCCGCATCAGAGAGGTGACAAACCGGGATCAGGTGGTCGCCATCTGCTGGTCGAGCAGCCTCATGGCCTCCAGCATCCGCTGGTTGAAACCCATGAAACCGGCGCCCTCGGCCCCCTCGCCCTGGCCTCGCGCCGCCAGTACCGCAGGGGTCAAGGCCTGCTGCTGGGCAGGGGGCAACAGGGTATCGGCCTGCTGCTGCAGCTGGCTCAGCTTCGGCAGGTAGTCCGCCAGCGGCTTGAGCCCCTCCTGCAGCGAATGGGCCCCCTGATAGGTCTGGCTCAAGCGGGCCGACTGCTTGAGCTTGAGGGAGTAGGAGGCCAGCTGGCTGTCGTCCAGTTGCAACCCATCCAGCCTGTCGGCCAGGGTCTTGCCCTCCCCGCTGCCGAAGAACTGGCCGGCCAGCTCGTCCAGCCCCTTGACCAGCTTGCCGATGGCCTCCATCTCGCCACTGTCGAGATCCCCCTCCAGGGAGAAGTCGAAGCTCTGGCTCGACTTGAGGCTGAACTGACTGCCGCTCCCGTCGTTACGGGACTTGAACTGCCAGCTGTCGCTGAACCTCAGCATCACCTTGTCCCCGTCCCGGGTCTCGATCTCGAGGAAGGCCTGCTGCCGGCTTGCCATCTTGGCCGCCCCGAGATCCGTGGTCGAGACCTCGCCGAAGAACTCTTGTTCGAAGGACTCCAGCCCCTCCTGGATCAGCTTGTAGCTCTGATCCATGCCGGTCTTGATGTCCTCGTTGTCCGCCCAGTCCCCGAGCTGCTTTCTGGCGTCGCCGAAGCCCATCTCCACGCCCTTGCGGGCCTGCTCCATCATCTTGGCCAGATCCTCATCCGACTTGCCGTCGGCACGGGCCGCCCCCAGCCGCCCGGTGACGAACTGCAGCACGTTGTCCGCCACCGTCTCGTAATCGAACAGGGTCTCCGGGGTGATCGCCTCTGGCGGATCCAGCTTGAACTCCTGACTCCTGGGGGCCTGATAGTGCTGGCCGTTGATCTCCAGCGCGAATTGCAGCGCCTGCTGGATCAGCACCTGGGCCCACTTCGGGGGCTTGTTCAGGGAGACCTCATCCCCCTTGTCCGCCGTTTTCGACTCTGCCTGTTGAGGCGATTTGGGAGCAATGCCCACTCCCTTGGGTTGGGCTGCGCCCATGCCATCGATCTGCATCATCACTCTCCCGCCATACTGGTGGATCGGTTATCGGCCCGACTGACCACTTCTTGACCACAAAAAACTTGGACAATCCGCGATGGCCTTTTAAAATCCCCACCCTTTGGTTGGCTGCGGCCTTCCCCCGGTTTCTGCCCGGCCCTGCCGGTGTGCATCTGAGGTATCTATGACCCAATCCCAGCGGACCCCCGCCGACTACCAGGCCCAGCTCGACGAGAAGCGCGATCGCCTCACCCAGCTGTTCGCCGACTTCAATCCGCCCGCGCTTGAGGTCCATGCCTCCCCCGCCGAGCACTACCGGATGCGCGCCGAGTTCCGCATCTGGCACGAGGGGGATGACCTCTTCCACTGCATGTATGCCCAGGCCACCAAGGAGATCATCCGGGTCGACAGCTTCCCCACCGCCAGCCTGCTCATCAACCGGCTGATGCCGGTGCTGCTGGCAGGGCTGCGCCCGCACCCGGTACTGCGCCGCAAGCTGTTCCAGATAGACTACCTCTCCACCCAGTCCGGCCAGCTGTGCGTCAGCCTGCTCTACCATCGCAAGCTGGAGGCGGAGTGGCAGCAGGCCGCAGCGGCACTGCAAGCCGATCTGCGGGCCCAGGGATTCGATCTGCAGCTGATTGGCCGCGCCCACAAGCAGAAGATCTGCCTGGGGGAGGAGTTCGTCATCGAGCGGTTGAATGTGCAGGGGCGCGAGCTGGTCTACAAGCAGGTGGAGAACAGCTTCACCCAGCCCAACGCCGCCATCAACGAGCAGATGCTGGGCTGGGCGCTGGATGTGACCCGCGGCAGCGAGGGGGACCTGCTGGAGCTTTACTGCGGCAACGGCAACTTCTCCATCGCCCTGGCCCAGAACTTCCGCAAGGTGCTGGCCACCGAGATCGCCAAGCCGAGCGTGGATTCCGCCCAGTTCAACATCGCCGCCAACGGCGTCGACAACCTGATCATTCTTCGCATGTCGGCGGAGGAGTTCACCATGGCGATGCGCGGCGAGCGGGAGTTCAACCGCCTCAAGGGGGTCGATCTGGGCGCCTACCAGTGCAACACCATCTTCGTCGACCCGCCCCGTGCCGGTCTCGACGACGCCACGGTCCGGCTGGTGCAGGAGTACGACAACATCCTCTACATCTCCTGCAACCCCGAGACCCTGCAGGCCAACATGGCGGTGCTGGGGGAGACCCACGAGATCGCCCGCTTCGCCCTGTTCGACCAGTTCCCCTGGACCCACCACATGGAAGCCGGGGTCTATCTCAAACGCAAAGTGAGCTGATGCCGCCGGGGAGACCGCTTCGCCCTGTCCGAGCCACTTCCCCCTGGACCCACCATATGGAAGCCGGGGTCTACTTGAAGCGCAAGGCGGGCTGATTCGAGCCATTCCCCCGAGTCCATCATCTGGAAGCCGGGGGACATCTGCACCGCGAGACGAACTGATTCGAACCATTCCCCCGAGTCCATCATCTGGAAGCCGGGGGCTATCTGCACCGCGACACGAACTGATTCGAGCCATTCCCCCGAGCCCATCACATGGAAGCCGGGGCTATCTGCACCGCAAGGCGGGCTGATTCGAACCATTCCCCCGAGTCCATCACATGGAAACCGGGGGCTATCTGGGCCGCGAGACAGACCTAACTCTCCCCCCTCATCCCCGCCCTTCTCCCGCCAGGGGAGAAGGGGGAAAAGGCCCTCTGGTCCGGTTTGATTAGTTATCCCGGTGCAGAGCGCGGGCGCAGCCGTTATGCTGGCGACACGCGCATTCGCACCATAGCCGGGGCCACGCCATCATGCCACGCGTTCTGTTTGTTGAAGATGATCCCGAGATAGGCCAGCTCATCAGCAGCTGGCTCGGCCGCCACGACATCGAAGTGCTGCTGGAGAGCCGGGGGGATCTGGCGCTCGCCAGGGTGGAGGCCGAACAGCCCGACCTGGTGCTGCTCGACATCATGCTGCCGGGACAGGACGGCCTCTCCCTGTGCCGGGATCTGCGCCCGCGCTTTGCCGGCCCCATCGTCATGCTCACCTCGCTGGACAGCGACATGAACCAGATCCTCAGCCTGGAGCTGGGCGCCAACGACTACATCCTCAAGACCACGCCGCCCCCGGTGCTGCTGGCCCGGCTGCGGGTCCAGTTCCGCCAGCAGGGGCCGGCGTCGCAACCGGCCGCTCCCAGCGCGCCCCCCCAGCGCCTACAGTTCGGCCGCCTGCGGATCGATGGCCCGGGGAGGGATGTGCGCCTCGACGGCAACAGCGTCCCCCTCTCCACCGCCGATTTCGACCTCCTGTGGGAGCTGGCCTGCCACGCCGGCCAGATCCTGGGACGGGAGGCGCTGTTTCGCAGCCTGCGGGGCCGCGACTACGACGGCCAGGACCGCTGCATGGACGTGGCCATCTCCCGCCTGCGCCGTCGGCTTGGGGATGACAGCACCAACCCGACCCGGATCAAGACGGTGCGCCAGAAGGGTTATCTGCTGGTGCCCCAGGCCTGGGAATAAGCCCCGCCGAATGACCTTGCTGCTCTCCGCTCCCTTCTCCCCTTGCGGGAGAAGGGTTGGGGATGAGGGGGGCAACAAAGCAACGCCCAGATGCAATCCAGGCAAGAGGAGAGCCCCCATGCGCCGCCTGTTTATCCAGTTCTATCTGTTGCTGATAGGCTGCTTCACCCTCGCCATTCTGCTCATCGGGCTGGTCTATCAGGTCAGTGCAGAGCGGGCGGGAGACCGCTATCTGGAGCACATGATGCAAGGCTCCCTCGGCCTGCTCACTGGCGAGCTGACCCGGCTGCCGCCGGAACACTGGGCCACCCGCACCGGCGAGCAGAGCCAGCAGCTCAACCTGCCACTGCAACTCGGCGCCCTCGCCAACCAGCCCCTGGCCAGGGAGGATCAAGCCTTTCTCGAGGCGGGCAACATAGTCATCGTCGAAGGGGATGACACCTTCCTGCAGCGCATCCCGGGCACCGATCAGGTGCTGATCGTCGGCCCCGTGCCCTATCTCTCCTATCTGCACGAGCTGCACTGGGTGGATGTGGGGCTGCTGCTGGCCATAGGTCTCTCCCTCGGTCTGCCGATCCTGCTCTGGCTGCGCCCGCACTGGCGTGGTCTGCAACGGCTCGAACAAACCGCCCGCCGGGTGGGTGACGGGGATCTCTCCAGCCGCACCGGCCTGCCGCCCGGCAGCAGCCTGGGCCGGGTGGGACGCACCTTCGATCAGATGACGGAACAGCTGCAAGCCATGCTGGCCAGTCGCAAACAGCTGACCGATGCCATCGCCCACGAGCTGCGCACCCCCCTGGTCAGGTTGCGCTACCGGCTCGCCATGCTGGACCCGCAACCATCGGCAGCGGAACAACAGGGGCTGGAGCGCGATCTGGGGGCACTGGACGCTCTCATCGAGGAGATGCTCACCTACGCCAGGCTGGATCGTCCCGAGCTGCCGCTGCAGTGCGGCGATCTCGAGCTGGGTCGCTGGGCCGGGGAGCGGCTCCCGGACTGGCAGGCGCTGCGCCCGGACAGACGACTCGCCCTCCAGCTGCCCGCCCATCCCCTGCCCTGGCGCGGCGATCCCCGCCTGCTGGATCGGGCGCTGGAGAACCTCATCGGCAACGCCCTGCGCCACGCCACCAGCCGGGTGAGCCTCACCATGAGTCGGCAGCAGGATCACTATCTGCTGGAGGTGGCCGACGACGGTCCCGGCATAGATCCGGCGCTGGCGCCCCAGATCTTCGAGCCCTTCATGCGGCTGGATCAGAGCCGGGATCGCCGCACCGGCGGCGCCGGTCTCGGCCTCGCCATAGTGCGCAGCATAGCGCGCCACCACTGTGGTGAGGTGCAGTTGCTGCCCAGTGCAGTCGGCGCCCGCTTCTGCCTCAGGCTGCCTGTACATTTGGATACAAACCGTCACCAGCCACTCACTGAACCGCCAGCGGAACGGCCCTAGGATGACGTCATGGAGAAAGGCTCCATGTCATCAACCCGAATGAGGAACTGGAATATGAACAAGCTGATCCCCCTGAGCCTGGCCGCTGTCTTCGCCCTGACCTCCGGCTTCACCATGGCAGCCACCCCCACCAAGGCAGCCGCCCCTCAGGCGACCCAGACCAAGGTGGTGAAAAAGCATCACAAGGCCACTCATGCCAAGGCACCGGCCGCCAAGGTCGCTCCCAAGACCAAATAACGACGCATCAAGCTTCCCGTAACAAAAAGGGGCCCCATCATGGGGCCCCTTCTGTCGTGGTCGGCATGGCGCCGCAGATTTATTCCAGCATGTAGTCTGCCGACAGAGCGACACGCGCCACGCCGGAGGCTACCGCCGCCAGCGCCACGGCACGGGCCACCCGTGGCAGCAGACGGGCATCCATCGGCTTGGGAATGACGTAATCCTTGCCGAAGGCCAGCGCGCTCACCCCTGCGGCGGTCAGCACCTCGGCCGGTACGGGCTCCTTCACCAGACCGCGGATCGCCTCGACCGCGGCTATCTTCATGGCGTCGTTGATGCGGCTGGCGCGGGCGTCCAGCGCGCCGCGGAAGATGAAGGGGAAGCAGAGCACATTGTTGATCTGGTTCGGATAATCGGAGCGGCCCGTACCCATGATGAGGTCATCACGCACCGAGTGCGCCAGTGCCGGCTTGATCTCGGGATCCGGGTTGGAGCAGGCAAAGATGACCGGACGCTGCGCCATCAGTGCCACCGCTTCGGCGGGCAGCACATCCGGACCGGACACACCGACAAACACATCCGCCCCTTCAATCACATCCATCAGGGTGCGCAGGGACGTGTCGTTGGCGAAGCGCTGCTTGTACTGGTTGAGATCGGTGCGACCACTGTGGATCACCCCCTGACGGTCCAGCATGAAGATGTTCTGTGGCGCGGCGCCGCACTTGATCAGCAGATCCATGCAGGCAGTGGCCGCAGCCCCCGCCCCCATGCAGACGATGCGGCTCTGTTCGATGCGCTTGCCCTGCACTTCCAGCGCGTTGAGCAGACCGGCGGCGGTGACGATGGCGGTGCCGTGCTGATCATCGTGGAACACCGGGATGTCGCAGCGCGCGATCAGCGCCTGCTCTATCTCGAAGCACTCGGGGGCCTTGATATCTTCCAGGTTGATGCCACCGAAGGTGTCGGCGATGGCGGCGACGGTGTCGATGAACTGCTGGCTGGTCTCGTGCTTCACCTCGATGTCGATGGCGTCGATGCCGGCAAAGCGCTTGAACAGCAGGGCCTTGCCCTCCATCACCGGCTTGGAGGCCAGCGGCCCCAGATTGCCCAGCCCCAGGATGGCGGTGCCGTTGGAGATGACGGCCACCAGGTTGCCCTTGCCGGTGTAGCGGTAGGCATCATCGGGATTGGCGGCGATCTCGCGCACCGGCTCGGCAACGCCCGGACTGTAGGCCAGGGCCAGATCCAGGGCGGTCTCGGCGGGCTTGGTGAGGGCGATGGCTATCTTGCCGGGAATGGGCTGGGCGTGGTAATCGAGCGCTTGTTGACGAAGATCGTGACGCAGATCGGACATGGGGGACCCCGATACGGAAGTGAATGAGTGATGCATTGACTCGCCACAGGCGAGGGCTCGAGATCATAAAGAAAACCACCGGGCTTTCACAGCAGAAAATATCGCCTAATCGCACTGATAGCCGACTCAGCAGCATCTCCTGCCGCACAGAAATACCTATTTAGTTATAGATGCGATTTCAGTCCATCACGGGAATGCCGGCCCTCGCCTCCGCCTGACGGGCGATGGCCTCCGTCATCCCCTGGAAGATGAACAGATGAAACGGCAGCATGGCGAGCCAGTAGGCAAGCCCCCAGGCCCCCTGGGGGTGCCAGTGGGCGGTCACCCGCAGCCGGGTCAGGCCGGACTCCTGGGGCTGGATGTTGAACTCCAGCCGCCCGACGCCGGGGGCCTTCATGTTGAACAGCAGATCCAGCCTGCGCCCCTCGTCCACCCCGAGGATCTGCCAGGAGTCCAGCATATCCCCCTTCACGAAGCGATCCGGATTGGTGCGACCCCGGGTGAGGGCCGGGCCCCCGATCAGGTGATCCATCCATTCGCGCACCACCCACAGCTCGTTCATGTAGAAGTAGCGCTGCTCGCCCCCCAGCTGCTGCAGCACCTGCCACACCGCCTCGGGGGAGGCGAGGCACTCGGCCTCCCCGCTGGCGGTGCGGTCGTAGAAGCCGTACTCGGGATGGCGCCAGCGCAGGCCGAGCGGCGTCTCCTCCCCCTGCTGCTCGGCGCCGAGCTTCTGCTCCAGCGCCAGGGCCTCGGTCAGCGCCTCGTCGAAGCTGAGCAGGTGCTGGGGCAGCAGGGCCCGCAGTGGGCCATCGTCGGCCGGTATGTCGTGCTTGAGGCCGCCCACCAGCGCCTTGGCAATGGGTTGGGGCACAGAGGTGGCAAACTGCAGCCACCAGGCGGAGAGGCGCGGGCTCAGGAAGGGGATGGGGATGATGGGGCAGCGCTTGCCGATGTGGGCGGCAAACCGCTGCAACTGCTGCTGGTAGCTGAGCAGCTCGGGGCCCGCCGCGTTGAAGATCTGGCCATCCACCCCTGGCGCCTCCACCAGCCCGCCCAGATAGTGCAGCAGGTTGGAGAGGGCGATGGGGGGCGTGCGGGAGCGCACCCACTTGGGGGTGACCATCATGGGCAGGTTGAACACCAGATCCCGCATCACCTCGAAGGCGGCCGAGCCCGGCCCTATGATGATGCCGGCCCGCAGCTCCACCGTGGGCACCCCCGCGTCCCGAAACAGCTCGCCGCAGTGGCGGCGGGAGTTGAGGTGGCGGCTGTTGCAGGGGATCGGTTGTATGGCTCCCAGATAGACGATGCGGCGCACCCCGGCGGCGCGGGCGGCGGCGGCGAAGTTCTTCACCCCCTGCTGCTCCAGCCGGTGAAAACCGGCGCCTGCCCCCATGGCGTGCACCAGATAGAAGACGGTATCCACCCCGGCAAGGGCCGGCAGCAGAGTGATGGGCTTGAGGCTGTCGGCGAGACGAAACTCCACCCCCTCCGGCAGGCGGCAGGGGCGGCGAGCCCCGGCGATCACCCTGTAGCCCAGCGTTTGCAGGTGGGGCACCAGGTAAGATCCGATGTAACCGGCCGCCCCCATCACCAGACATGTGCGCATCTGTTCTTCTCCCATGATTGAGCCAACACCATAGGGCAAAGCGGGGCAATACAGAACGCCAGCCAATAAAAAAGGCGCCCGATGGGCGCCTTTTTCAGAATTCTTCAGAAGTAAGATTACTTCTTGGCAGTCAGACCACCGAAACGCTTGTTGAACTTGTCTACGCGGCCGCCGCTAGAAACTTCTTTCTGCTTGCCGGTATAGAACGGGTGGCATGCAGAGCACACGTCCAGGTTCAGATCTTTACCCAGGGTAGAGAAGGTATTGATGACGTTACCGCAAGAGCACTTGGCGGTGATGGCTACGTACTCAGGATGGATACCAGCTTTCATGGACAACCTCGATTATCAGGCCGTGTCGCCATCCGATCTCTTGTCGGACACCACACGATTGTTGAACACAGTTTCAAAGGCTGCGAATAATATAGGAAATGCCTGAGTTCAGGCAAGTGGCTTCGCAGAAAAAATAGGCAACCCCTGGTGAATTCTTCCCAAACGCTGGATCTGGTTCGTGTCGCTGTCCCGGTGCCCTTGCGCCGTCACTTCGACTATCTCTCCCCCTTGCCCTTGCCTGAGCCCGGTTGCCGGGTCGAGATCCCGTTCGGCCCCCAGACTCTGGTCGGTCTGGTGGTGGATCACCCGACCGAGAGTCAGGTGCCCCGCAACAAGCTCAAACCCATCAAGCGCGTGCTCGACAGCGCCCCCGTGCTGGGGCCGGATATCCTGGCGCTGATGGCCTGGAGCGCCAGCTACTACCAGCATCCGCTGGGTGAGGTGCTGCCGCACGCCCTGCCGGTGCTGGTGCGCAAAGGGGAGCCCGCCGCCTACCGGGAGCTGGAGTTCTGGTTTGCCACAGAAGCCGGCATGGCAATCGATCTCAACGAACTCAAGCGGGCGGCCAAGCAGCAACAGGCCCTCGCCCTGCTGCGCAAGGGGCCCCAGACCCCCTCTGCCCTCAAGCAGGAGGAGATTCAGAGCGCCGCCCTCACCGCCCTGGAGAAGAAGGGGCTGCTGGAGAAGCGCAGCCTGGAGCCGAGCCATGACGGCGACTGGGCAACCCATTTTGACGCGGGAGAAGGGCTGCGCCTTAACGGCGAGCAGGCGCTGGCGGTGGCTGCCGTCACCAGCCAGAGCGACAAGTTCGGTGCCTTCCTGCTGGACGGCATCACGGGATCCGGCAAGACCGAGGTTTACTTAAGTATCCTCGAGCCCCTGCTCAAGGCGGGCAAGCAGGCCCTGGTGATGGTGCCGGAAATAGGCCTCACCCCCCAGACCATCAACCGCTTCCGCCGTCGCTTCAAGGTGCCGGTGGTGGCGATGAACTCCGCCATGAACGACAGGGAGCGGCTCGATGCCTGGCTCGCCTGCCGCGACGGTGGCGCCGCCATCCTGATCGGCACCCGCTCCGCCGTCTTCACCCCGTTCAAGAACCTCGGCATCATCATCATCGACGAGGAGCACGACGGCTCCTTCAAGCAGCAGGACGGTTTTCGCTACCACGCGCGGGATCTGGCGGTGATGCGGGCCCATCGTGCCGGTATCCCCATACTGCTTGGCTCCGCCACCCCCTCGCTGGAGACGCTGCACAACGCCCGCAGCGGCAAGTATCACCACCTCAGCCTGACGCGGCGCGCCGGCAACGCCCAGACCGCCCGTCAGGTGATCCTGGACATCAAGAGCGTGCGGCTGCAGGCCGGGCTCTCCCCCCAGCTGGAGCAATTGATGGCGGAGCATCTGGCGGCGGGCAATCAGGTGATGCTGTTTCTCAACCGCCGTGGCTATGCCCCGGCCCTCATCTGCCACCAGTGCGGCTGGAGCGCCGCCTGCGAGCGTTGCGACGCCTGGTACACCTGGCATCAGGCGGGGCGGCGGCTGCACTGCCACCACTGCGACAGCGTGCGCCCCCTGCCCCACAGCTGCCCCGAGTGCGGCAGCAACGAACTGATTGGCTCAGGAGTCGGCACAGAGCAGCTGGAGCAGTTGCTCACCACTGTGTTCCCTCAATATCCTGTGGTGCGCATCGATCGGGACAACACCCGCCGCAAGGGGGAGCTGGAGACCCACCTCGGCGACATCAAGGCGGGCAAGTACAAGATCCTGATCGGCACCCAGATGCTGGCTAAAGGCCACCACTTCCCGGATGTGACGCTGGTGGGGTTGCTGGATGTGGATGGCGCCCTGTTTTCCGCCGATTTTCGCGCCGCCGAGAAACTGGCCCAGCTCTACACCCAGGTAGCGGGCCGGGCCGGTCGCGCCAGCAAGCCAGGGCTGGTGGTGCTGCAGAGCCACCACCCCGAGCATGCCCTGCTACAGGATCTGACCCAGAACGGTTATGGCCACTTTGCCGACACGGCGCTGAAAGAGCGCCGTCTGTTGGGGTTGCCACCGTTCAGCTATCAGGGACTGTTTCGGGCCGAGGCCAACGGCCGTGATGAGGTGCAGCTGTTCCTCAGCCGGCTCGCCGATACCCTGCGCAGCGCCCGTTATCCCCAGGTGCAAGTGCTGGGGCCCATCAGCGGCTTTATGGAGCGCAAGGCAGGCAAGTTTCGCATGCAGCTGCTGGTGCAGGGGCCGAACAGGGCCCCGCTGGCGCAGCTGCTGGATTGGGCAGTGAAGGAGCTGGACGGCTGGCCGGAGACCAGGAAGGTGCGCTGGAGCCTGGACATAGACCCCACGGAGTTGAATTAAACCGCCGCCATCACGAGCCGCCAGTGGCGTTTCCCTTATCGTGTCTCTGACTACGCCGCTTAGCGGCTAATCAAACCGACGGATCTTGCGATAGTGCGCACCCGCCATAGCGTCTTTGCCCCCTTCTCCCCTCGCGGGAGAAGGGTTGGGGATGAGGGGGAGAGCCAGAACGCGACGAGGGGGCCTGGGCCCCCTCGTTGTTTAATAGCAAGGCAAAGATGGCTTATTCGGCGACCTGGGAGACCCCGGTCAGGCGCACCTCGACCCGGCGATCTGGGGCCAGACAGGCGATCATCTGCGCCTTGGCACCGTCCGGGCAGCTGCCCCCCGTCACGGGTGAAGACTCGCCCTGCCCTTCGGCACGCACCTTGTCGGCAAACAGTCCCTTGGCAATCAGGTAGTCGGCCACGGTGCGGGCACGCTGCTCCGAGAGGGCCTGGTTGTAGGCCTCCGAGCCGATGCGGTCGGTATGACCGATCACCGTCGCCACCCCGTCTTTCGGGTTGGCCGCCAGGATCTGGGCAAACAGGTTGTCCAGCGCCTGGCTCGCAGCCGGCTTCAGGGTCGCCTTGTTGAATTCAAACAAGACGTCCGAGTCCAGGCTGAACTGCTTCTCCACCAGCACGGGAGCCGGTGCAGGCTCAGGCACGGGAGCCGGCGTCGGCGCCACCGGCTCGTCACCGACCTGACCGAAGCGATAGAGCATGCCCACCGACAACAGGCCGTTGTCCATCTCAATGCCGGACTCCTCCAGCGAGGTCTTGCCAAGCGGCGTGGTGTACTGGTACTCGAGGCGGGCGGCCCAATCCCTGTCGATGGCGTATTCGATCCCCAGCGCCCCCACAAAGGCGGCGCCGTGGTACTTATGCCCTGTATCGGTAAAGGCGTCATTTAATCCAGGATTAGCGGAGTTCTGATACCACTCTGAATAGGAACTCTCCGTCCACGCGTAAGCCCCACCCAATCGGCCATAAATATCCAATGCGGAGGTCGCGGGCAGGATAATCCTCATGGTTGCCTGCACCATCTGAGCTTCAGCTTCGCCATTGACACCGACAGAGTGAACCCCAAGCGACTCCGATCTATCCAGCTTGAACTTGCCAAGCCAGTCATAACCCAGTTCAACAGCCAAATTCCGGTTAATCTGATATCCCACAAAGGCTCCCAACCCGAGGTCATTACTCTTCTCGTCCGGCTCGATAAAATCGACGACCTCCTTCACTTGGGAGTTGTAATCCACCCCGTAAAAATTGGACCAGCCGGCCTTGCCGCCGACATACCAGGTGTTGTCCTGGGCGGCTGCCTGCACCGTCCCCGTTGCCATCAGAGCGCCGACGAAGACGGCGAGCATAGATCTGTTCATGGATGAGCCCCTGCAATGAATTGTTATGACGCGACTGCGCCTCTCTTCCCTGACGGGGCCCTGAACCCAAGCCCCGCCCTCAGATTATCCCATCTGCAACCAGCCTCAAACGACCAGGGACTCAGGAGTGTGATATTGGCGACATTATCGGTAGATGCGCGCCCTGGAGCGCCCATAAAAAAACGAAGAGCCAGGCTCTTCGTTTTCATCTCGGGGCTGGATGGTCAAGCCGCCGTCACTGACTGCCTTGGCTCGCCAGGAACAGGCAGTAGGCGGGATCCTCGCTCACCTCCTTCCAGCCGTAGCCAATCTCGCGCAGATAATCGTGGAAGGCGGCCACGTCCTCGTCCGGCAGCTCGAAGGCGCACAGCACCCGGCCGTAGTCGGCACCGTGGTTGCGGTAGTGGAACAGGCTGATGTTCCAGCGGCAACCCAGGGTCTCCAGGAAGCGCATCAGGGCGCCCGGCTGCTCCGGGAACTTGAAGCTGTAGAGACGCTCACCTAGGGGCCGGGCCGGGCGGCCGCCAATCATGTAGCGCACGTGGTTCTTGGCCAGCTCGCTCTCTGTCATGTTGACCACGGGGTAACCGTTGCCACCGAGCTGATCGATGATCTGGCCGAGCTCCTCGTCGCCCCCGGTCAGGCGCACCGAGACGAACAG
The DNA here is from genome assembly GCF_041403065.1 of Aeromonas sp. S16(2024). Lineage (NCBI taxonomy): Bacteria > Pseudomonadati > Pseudomonadota > Gammaproteobacteria > Aeromonadales > Aeromonadaceae > Aeromonas > Aeromonas sp. S16(2024). The sequence continues at coordinate 35,006 of NZ_JBGLQX010000009.1, read as the reverse complement.
CGACGCCTGGGCCGCATCCGCGTAGCGGTAGTTGAACTCGGTCACCATGCGGGGCCCAAGCTGGCGGCAGAAGTCGAGGAAGGCCCCCTTGCGCTCTGGTATGGTCACCGCCAGCATGCCCTCGCGCTTCTCGCCGATCTCGCAGCGCTCGGAGACATAACGCAGGCTGTGGAAGTTGACGTTGGCGCCCGACAGTATGGCCGCCATCCGCCCCCCCTTGACCTGCTCCCGCTCGCTGTAGGCCTTGAGGCCCGCCAGGGACAGGGCACCCGACGGCTCGGCGATGGCGCGGCAGTCGTCGAAGATGTCTTTCAGCGCGGCGCAGATCTGGTCGTTGGAGACGGTCACCACCTCGTCCAGATACTGGTTGCACAGGCGGAAGGTCTCCTCGCCGATGCGCTTGACCGCCACCCCGTCCGCAAACAGGGAGACCCGCTCCAGGTTGACCGGCTCCCCGGCCTCCATGGCTGCCTTCAGGCAGGCGGAGCCCTCGGCTTCCACCCCGATCACCTTCACATCCGGCAGCAGCTGCTTGATGTAGACAGCCACCCCGGCGGCCAGGCCGCCGCCCCCCACGGGCACGAAGACGTGAGTGAGGTGGGTGTCCTGCTCCAGCAGCTCCTTGCCTATGGTGCCCTGACCCGCGATCACCTCGACGTCGTCGAACGGCGGTATCAGGGTGTAGCCCTCCAGTTCGGCGAGGCGGCGGCTCTCGGCATAGGCCTCGTCGAAGCTGTTGCCAAACAGCAGCACGTTGCCGCCCAGGCGGCGCACCGCATCGATCTTGATGTCCGGCGTGGTCTTGGGCATCACTATGATGGCCTTGATGCCGAGCTTGGCCGCCGACAGCGCCACCCCCTGGGCATGGTTGCCGGCCGAGGCCGCCACCACGCCATGGGACTTCTGCTCGGCGCTCAGGGTGGCGATCTTGTGATAGGCGCCGCGCAGCTTGAAGGAGTGCACGGGTTGCAAGTCTTCACGCTTGAGCGCCACATGGTTGCCAAGCCGTTCGGACAATTTTTTAAGAGTCTGCAAGGGTGTCACCCGCGCCGCCTCGTAGACGGGGGAGAGCAACACCTTGCGTAGATAATCTGCGGCAGAAACCATGGCTTACTCCTCCAGCTTGCTAAGGTCGCGCACCGCACCCTTGTCGGCACAGGAGGAGGCGAGCAGCTCTTTGCATAGATGATTTGTCATTCCTTTCATCATCACTCCTCCAGCTTGCTTAAATCGCGCACCGCGCCTTTATCTGCGCTGGTGGCGAGCATGGCGTAGGCACGCAGGGCGTAGGAGACCTGGCGCTGGCGATTGAGCGGCTTCCAGCCACGGGCCGAGGCTGCCACGCGGCGAGCGGCCAGCACGCTGTCAGCCACCTCCAGCACCATGCTGCGGGCCGGGATGTCGATGTTGATGATGTCCCCATCCTCCACCAGCCCTATGGTGCCGCCGGAGGCCGCCTCGGGAGAGACGTGACCGATGGAGAGGCCAGAGGTGCCACCGGAGAAGCGGCCGTCTGTGATCAGGGCGCAGGCCTTGCCGAGCCCCATGGATTTCAGATAGGTGGTGGGATAGAGCATCTCCTGCATGCCGGGGCCCCCTTTCGGGCCTTCGTAGCGGATCACCACCACCTCACCGGCCTGCACGGTGCCGTCCAGGATGCCGGCGACCGCCGTGTCCTGGCTCTCGAACACCCGGGCCGGGCCGCGGAAGCGGAGGTTCTCGTCATCCACCCCGGCGGTCTTGACGATGGCGCCATCGAGGGCCAGGTTGCCGGAGAGCACGGCCAGCCCCCCTTCCAGGCTGTAGGCGTTGTCCAGGGAGCGGATGCAGCCTTCTGCCCGGTCCAGATCCAGCTCTGGCCAGCGGCAGTTCTGGCTGAATGCCTTGGTGGTGCGGATCCCGGCCGGGCCGGCGCGGTAGAAGTCGTGCACCGCCTTGTCATCGCAGCGGCTGACGTCGTACTGCTCCAGCAGCTCGTGCAAGCTGGTGCCGAGCACGTTGCGGGTATCGCCGTGCACCAAGCCCGCCTTTTCCAGCTGACCCAGGATGGCGACCACGCCGCCGGCGCGGTGCACATCTTCCATATGGTACTTCTGGGTGGAGGGCGCCACCTTGCAGAGCTGGGGCACCTTGCGGGACATGCGGTCGATGTCGGCCATGGTGAAGTCCACCCCGGCCTCCTGGGCCGCCGCCAGCAGGTGCAGCACCGTATTGGTGGAGCCGCCCATGGCGATGTCCAGGGCCATGGCGTTCTCGAACGCCGCCTTGGTGGCGATGTTGCGCGGCAGGGCGCTCTCGTCATCCTGCTGGTAGTAGCGATTGGCCAGAGCGACGATGCGCTGACCCGCCAGCTTGAACAGCTGCTCCCGATCGGCATGGGTCGCCAGCAGGGAGCCGTTGCCCGGCTGGGAGAGACCCAGCGCCTCGGTCAGACAGTTCATGGAGTTGGCGGTGAACATGCCGGAGCAGGAGCCGCAGGTGGGGCAGGCGCTGCGCTCTATCTGATCGCTCTGGGCATCGGAGACCTTGGGGTCGGCCCCCTGGATCATGGCGTCCACCAGATCCAGCTTGATGATCTGATCGGAGAGCTTGGTCTTGCCCGCCTCCATGGGGCCGCCGGAGACGAAGATCACCGGAATGTTGATGCGCAGGGCGGCCATCAGCATCCCCGGGGTGATCTTGTCGCAGTTGGAGATGCAGACCATGGCGTCGGCGCAGTGGGCGTTGACCATGTACTCCACCGAGTCGGCGATCAGTTCCCGGGACGGCAGGGAATAGAGCATGCCGCCATGGCCCATGGCGATGCCGTCATCCACGGCGATGGTGTTGAACTCCTTGGCGACGCCGCCGGCGGCCTCGATCTCCCGGGCCACCAGCTGGCCGAGATCCTTGAGGTGGACGTGACCGGGTACGAACTGGGTGAAGGAGTTGACCACGGCGATGATGGGCTTGCCGAAATCCTGATCTGTCATGCCGGTGGCACGCCAGAGGGCGCGGGCCCCGGCCATGTTACGTCCGTGGGTGGTGGTGGCGGATCTCAACTTCGGCATTGTCTCTACTCCCTGAATGCCCCTGGGGCGCATTGTCTTTCAACATGAATGTGTGATTCGCGGATCGGGAATCGATCCTGGTGAAGGCGCTGCGAGGGAGCCTTCACCGGAAGCGACTCGGGGAGGCGTGACGCCTCCCCTCTCTCATCAGTCGTTGACCGGCGTCAGCCAGCCCCACTTGTCCTCGGTCTGGCCATTGAACAGACCGAAGAAGGCGTTCTGCAACTGCTCGGTCACCGGGCCACGGCTGCCGGTGCCCACCTTCATCCGATCCACCGAGCGTACCGGGGTCACCTCGGCCGCCGTGCCCGTCATGAAGATCTCGTCCGCCACGTAGAGCGCCTCGCGCGGCAGTGCCTGCTCGCGCACCTCATACCCCAGGTCACGAGCGAGGGTCATGATGGTGTCGCGGGTGATGCCGGGCAGGATGGCGGCGGTGGCGGGCGGGGTGAAGAGCACGCCATTTTTCACCAGGAAGAGGTTCTCCCCCGCCCCTTCGCTCAGGTAGCCGTTCACGTCCAGCGCCAGTCCCTCGGCGAAGCCGTTGCGCTTGGCCTCCCGGCTGATGAGCTGGGAGGAGAGGTAGTTGCCCCCGGCCTTGGCGCCGGTGGGAATGGTGTTGGGAGCGAGCCGGCTCCAGGAGGTGACACAGACATCCACCCCGTTCTTCAGCCCCTCTTCCCCCAGATAAGCGCCCCACGGCAGGGCGGCGACCATGAGGTCTGCCTTGGCATCCAGCGGCGGGTGCAGCCCCAGCCCCACGTTGCCGACAAAGGCCAGCGGGCGCAGGTAGCCGCTTTTCAGGCCGTTCTCGCGCACCACGGTGCGGCAGGCTTCATTCACCTCGGCCTCGCTGTAGGGAACGTCCATCCAGTAGATTTTGGCGGAGTCGAACAGGCGGCGGGTGTGCTCCTGCAGGCGGAAGATGCAGGTCCCCTTGGGGGTGTCATAGGCGCGCACCCCCTCGAACACCGAGGAGCCGTAGTGCAGGGCGTGGCTCATGACGTGCACCTGGGCATCCTGCCAGGGCACCATCTTGCCGTTAAACCAGATGAATTGCGGGTGTGAAGGCTGTGACATTGGCTTGGCTCCTTAAGCGCTGATCCGGGGTTGCTGTTCCAGTGCATCGACCCGGGAGACATCCACCAGCTTCACCAACTGGCTCCACAACTGCTGGATGGGACGCTCCGACTCGACAGTAACCGTGATCCGCAGCTGTTGGCAATCCTGCTCCATGTTCAGAGCGCAGAGAGCGAAGCCACGGTGACGCACCACCCGCAGCACCCGCTCCATCACTTCGGGTCTGGGCTGGGCGTGGATATGCAGGGTGTGCTGCGCACATCCGGGTTGGTGAAAGCTGTGCTGCTTCATGGGCGTTGCTCCATCATCTTGTGGTTGGCGACTCCCGGCGGAACCAGGGGCCAGACGTTTTCTTCCTCTGAAATGGCCACATGCAGCAGGTAGGCACTCTCGCTCGCCAGCAGGCGATCGAGTGCACCGGCTATCTGCTCCTTGCATGTGATGGTTTCGCCCGGGATGCCGAACGCGGCGGCCAGGGCGATGAAATCCGGGTTGTCGGAGAGTATGGTCTCGCTGTAGCGGCCGTCGAAGAACAGCTCCTGCCACTGGCGCACCATGCCGAGACGCTGGTTGTCGATCAGCACCATTTTAACCTTGAGCTGGGCCCGGCGTATGGTGCCGAGCTCCTGCACGTTCATCATGAAGGAGCCGTCACCGCTCACCAGCACCACCTCGTCATCCGGGCGCGACATCTTGGCGCCGATGGCGGCGGGCAAACCGAAGCCCATGGTGCCGAGGCCGGCGCTGGAGAGGTGATTGCGCGGGCTGGTGAAGCGCATGTGCTGGGCCACCCACATCTGGTGCTGACCCACGTCGCAGGCCACTACGCTGCTCTCGGGCAAGCGCTCGGAGAGCTGCTTGAGCAGGGCCGGGGCATAGATGGGTTGGCCGGGATGGTCGTAGCGGAAGGCATACTCACGGGCCATGGCGGCGCAGTGCTCACGCCAAGGATCGATCGCCAGCGCCATGGCCAGGGCGGGCAACACCCGCTTAAGATCCGTGGTGATGCCCACATCGGCGGCGCGGCGCTTGCCGAACTCGGCAGCATCCACATCCAGATGGATCACCTTGGCCTCGGGGGCGAACTCCTCCAGCTTGCCGGTCACCCGATCATCGAAACGGGCGCCCACCACTACCAGCAGATCGCACTGCTGCACCGCGTAGTTGGCAGCCTTGGTGCCGTGCATGCCGAGCATGCCCAGATAAACGGCGCTGTCAGGGTCGAGCGCACCTATCCCCTTGAGAGTGGTGACCGCCGGCATGCCGGTGACGGCGGCAAAGTCACGCAGCTGCTGCTCCGCATTGGCCATGCCCACCCCGCCACCGACGTAGAGCACCGGGCGCTCGGCGGCGGCCAGCAGGGTGCGGGCCAGGGTCAGCTCGGCCGGATTGAGGGCCTCTGGCTCCTCCACCGCAAACAGCGGGCTCTGGGCCGGCACGGCGGCCAGCTGCACATCCTTGGGAAAGTCGATAAGCACAGGACCCGGACGCCCCTCGGTGGCGATGGCGAAGGCTTCCGCGATGACCTGCGGCAGATCAGCTACGTCCGTCACCATAAAGGAGTGCTTGGTGCATGAGAGGGACATGCCGAGCACGTCGACCTCCTGAAACGCATCGGTGCCCACGGCGGCGCAAGGCACCTGACCGCTGATGGCGACCAGGGGCACGGAATCGAGCAGCGCCTCCGCCAGGCCAGTCACCAGATTGGTGGCTCCCGGGCCCGAAGTGGCGATGCAGACCCCCACCTGGCCGGAGGCGCGGGCATAACCCACGGCGGCCATGGCGGCACCCTGCTCGTGGCGGCAGAGCTGATGGGCCAGGCCACCGTCATACAGGGCGTCATAGACCGGCATGATGGCCCCGCCCGGGTAACCAAACACTTGGGTCACACCCTGTTTCTTGAGAGCCTGTACCAAAAACTGCGCGCCGTTCATGTGGAAATCCTGTCCTTTGGTCGAAAAAAAACCCCCGGGCCGTGAGGCTCGGGGGTCGCTTGTTTCGTTCTGTCCGGTGGTGGGTCTATCCCTTGTTCCGTGCAGCTAAACGAGCCCCGAGCGGTGAGATAATAATCACCACTAGGACCACAATAATGCTGACGAAACGGGAGGCCATGTTCATAGTTACAACCGGAAATCCTGTGAAATGGGGGCGGTTTGCACCGCGAATGGCTATTAGAACTAGCACGGTGATTTTTATTGGGCAAGCATTTTTTACCTGACAAGACTCTGATTTTGACTGATCTGCAAGCTGCTCTCTGGAACAAAAAACTAATAAAAAACGGTTAACCAGCACATACATCAAACCAAGGACGGGATTTATGTCATTAGCTGTGGTTTATAGCCGTGCCAGCTTAGGAATAGCGGCGCCGCAAGTCACGGTAGAAGTCCATTTATCCAACGGGCTGCCCGCCTTCAACATGGTGGGCCTGCCGGAAACCTCGGTGAAGGAGTCGCGGGATCGGGTGCGCAGCGCCCTGCTCAACGGCAACTTCGAGTTCCCAAGTAAACACATCACGGTCAACCTGGCCCCTGCCGATCTGCCCAAGGAGGGAGGCCGTTTCGATCTGGCCATCGCCATCGGTATTCTCGCCGCTTCCAAGCAGATACCGGCAACATACCTGCTCGATCACGAATTTTTAGGGGAATTGGCCCTGACCGGCGAGATCCGTCCCGTGCTCGGGGTGCTGCCCGCCGTGCTCGCCTGCCGCGACGCCGGGCGTACCCTGCTGGTGCCGCGAGAGAACGGCCCCGAGGCCTCTCTCATCCAGGATGCCGAGGTGCGCACCGCCCACCAGCTGCTGGCCGTCACCGCCTGGCTCGCGGGTCAGTACGAGCTGCCCCTGCCGGATCCCCAGACCACGGACTCCCTGCCCGATGTGCCGGATCTGCAGGATGTGATCGGCCAGTCACAGGCCAAGCGGGCGCTGGAGATCGCTGCCGCCGGCAGCCACAATCTGCTGTTCATCGGCCCGCCCGGTACCGGCAAGAGCATGCTGGCCAGCCGTTTGCCCGGCATTCTGCCGCCGCTCAGCGAACAGGAGGCGCAGCAGACCGCCGCCATCCACTCCATCGGCGGCCTCACCCCGCGCGCCGGTCACTGGCACCACAGACCCTATCGCACGCCACACCACAGCGCCTCGGCGGTGGCCCTGGTGGGGGGTGGCAGCCACCCGAGGCCAGGGGAAATCTCCCTGGCCCACAACGGGGTGCTGTTTCTCGACGAGTTGCCCGAGTTCGAACGCAAGGTGCTGGACTCACTGCGCGAGCCGCTGGAGACCGGCCACATCACCATCAGCCGCGCCGCCCGCCAGGTGGACTTCCCCGCCCGCTTCCAGCTGGTGGGCGCCATGAACCCCAGCCCCTGCGGCCACTACGGGGACGGCCAGACCCGCTCCAGCCCGGATCAGATACTGCGCTACCTCGGCAAGCTCTCCGGCCCCTTCCTCGACAGATTCGATCTGACGGTGGAGGTGCCGCTGCTGCCCAAGGGGAGCCTGACCGGCAAGGCGGAACGGGGGGAGTCTAGCCGGCAGATCCGCGATCGGGTGCTAGGGGCGCGGGAGCGAATGCAAAACCGCAACGGCAAGCTCAACAACCTGCTTGATAGTCGCGAGATAGAGGATATTTGCCGATTATCGCAGCAGGATGCCGAGTTTTTGGAGAACGCCATCCAGAAGCTGGGGCTCAGCATCCGCGCCTGGCACCGCATACTGCGGGTGTCGCGCACCATAGCGGATCTGGCGGGACGTCCCGCCATCGAGAAGGAGCATCTCATCGAGGCGCTCGGTTACAGGGCCATGGACAGGCTGCTGTCACGGCTGCGCAGCGGCCAGTGATCGCGACATGATGGGGAGGAGATCCCGGCGTCAATGCGGTGCATTCATGGTCTAGCGCCGGATCGGCTGATATTATGGCCACAGATCTGACCACTTGGTTGCCACCCACAGACACGAAAACGGATCCGATTCATGCACAACAAGCTGATAGAGCGGCTGCGCGGCTGCCTCTCGACCCTGCTCTATTTCCTCAACACCCTCTTCTGGTTTGTTCCCATACTGCTGCTCGGCCTCGTCAAGCTGCTGCTGCCGCTCAAGGGCTGGCGCACCCTCTGCAATGCCCTGCTGGACGGCTGTGCCAGCTGCTGGATAGGTTTCAACAACCTGATCCAGAAAACCATCATCAGGACCCCTTTCGAGGTGGTCGGAGTGGACAAAGGGCGCCGGAATGAGTGGTATATGGTGGTTGCCAACCATCAATCCTGGGTCGACATACTGGTACTGCAGCGGATTTTTAATCAAAAAATTCCCTTCCTGAAGTTTTTCCTCAAGAAAGAGCTGATTTGGGTACCTTTTCTCGGTCTGGCATGGTGGGCGCTGGACTTCCCTTTCATGCGGCGATATTCACGCAGCTTGCTGGAAAAGAAGCCGCATCTGAAGGGAAAAGACATAGAAACGACGCGCAAGGCCTGTGCCAAGTTCCGCCACATTCCGGTGAGTGTGATGAACTTCGTGGAGGGCACCCGCTTCACCGCCCACAAGCACGACAAACAGGGCGCCCCCTATCGCCACCTCCTGCACCCGAGGGCTGGCGGCATCGCCTTCACCCTGGCGGCCATGGGGGATCAACTGCACAAGCTGGTGGATGTAACCATCGCCTATCCGGGCGGCATCCCAAGCTACTGGGACTTCATGTGCGGTCGGGTCAAGGAGATCAAGGTTCGGGTCCGCTTTCTGCCGATCGAACGCAATCTGGTGGGGGATTACTTCAATGACCCCGAGTTCCAACAAGAGTTTCAACAGTGGCTGAACGGGATCTGGCGCGAGAAAGACCAGACCCTGGGTCAGCTGCTGGCGGACAAGACGCAGTAAACGACACCCATGCTAACCCTGCTCCCGGGCCCCCTGGTGCTGATCATCAGCGCCGGCCTGACCATATTGTTCACCGCCCTGTGCGCCAGCCTGATCCTGCTGGTGTCGCTGGCGAAACTGCTGTTACCCATCCCGGCCTTTGGCCGTGCCTGCAGCCGCCTCAACAACCGCTTCATGCGCCTGTGGCTGGCCTGCAATGCGCTGGTGATCCGTCTCACCATGCGCATCGACTGGCAGGTGGAGGACGACACCCGGCTGCGCAAGGATGGCTGGTATCTCGTCATCAGCAACCACATGAGCTGGACCGACATAGTGGTGCTGGGCCATCTGTTCCGCGACAGGCTGCCGGTGCCCAAGTTCTTCATGAAGCACGAGCTCATCTACATCCCGCTGCTGGGGCTCGCCTGCTGGGGGCTGGATATGCCCTTTATGCGCCGCTACTCACGGGAATTTCTGCTGCGCAACCCGCACCTGAGGGGCAAGGATATCGAGACCACCCGCCACGCCTGCGAGAAGTTTCGCCACATCCCCACCACCGTCATCAACTTCGTGGAGGGGACCCGCTTCACCGAGGCGAAGCGAGAGGCGACCCATTCCCGCTACCGCCACCTGATGCCCCCCAAGGCGGCGGGACTGGCCTTCACCCTGGCGGCCATGGGGGAGCAGTTCGACAGCCTGATCAACGTCACCATCAGTTATCCGGACAACGCAGAGACCCCGTTCAAGGACTTTCTGATGGGGCGGATGAAGCGCATCCGGGTGCGCATCGAGGAGTTGCCGGTGGACGAAGCGCTGGTGGGTGACTACTTCAACAACAAGCAGTTCAAGCGCGGTTTTCAGGCGTGGCTGAACCAGCGCTGGCAGGAGAAGGACGCCGTGCTGGACGGCTGGCAGCGGGATCAGGAACCGCTGCCGGTTGCCGCCAAAGAGGGATCCAGAGAGAGTGCAGCGGCCAGCTCGGCCAACTGATCTTCGGAAAAGACCGCAATACCGTGGCGGCGCAGCAGGGCCGTGGTCTTGCCCTCTCCCGCCATGGAGACGCCTTCGAAGCGGCCGTTGTAGATGCGGCCACTGCCGCAGGAGGGGCTCCCCTCCTTGAGCAGGGCAAAGCGAATGCCCTGCGCCAGGCAGAGCCCGAGCGCCAGCTCGGCGCCGTGATCGAACTCGGCCGTCACATCCAGCCCGCTTATCGTCACCACATGCTCACCCTGCCGCTCGGCAGGGGGGCGCGGGGTCGGCAGACCGCCCGCCACCTCGGGGCAGAACGCCAGCGCCCTCCCCTCGGCCCCCAGCGCATCCAACCAGTCGCTGACGATCCCCTTGCTCTGGCCGTCGTAACGTACCGGCTGGCCCAGCAGGCAAGCACTCACCAGTACCTTGTGCATTTCCGTCTCTCCCATGCTTTCACTCCCTGTGTGAGGGTGCTCGCGCACCAGGCCCGCTAGAGGGCGACAATCCGGTTTTCGCAGGCACCGGCTTATGCTTCCGCTCCGTTCATCACCTGATCGAACATCACGCAGCAGGGGTTCTCCAGCCGGTAGAGAATGGCGGGCCTCTGCTTGCCGGTGCGCTTGCGGCCGGTATCCACCAGGATGTCGGCGCGATGGATCCGCTTGCGAAACGCCGCCGTGTTCATGGGGGTCTGCAGGACTATCTCGAACGCCCGCTGCACCTCGGAGAGGGTGAACTCGGCCCCCAGCAGTTGCAGCGGCAGTGTGCTGTAGCGGCTCTTGATGCGCAGCCGCTCCAGCCCTATGGCGACCAGCTGGCCGTGATCGAAGGCAAGATTCAGGTCGGGCAGGTCGGCAAGCGGGTGCCAATGACCTCGCACGGCTTCCGCTTCCGGCTCCACCAGACAGAGATAAACCAGGGTTGTGGACCAGCCACGGGGATCCCGTTCCAGATTGCCGAGGGTGCAGACCTGCTCGCTGTAGCAATGACCCAGCCCCCACTCCCCCAGCAGACGGTGACGGGCGGCATCCAGATCCCGATCCCGGGTCTCGTCGATGCGCAGGGCCGGCAACTGCCAGCAGTGGCTAAAGGGAGGGCGATCCCGGGTCTCGAGGAGCAGCTCGAGTCGCTCCTCGTTCAACCGCAGCACCACCATATCCAGACTCATTCTCGGCATCCTGGTCGACCTGCTCGCCTTCTAATAATGTTTGGTAGATAATATCACAAGAATATTATGTGCAGGAGCCACCCATGGGAACCATCGCCAGCCTGGATATAGATGCGCAGAAGGGCTTTACCCCCCTCTGCCCGAACGAGCTGCCCGTCGCGGGCGGGGCTGACATAGTGGCCGCTCTCAACGCGCAAGCCGCCCTCGCCAGCCTGCGAGTCGGCAGCAAGGACGCCCACCCAGCGAACGCCGCCTGGGTGGTGACGGACCCCGCAGACATGCTGCAACCGCTGGACCTACCCAACACCGATCTCACCTGGCCGGCCCATTGCGTACCGGGCACCCCGGGCTTCGAACTGCTCGATGGCCTGCCCGCCCCCATCGACTATGACTTCTTCGTCTGGAAGGGAGTCGAACCGGATCTGCATCCCTATGGCGCCTGTTACCATGACCTGGCCGAGCGGCGCAGCACCGGGCTTATCGAATTCCTGCAAGCACGGGGCGTCAGCACAGTGCTGGTGGGTGGCCTCGCCACCGACTACTGTGTCAAAACCAGCGTGCTGCAGCTGCGCCGCGCCGGTTTCCGGGTGATCGTCCATCTCGATGCCTGCCGTGGCATAGCCCCCGAGACGGTGGCCCAGGCCCGCACCCGGATGACCGAGGCCGGCGCCGAACTGGCCCAGACCCTGGTCGATGTACAACGCCTGCTGGACGCCTGATATGCCACCCATTCTCACCAGCCTGCTCGACACCGATGCCTGCACGTTACATATGCGGCTGGCGTTCGCCCGTCTGCGAGGAGCCTGATATGCCGCCGATTCTCACCAGCCTGCTCGACACCGATGCCTACAAGCTGCATATGCAGCAGGCGGTGTTCCACCGCTACCCGGATGCCGAGGTGGTGGCCGAGTTCCACAGCCGCAACGAGGAAGATCTGCTGCCCATGATGGGCGAGATCGAGGAGCAGCTGCGCCTCGCCGGCTCCCTGCGCCTGACCGAACCCGAGCTCGATTTCCTGGCCGAGCGCCCCTTCTTCACCGCCGACTATCTCGATCACCTGCGCCGCAAGCCGCTGGATGCCTCCCTGCTCAAGGTGTTCGAGCAGGATGGCCGCATCAATGTGCGGGTAGAGGGGCCCTGGCAGGACGTGATCCTGTGGGAGATCCCGGTGCTCGCCATCATCAGCGAGATGCGCAACCGCTTCCGCTATCCCCAGTTCGGGGTGAGTCATGCCCTGGAACGGCTGGATCAGAAGATCGACAAGCTGGAGCGGGAGCTCAGCCCCGAGGAGATGCAGGATTTCAACCTCATCGACTTCGGTACCCGCCGCCGCTTCTCCCACGCCGTGCAGGATGCGGTGGTGGGTCGCCTCAAGGAGCGGCTGCCGGCATTTCGCGGTACCAGCAACTACCAGTTGGCCCAGAAGTACAGGCTGCCGGCGGTGGGCACCCAGGCCCACGAGTGGTTCCAGGCACACCAGCAGCTCGGCTTCCCGCTGGAACACAGCCAGCGCGCGGCCCTCACCAGCTGGCTGGACGAATTCACCAACCACCTGGGCATAGCCCTGACCGACTGCATCACCATGGATGCCTTCCTGCGGGACTTCGATTTCGAGCTTGCCAGCCGCTATCAGGGGCTGCGCCACGATTCCGGTGACCCCGTGGTGTGGGGCGAGAAGGCCATCAGCCACTACCAGCGCCTCGGCATCGATCCCAGAGACAAGACCCTGGTCTTCTCCGATGGGCTCAACCTCGACAAGGCGGTGCAGCTGCTGCGTCACTTCCGGGGCCGCATCAACACCAGCTTCGGCATCGGCACCAAGCTCACCTGCGATCTGCCCGGCGTCAGCCCGATGAACATCGTCTTCAAGCTGATGGAGTGCAACGGCGGCCCGGTCGCCAAGATCTCCGACAGCCCGGGCAAGACACTGTGCCGGGATGCGGACTTCATCCGCAACCTCAAGCAGGCCTTTCACGTCGGGGTGTAACGCGCCTTTTTGAGGAGCCCATCTTGCGCAGAGCGCCGGTGGCCCCCTACCATGACCCTCTTGCAAGGTCCGACTGGTGTCGGGCCTTTCTCTTGCCCGAACGACAGACCACAAGGAACTGCCCATGACCCCTAAATGGATATTTGCCCTCACCACCCTGCTGGCCAGCCTGGGCGCCACCGCCGCCGAGCCGCTGCGGGTTTCCGCCATCCCGGATGAAGCCCCCACCGAGCTGCAACGCAAGTTTGCCCCGCTGGGCGAATACCTGGCCGAGCAGACGGGGCGCGAGGTAGTGTTCGTGCCGGTCAACGATTACGCCGCCGTGGTCGAGGCGCTGGCCGCCGGCAAGCTCGACATGGCCTGGCTCGGGGGCTTCACCTATGTGCAGGCCCATCGCCGTGCCGACAAGGTAGTGCCGCTGGTACAGCGCCAGGAAGATGCCCAGTTCACCTCCAAGTTCATCGCCAATGCCGACAGCGGCATCAAGACCCTGGCCGACACCAGGGGCAAGGACTTCGCCTTCGGTTCCCCCTCCTCCACCTCGGGCCACCTGATGCCGCGCCACTTCCTGGCCGAGCAGGGCATCAATCCGGAGCGTGACTTCGCCCATGTCGCCTTCTCCGGCGCCCACGACGCCACCGTCGCCTGGGTCGCCTCCGGCAAGGTGCCGGCCGGCGCGCTCAACGCCTCCGTGTGGGACAAGCTGGTGGAAGAGGGCAAGGTCGATACCGCCAAGGTAAAGGTGATCTGGACCACGCCGACCTACTTTGACTACAACTGGACGGTGCGCGGCGACCTGGACCCGGCGCTGCAGGAGAAGATCAAGCAGGCCTTCCTCAACCTGGACCCGGCAGTGCCCGCACAGGCCGAGATCCTCAAGCTGCAGCGGGCCAGCCGTTTCATCGAGACCAAACCCGAGAACTACCAGGGCATAGAAGCGGCAGCGACCCAGGCCGGTCTGCTGAAGTGATCGCCGTCGCGCTGGACGGAGCAGGGCTGCGGCTCGGCGAGAGTCGCATCCTGCATCCGCTTCGCCTGCAGATCGCGGCGGGGGAGTGTGTCGCCATCATAGGGCCGAGCGGCGCGGGCAAGACCAGCCTGCTGCGGCTGATCGGCACAGAGCTGCGCGGTGAGCTGGCACTCTCCCTGTGGGGGGAGGATCCCTGGGCCCTCTCCACCCGGGCCCGCCAGCGGCTGCGCAGCCGGATCGGCATGGTCTGGCAGCAGCCTCCGCTGCCCGCCTCCCAGCCGGTGCTGACCGCCGTGCTGGCCGGCAGACTCGGCCAGTGGTCCCTCGCTCGCGCCCTGCTCTCGCTGCTGCGCCCCTGCGACCCGGACGGTGCACGGGCCGAACTGGCCCGCCTCGGCCTCGCCGACAAGTGGCAGCAGCGCTGTGGCGAGCTCTCCGGCGGCCAGCTACAGCGGGTCGGCATCGCCCGGGTGCTCTATCAGCAGCCGGACCTGATGCTGGCCGATGAGCCCGTCTCCGCCCTCGATCCCGTGCTCGCCCAAAGCAGCCTGGATGCCCTGCTGGCGCAAGCCCGCACCCGCGGCAGCACCCTGATCGCCAGCCTGCACGCGGTCGAACTGGCCCTCGAACGCTTCCCCCGCATCATAGGTTTGCGCGAGGGACGGGTGCAGTTCGACTGCCCCGCCGCCGCCGTCACCCCGGCCATGCTGGCCGCCCTCTACGCCGGCGAGCAGGAGGCCCTGCCGTGCGTCGGCTGATGAGCCGCTGGCGCCATCCTCTGCCCTGGCTGCTGGCCCTGGTCGGCTACAGCCTGTGGCAGCAGGCCGACGGCTGGCTCGGCCTGCTCGATGGCCAGAGCTGGCGGCAGATGGGCAACTTTCTCGCCACCAGCTGGCCACCTCGCGTGGATCAGGACTTTCTGGCCCTGACCCTGACCGCCACCCTGGAGAGTCTGGCCGTGGCGACCCTAGGGCTGGCTGGCGCCCTGCTGCTCGGCATTCCGTTCGCCTTGCTCGGCTCCCGCGCCCTGTCGCTGGCCGAGCTGGGTCCCATCCCCAGCCCGTTGCGCGGCGCCTTGCGGGCCCTCTCGCGCCTCGTCGCCATCCTGTTGCGCAGTCTGCCCGAGCTCATCTGGGCGCTGCTGTTCGTGCGCCTCTCCGGGCTCGGTCCCCTGGCCGCCATCCTGGCCATCGCCGTCAGCTACGGCGGCATGCTGGCCAAGGTCTACAACGAGATCATGGAGAGCGGCGCCCTGCAACCGGCCCGTGCCCTGCTGCTCGGCGGCAGCGGCCGGCTGCAGGCGCTCTGGTACGGCGTGCTGCCCGCGGTGCGCCAGGAGCTGCTCTCCTACACCGTCTATCGCTGGGAGTGTGCCCTGCGCGCCTCCGTCATCATGGGCTTCGTCGGCGCCGGTGGGCTCGGCCAGCAGCTCGAACTCTCCCTGCGCATGTTTGCCGGCGGCGAGGTGGTGACCCTGCTGCTGGCCTTCATCCTGCTGGTGACCCTGGCGGACGGCCTCAGCGCCTGGCTGCGCCACACCCGCTCCCCCGGCCTGCAACTGCTTGCCTGCCTGGGGCTGGCCAGCGCCATGGCGTTCCACCAGCTCGACTGGCGCATGCTGAGTTTTTCCTTCGGCGGGCTGGGCCAGTTCATCGGCGAGTTTCTGCAACCGGACTGGTCATGGCCCTTCCTCAAGGCTGTGGGCACCGGCCTGCTCGATACGGTGCAGATGGCGATGCTGAGTACCCTGTTGAGCGCCCTGCTGGCGCTGCCGCTGGCCTGCCTCGCCCGCCACTGCTGGCCGCTGAGGCTGTTGTTCAACCTGCTGCGATCGGTGCCGGAGCTCATCTTCGCCAGCCTGTTGGTGATCGCGGTCGGGCTGGGGCCGGTGGCGGGCATACTGGCGCTCACCCTGCACACCACAGGCGTGCTGGCCCGGCTGTTCGTGGAGACGCTGGAGAACGCGGATCAGACCCCCCGCCTCGCCCTGCAATTGAGCGGCGCCAGCCCCACCGCCAGCTTCTGGTACGGTCTGTTTCCACTGGTGTCACGCCAGTGGCTGGCCTACAGCCTCTATCGCGGCGAGATGAACCTGAGGGCCGCCACCATACTCGGGGTGGTGGGCGCTGGCGGGCTGGGGCAGCAGCTCTATGTGTCGCTCAGCCTGTTCCGTTACGATCAGGCGGCCACCCTGATCCTGGCCATCTTGCTGCTGGTCTGGCTGGCGGAGGGGATCAGCCGCCGCACCCGGTTGCCGCGCCCCGCACCGTCCCAGCGGGACTGCCAGATCTGAATCAAGAGCAAGCTGCCAGCATCGGGCCGACCCCGATAAACAAAAAGCCCGCCGGTTCGCACTGGCGGGCTTTTTATCGACTCAGGAGAGATCAGTCTTTCTTGGCCAGCAGGAATTGCACCAGCAGGTTGAACTGCTCCTGGGAGGTGATGGATTCGATCTTCACCAGGTACTTGCCGTTGACCAGGAAGGCCGGCACACCGCGAATGTTGTAGCTCTCGGTGTTGCGATCAAACTGGGAAACCATGCCGGAGACGGCAAAGCTGTCGACGGCACCGTCAAACTCTTCAGCCGGCACGCCGTTGTCCACGAAGATCTGCTTCACGTCGGCACGGCTCTGCGGCACCTGACGCTGGGTGTGGATCTTGTCGAAGATGACCGGGGTCAGCTTGCCTTCGACGTTCAGCAGGTTGGCGACGGCATAGGCGCGTTGCATCTCCGGGCCCATCTCGCGGCCCAGGAAGGCCACCGGGTTCTTCTTCATCGGCACGCCTTCCGGCAGGCTCTTCTTCAGATCCGCGGCGATTGGCTCGAACTTGGCGCAGTGCGGGCAGAAATAGGAGAAGAACTCCAGCACTTCAGGTTGGGCGCTGCCGGTCTGGGTGACCACGTCATAGTTGACGCCTTCCTTGAATTGCGGGGCGGCGTGAACCATGGGGAGCATCAGCATGGCAGCGAGGAAAAATAGTACTTTTTTCATGACGTTTCCTGTTAAGGGATCACTGTGAGGCACGCCCGGCGAACCGAAGCAGTCCAAGCCTATTGTGTCGCCATGCCGGCGTCAATGGCAAAGGCGGGTGGGCGAGCACCTCGTCGCGGCATCCTGGGCCCGGTGGTTGGGGCTTGTCCAGCCGACATCAGCGACCCGGGTATCGCTATCCGTTTGCCTTACCAGTTCGGCATCAGCGTCAACGGCGGGGCCTTGAGCGCCTCCAGCTGGTCGTGCAGGGTCGCTATCTGCTGGCGCCAGTAGTGGTCGGTATTGAACCAGGGGAAGTGACGGGGGAAGGCGGGATCCTCCCAGCGCCTTGCCAGCCAGGCCATGTAGTGGACGATGCGCATGGCCCGCAGCGGCTCAATCAAGGCCAGTTCGCGCGGGTCGAACTCCATGAACTCCTCATAGCCGGCCAGCAGGGTGTCGAGCTGGATTAACTGCTCGTGGCGCTCGCCGCTCAGCATCATCCAGAGATCCTGGATGGCGGGGCCGGTGCGGCAGTCGTCGAGATCGACGAACATGGGGCCATCACGCCACAGTATGTTGCCGGGGTGACAGTCACCGTGCAGGGAGATCCGCGCCACGTCCAGGCTCATGGCATCGCACACGTGCCGGATCAGCTCGTCAAGCACCCCGAAGAAGGGCTTGGCCAGGCCACTCGGCACCCACTCTCCGGCCGCCAGCAGCTGACGCGGCTCGTGCAGCATGCTCTCCACATCCAGCGGAACGCGATGGTGGAAGGAGTGACTGGCCCCGACCCTGTGGATGCGACCGAGATAGCGCCCCACCCACTCCAGCTGGTCGAGGTTGTCCACCTCGAACTGACGGCCACCCACGCTCTGCCAGATGGCGAAGGGATAGCCCTGATGTTCCAGCAGGGTTTCGCCATCAAACGCGATGGGGGCGGCAACCGGGATCTCCGTCTCACACAGGCGAGCGGCAAACTCATGCTCCTCGAGGATCTGGGCCCGGCTCCAGCGACCTGGGCGGTAGAACTTCACCACGTAGCGGCGACGCTCTTCATCCTGAAACTGGTAGACCCGGTTTTCGTAACTGTTGAGCTCGATGAGGCCGGAGTCGATGCGCAGGCCGCTGAGATCGATCGCATCCATGATGAGGTCGGGATTGAGGTCGGAATAGTTGAAACGCATGTCATCCACCATGAGAAAGGGGCGCTGTTGCGCCCCATTCTATCACTACTCGCCCCCATGGCGGGTCAATGCTCCCCGCCATTTGTCGCGTCTGTCATCATAACCGGCTGATAAACTTGCTGGGCTGGCGCAGGGTGCCCTTGCTGTCGTCCGGCGCGGCCCCTTCCCGCTTGAGTACGAACTGGACATCCAGGGTCGGCCGCTTCAGGTTGAAGGGATCCACCGCCAGGCTCACCGGCAGGGTGAAGATCTCCCCTGGTTTGAGAGTCACTTCCCGCGGGCCGAACCACTGGTGCTCCGGCAACCCTTCCACATCCAGCTGATAGGTCTGGGATTGCAAGGTCTTGTTGAGGATCTTCAGGGTATAGGTGTTCTCGATGAGCCCCTCGCTGTTCTCCCGGAACAGCTGGTTGCGATCCCGCAGTATGTCGAGCCCCATGGGCATGATGGACATGGCGTTGTAGACGAAGACCCCCAGCATGATGACCATCACCAGGCCATAGCCGAGCAGCTTGGGTCTGGCCACATGGGTCTGGTTGTGGGCCAGCTTGTGCTCGGTGGTGTAGCTGATCAGCCCCTTCGGATAACCCATCCGATCCATGGTCTGATCGCAGGCATCGACGCAGGCGCCGCAGTTGATGCACTCGTACTGCAGGCCGTCGCGGATGTCGATGCCGGTCGGGCAGACCTGCACGCAGAGATCGCAGTCGATGCAGTCCCCCAGCCCCAGCGCCTTGGGATCGGCCTTGCGGCCACGGGCACCACGGGTCTCGCCGCGCTTGGTGTCGTAGCCGACTATGTAGGTGTCCTTGTCGAACATGGCGGACTGGAAGCGGGCATAGGGGCACATGTGGATGCACATGATGGCGCGCATCCAGCCGGCGTTGCCGTAGGTACAGGCGGCGAAGAAGATCACCCAGAAGATGACCCAGCCACTCGCCTGCAGGGTGAAGAAGTCAGGCACCAGCTGGAACACATCCTGGAAGTAGGCGACGAAGGTGAGGCCGGTGCCGAGCGACAGCAGGAGCCAGGCCAGGTGCTTGGTCCCCTTGCGAGCCAGCTTCTCGCCACTCCAGGGGGCGGCATCCAGCTTGCGGCGCTTGTTGGCGGCGCCTTCCAGCTTCTCCTCGAACCAGATGAACATGAAGGTCCACACCGTCTGGGGGCAGAGATAGCCGCACCAGACCCGGCCGAGGAAGGTGGTGACGAAGAAGAGGGCGAAGGCGGCGATCATGAAGACCCAGGCCAGCAGGGTCAGATCCTGCGGCCAGATGGTGGCGCCGAAGACATGGAACTGCTGGTGCTCCAGATCGAACAGCACCGCCTGGCGGCCGTCGTAACGCAGCCAGGGCAAGGCGACGAAGAGGACGACGAAGAACCAGCCCATGACCTTGCGCACCCGCTGCCAGTAGCCGGTCTGGGACCTGACGTAGATGCGGTTGCCGGGATTGAACCTGTCATCGCCCGCCTTGAACGTGTTGGGATTGAAGGTCCCGGTGACGTCGCCGGTCACATCCTTGATATCGATCTTGTCCTGGTCGGCCATTGCAGCACATAGCTCCACTCATATTGTTATGAAGGCGATTATATCTTAAACAACCTGCTAATTGTGTGGGTTAAATGTATCTATAGTTCGAGTGCCGTCGCAATTTCAGGCAACAAAAAAGGCCCATAGCCAGTTGACTATGGGCCTTTTTGGAGATTCTCTTGAAACCTTCCTCTTGCGGCAACCCGGTGGTCGGGTTACTTGATGCCGCGGGCCTTGAGCAGGGCTTCCTTGAAGTCAGGAACATGATCCTTGGCCAGACCCGGGATCATCGCCTGCTTGTCGGATTCGCGCATCTTGAGGTGATAGATCAGCATGTCGTCGGTCAGCTCGGACAGGGCGCCCTCATAGCCGGCCTCCGCCGCCAGTTTGGCGATGAATTGCACCAGGCTGAGATCCTGCTCCTTGATCCAGGCGGGCTGCAGCAGCTCAAGCAGCTCTTCGATACGATGACATTGCATAGACGACCTCTTTAATCTGTCATGTGAAACTCAGGCAACCTTACCCATCAAGGCTACTTCGATACGATCCCGGCCATTATGCTTGGCCTGATAGAGGGCCGCATCCGCTTTTTGGATGAGCTCGGCGATGGAGTGGTGCTGATCCGGCACCAGGGTCGCCACCCCGAAGCTGCAGCTGACCCGGCCGGATACCCGGGACTTGTGGTGGGGAATGCCCAGGGTGCGCAGGGCCGTTTGCACCTGCTCGGCGATCTGCATGGCCCCCTGCAAGGTGGTACAGGGCAGCAGCAGGGCGAACTCCTCCCCGCCGTAACGGGCGGCCAGATCGTCCTCCCGCCGCAGCACCTCGGCCAGCAGGCTCGCCACCTGCTGCAGGCACTGGTCCCCCAGCTGATGGCCATAGTGATCGTTGAACTGCTTGAAGTAGTCCACATCCACCAGCACCAGAGAGAGGGGCGCCCTGGCCCTGTGACAGCGGCGCCAGGCCCGCGCCAGGGTGTCGTCCAGGTGAGCCCGGTTGGCGATGCCGGTCAGGCCGTCCAGACGGGAGGTGAGCTTGAGGTGCTCGGAGACCGCCTTGAGTTCGGCCACCAGATCGGCGTTGGAAAAACTGTGGTAGAGGGAGGCCACCTGATCCCGGCGCAACCGGCGCAGCAGGGTCGGCAAGAACACGAACAGGTAACCCGCCAGCATGCAGGAGACGATCCGCTCCTGCTCGTTGCCGCCGCTGAGTTCGAACAGCATGGCAAACCCGAGGGGCAGCACGGCCCCGTAGAGGGTGCGGCGACTGCCGAACAGCATGATGGCGCTGCCGGTGAGGATCAGGCTGGTGAGCATCATCATGGCGGCGCGGTAAGTGTCCGGCAGCCTGTCCATGTAGAGCAGCACGCCGAGGGCCCAGATGATGGAGGTGATGGTCACCCCGATGAAGAGCTCCCGCTCCAGCACCGGCAGCGGGAGCTCTGCCAGCCGGGGCTGACGCCAGCGCTGGTGCCACCAGCGTCCCAGCAACAGCAGGAAGACCAGACCAAGCCAGCCGAGCGCTTCTCCGACGGGCAGGTAGTCGTGGAACAGCAGGCTCCAGCTGATCGCCAGCAGCGCCAGACAAGGCAGGCTGAAGGAGGCGTGGGTATAGAGCTGGACCATGATGGCCCGCCGCACCTGGTGATTCACACTCTGGGTCAACTGGGTACTCCCTGTACAAGAGCCGCACAGTTTAACACTCACTTTTCCTGCTCAACAATCAATCGCCCGCTATTAAGCAGCCACTCAGCCCCTGATCCGCCGTGCGCCGTGCCGCTCCAGCCTGCCCGGGCTCACTCAGCCCTTCTCGAGCTCGTCGAGTATGGGGCACTGGGGATTCGCGTCCCCATGGCAGCACCCCACCACCTCCTCCAGGGAGCTGAGCATGGCCTGCAGACCGGCAATGCGGGCCCGCAGATCGACGATCTTCTCCTGGGCCAGCTTCTTCACCTGGGCGCTGGTCCTGTGCTCGTCCCGATAGAGCGCCAGCAGCTCCTGACACTCCTCCAGGTTGAAGCCGGTCTCCCGCGCCCGCTTGACGAAACGCAGCTCCCGCAGGGCGCCGTCTGTATAGCTGCGATAGCCGTTGTCGCTGCGCACCGGGGCCGAGATGAGGCCGATGCTCTCGTAGTAGCGGATGGTCTTGGCGGACAGCCCAGTGGCCTTGGCAACCTTGCTGATGTTCATGGGTGACTCCTTTTCGATTCAGATTGGCGCTGGCTGCCCGCCCTGGGCCGCCAGCGTTTCAATAACAGGGAATTGCTCAATACCGTGATGCTGCTCAGGGCCATGGCCGCCCCCGCCAGCTCGGGGCTGAGGTAACCCAGCGCCGCCAGCGGAATGCCGATGATGTTGAACACGAAGGCCCAGAACAGGTTCTGCTGTATGGTGCGCCAGGTGGCCGCCGAGATGTCGATGGCATCGGCCACCAAGCGAGGGTCAGATCGCATGAGAGTGATGGAGGCGGTTTCCATCGCCACATCCGAGCCTGAGCCCATGGCGATCCCCACATCCGCCGCCGCCAGTGCCGGGGCGTCGTTCACCCCGTCCCCCACCATGGCCACCAGCCCGCTGGTTTGCGCCCGCAGCGCCTCCACTTTCTCCACCTTGCCGGCGGGCAGCACGGAGTCAAAGGCCCCGTCCAGCCCCAGCTTGGCGGCGATATGGGCCACGGGCGCCGGGGCATCGCCGCTCACCAGCCAGCTGGCGATGCCGCGCTGGCGCAGGGTGGCGATGGCTTCCGGGCTCTCGGGCCTCAGGGTATCGGCCAGGGCGGCGATAGCCACCGCCACGCCGTCGATGGCGACCCAGACCCGGGTCGCCCCATCGGCGGCTTGTTCATCCTGTTGCGGCTGATCAATGCCCAGTTGGGCCAGCAGGGATCCATTGCCGATGGCCACCCTGTGACCCGCCACCTGACCGACTATGCCGGCACCGACCCGCACCTCCACGGCTTCGGGCTGGGGCAACGCGACCTCCTTGCCGACCGCCTCGCGCATGGCCAGCGCCAGCGGGTGCTCGCTCGCCTGTTGCAGGGCGGCGGCGAGGCGCAGCTGTTCGTCGGTGCCGCTCCAGCTCGCCAGCACGGGCCTGCCCTGGGTGAGGGTGCCTGTCTTGTCAAAAATCAGCGCCTTGATGGCGTGGGCCTTCTGCAGGGTATCCACATCCTTGATCAGAATGCCGTGGCGAGCCGCCACCCCGGTGCCGGTGACGATGGCGGCCGGGGTCGCCAGCCCCAGGGCGCAGGGGCAGGCGATCACCAGCACGGCGACGGCGGCCAGCAGCGCCTGACCGAAGTCGTTGCTGTAGGCATACCAGGCCAGCAGGGTGAACAGGGCGATGGCCATCACCACCGGCACGAAGATGGCGGAGACCCTGTCCACCAGCTGCTGCAATGGTGCCTTGCCCATCTGGGCGCGCTCCACCAGGGCGATGATCTTGTTGAGGCTGGAGTCCTCCCCCACGGTGGTGGCCTCGATCTCCAGCACACCGGAGCGATTGATGGCACCGCCCAGCACGGCATCCCCCAGCGCACGCGGCACCGGCAGGCTCTCGCCGGTGAGAATGGATTCATCCAGCTCGCTCTCACCACTCAGGATCTTGCCGTCCACCGGCACCCGCTCCCCCACCAGCACCCGCAGCCTGTCGCCGCGCAGCACCTCGTCGATGGCGACGCTCTGCCAGGCCTGGCCGCGCCAGACGGTGGCGGTGTCCGGCCGCAGCGCCATCAGCTCGCGAATGGCGGACTGGGTACTGCGCCGGGCTCTCGCCTCCAACAATTTCCCGAGTGAAATGAGCGTGATGATGATGGCGCTCGCCTCGAAATAGAGCTGACCGCTGGCGGCCACGCCTAAGGTCAGCAACAGATAGAGGCTGTAGAAGTAGGCGGCACTGGTGCCGGTCACCACCAGCACATCCATGTTGGCGGCGCGGTTCTTGAGGGCGAGCCAGGCGCCGCGATAGAAGCGGGCCCCGATCCAGAACTGCACCGGGGTGGCGAGCACCAGCTCCAGCCAGGCGGGTAGATGCCAGGGCAACAGGCCGGCCATGGCGACCATGCCCACCAGCAGCGGCAGGGTGAGCAGGGCCGAAATAACAACCTGAGTCAGCGCCTGGCGGGCGGCGGCGGCCTCCTGCGCCTCACGGGCCAGCAACTGTTGGCGGCGAGCACTGGCAGAGCCTTGCGCCAGCTGGGCACCGAAGCCAAGGGCTTCTATATGCTCACGCAACGAGGCCGGGGTCTGCATCCCCGGCACCAGCAGGATGCGGGCCTGCTCGAGGGAAAAATTCACCTCGGCCGAGAGCACGCCGGGCAGCGCAGCCAGCATCTTGTTCAGCCGCGCCGAACAACCGGCGCAGGTCATGCCGCTGATCTGGAAGGAGATCGTCTCATGGCCGTAGCCATAGCCCTGCGCGGCTATGCTGTCCAGCACAGCGGGCAGGCGATCGCTGCTGGCAAGCTCGATGGCCGCCTGCTCCAGCGCGAAGTTGACGCTGGCCTGCACCCCGTCGAGCTGATTGAGGGCGGCGGTGATGCGGCTGGCGCAGTTGGCACAGCTCATGCCGCTGAGCGGCAACTGAAGATGAATGGGATCTTGAATCTGGGTAGTCATGCTGTTCCTCCTCGGAACCCATCGGCCAAACTGGCTGCCGACCGCTAAACCCTAACCTTTACTGTAAGGGCAAGCTCAAGCGGGCACACCGACTTTTGTGCAAATAAAAAAACGGCGCCTATTGGCGCCGTTGATGCAGTTGATGCAGTTGATGCAGTTGGCAGCATGCCGATCTGCTCCCTTCTCCCCTCGCGGGAGAAGGGCCGGGGATGAGGGAACCGGGTCGTCAGATGCCGTACTGGGCGCGATAAGCCTGCATGGCCGCCAGTTGCTCGGCCAGCGCGGGCTGCTCTGCCTGCTTCTCTTCCAGATACTGGATCAGATCGCTCATCTGGATGATGGCAATGATGTGGGCGCCGTAGTCACGCTCCACTTCCTGGATGGCGGAGAGCTCACCCTTGCCCTTCTCCTGACGGTCCAGAGCGATCAGCACCCCAGCCAGGGAGGCGCCATTGGCCTGGATCAGATCCATGGATTCGCGGATGGCGGTCCCGGCGGTGATGACGTCGTCCACCAGCATGATGCGTCCCTTGAGCGGGCTACCCACCAGATTGCCGCCTTCGCCGTGATCCTTGGCCTCCTTGCGGTTGAAGCACCAGGGCACGTCCACGTCGTGCTGCTCCACCAGCTGCACCGCGGTGGCGGAGGCGATGGGGATCCCCTTGTAGGCCGGGCCAAACAGCACGTCGAATTCGATGCCGGCATCCATCAGGGCGGCGGCATAGAAGCGGCCGAGGCGGGCCAGATCGCGGCCGCTGTTGAACAGGCCGGCGTTGAAGAAGTAGGGGCTCTTGCGGCCGGATTTCAGGGTGAACTCACCGAATTTGAGAACCTGTTTCTCCAGGGCGAACTCGATAAATTGACGCTGGTAGGCTTTCATTCTGGCTCCTTGCTTGGCTTGTCGTTTACTGGTCTGTGGGTATAAAAAAACGCGGTCAATGCCGCGTTTTTCAAATCAGAAATTCAAGAGAGCGCCTGCTTCTGCAGCGCTATGATGTCGTCGATGCCGCCCTTGGCGAGCGCCAGCATCGCCAGCAGCTCCTCGTGGGTGAAAGGCTCGGCCTCGGCGGTGCCCTGCACCTCTATGATGCGGCCGTCTTCGGTCATCACCACGTTCATGTCGGTCTCGGCGGCGGAATCTTCCACATACTCCAGATCGCAGATGGCTTCGCCCTGATACATACCGACGGAGACCGCCGCGATCATCTGCTTGAGCGGGCTCTGCTTGAGCATGCCCTTCTCGACCATCCAGTTCAGCGCATCCACCAGGGCCACGCAGGCACCGGTGATGGCGGCGGTGCGGGTGCCGCCGTCGGCCTGCAGCACGTCACAATCCACAGTGATGGAGTGTTCGCCCAGGGCGGTCAGGTCCACGGCGGCACGCAGGGAGCGGGCTATCAGTCGGGAGATCTCCAGGGTGCGACCGCTCTGCTTGCCGGCGGCCGCCTCGCGGTTCATGCGCGAATGGGTGGAGCGCGGCAGCATGCCGTACTCGGCGGTGACCCAGCCCTGGCCCTTGCCTTTCAGGAAGCGCGGCACGCTGGTGTCGACGCTGGCGGTGCACAGCACGCGGGTGTGGCCGAACTCCACCAGCACAGAGCCTTCCGCATGCTTGGTGAAGTTGCGGGTGATGGTAACCGGGCGCACTTGCGCGGCACTGCGATCGCTGGGACGGGACATGGGACTGACCTCTGGGCTGGCTGAATTGGCGCAGGAGTATAAGCGATCACCACTCAAATATCAGCCGCTAAAACCACGCTGTCGGCTGACGGGGCAAGCCTGGCTGAGTATACTGGCCGCACACTTCATCAAGCCCGGAACAATCAATGATTCACAGCATGACCGCCTACGCCCGCAAGGAATTCAAGGGCGACTGGGGCACAGCCGTTTGGGAAATTCGTTCGGTCAACCAGCGCTATCTGGAAACCTATATCCGCCTGCCGGAGCAACTGCGCAGCCTGGAGCCGGTCCTGCGTGAGCGTTTCCGTGCCAAGCTGCAGCGCGGCAAGGTGGAGTGCAACCTGAGGTTCGAGGCGGCCCAAGCCGCCGCCAGCCAGCTGCATATCAATGAAGAGCTGGCCAGGCTCATCATCGACAGCGCCAACTGGGTGATGAAAGAGGCGGGCCAGGGCCAACTCAACCCGGTGGACGTGCTGCGCTGGCCGGGTGTCATGGCCGCCGCCGAGCAGGACATGGACGCGGTCGCCACCGAGCTGCTCGGCGGTTTCGATCTGACCATGGAAGATTTCCTCGCCTCCCGCGCCAGCGAAGGGGCCAACCTCAAGGCACTGATCCAGCAGCGTCTGGACGGCATCCAGGTGGAAGTGAAGAAGGTGCGCGAGCACCTCCCGCAGATCATCGAGTGGCAGCGCCAGAAGCTCACCGACCGCCTGGCCGAAGCCAAGGTGGAGCTGGATCCCGCCCGCATCGAGCAGGAGATCGTGCTGCTGGCCCAGAAGATCGACGTGGCCGAAGAGCTGGATCGCCTGGAGATGCACATCGGCGAGACCATCAAGATCATGAAGAAGGGGGGCGCCTGCGGCCGTCGTCTCGACTTCATGATGCAGGAGTTCAACCGCGAGTCGAACACCCTGGGTTCCAAGTCCATCAACGCCGAGGTGACCCAGTCCGCCGTCGAGCTGAAGGTCCTCATCGAGCAGATGCGCGAGCAAATTCAAAACATCGAGTGATCCCCCTCATCGATGCACCAGCCCCCGCCATGCGGGGGCTTTTTTATGTCATATCCCCAGTGTGATCAACGGCATGGCCCCAGTCGGGCCGCTTGTGGCAAGATAGGTGATTGCCTTTCACCGAGTCCCTGCTCGCCATGAATCAACCCAGTTATGAAGCCATGATGCCTGCGATGCTCAAGGTGCTGGCCGATGGCCATTCCCGCCCCCTCAGGGAAGTGTTCGAGCGGGTTTGCCAACACTATGCCTTCACCTCGGAACAGCTGGCCGCGACCCTGCCAGGCGGCCGCCAGACCAAGGTTCGTAGCCGGGTAGGCTGGGCCAAGACCTATCTGGTCAAGGCTGGACTGATTGAGAAGCCCATCGCCCTGATCGACGGCCCACGTCTCGCCGCCCTGATGATCGAATACGGGGTCGGCGTCACCACCCGCCAGCCCCTCACCATCAAGACCCTGGATTCGGATTACTTTCTGGAAGATTGACCATGACCGAGAGCAGCAACTTCTATTTCCTTCAAGCCCATGCCCCCATTCTGCTTGAGCTGGCACAGGGTGCTGAACGGGCATTCGCCGGTGATCCCAACACGACCCTGGTCAAGTTGCGTCAACTGAGTGAAGCCTTGGCCCAAGATATTGCAATGCGCTGTGGCATTGCCGCCCAGCCGCAGACCACACAGGCCGAACTGCTCTATCTGGTTGGCCGTGAGTTGTCGCTGGATCCGATAGTGATGAACCTGTTCCATGGGCTGCGCAAGGCGGGTAATCATGCGGTGCATCAGTTCAAGACCCGTCACAAGGAGGCCCTGGCCGGGCTCAAAGTCGCTCGAGACCTGGCGGTCTGGTACCACCGTTTCTTTGGCAAGGGGAGCGAGCATTTCAAACCAGAGCCCTTTATCGTCCCCAAAGATCCCAGCGCCGAACTGCGTCAATTGCAGGAGCAGATAGCCAGACTCAAGGACGAGCTCACCAACACCAGCAGCCAGCTCGACCAGAATCAGGAGCTGGCCGAGTTGCTGACGCGGGAGAAAAGGGAGTATCAGGAGCTGGCTGAACTGATGGACAGTGAGGCCAGAGAGCTTGCCTCCCAGGCCAAGACTCACCAACAGGCGCTCGCTGCCCAGCAGCAGGAGTTCGAACGCCGCCTTGCCGAGTTGCAACATCAATTGCAGCAGCAGAGCGAAGAGGCCAGGAAGCAGGCGGCCCTTGCTCTGCAAGGGTTTGCCAGCAAGGCCAGACGGATCACAGATACCCTAGTGCTCGACGAAGCCAGCACCCGCCTTTATATCGACCTTCAATTGCAGGATGCGGGCTGGGAGGCTGACTCCGAGCAACTCGATTACCGCAAGGGTGTGCATCCACAAAAGGGGCGCAACATGGCCATTGCCGAATGGCCAACCGAGCATAATGGGGAGAGGGGCCGTGCCGATTACGTGCTCTTTATCGGCCTGATGCCGGTCGCCGCCGTAGAGGCGAAAAAGATGAACACCAATGTGGCAGGCAAGATCCCTCAGGCGGGGCGCTACAGCAAGGGGTTTGCCCTGTCAGGTTTGATGGCCAGCCCCTGGGCGCTGGAGGGGCGCGCATCCCCCTGGCCCGATGGTCAAGGTGAACAGTATCAGCTCCCCTACCTCTACTCCTGCAACGGTCGCCCCTTTGTCAAACAGCTGGCCGAGCAATCCGGCATCTGGTTTCGCGATGCCCGCCACCCGAGCAATCTCGCCCGCGCACTGCAAGAGTTCCACTCGCCGGAGGGGCTGCTGGATCTGCTCAAACGCAGCCGCGAACAAGCGGAGCAGACACTCAAGCAAGAGGGTTTTGGTTACCTCAAAGTGAGACCCTATCAGCAGAAAGCCATCGAGGCGGTGGAATCTGCGCTGGAGCGCGATCAACGCAACTGTCTGCTGGCCATGGCGACGGGGACGGGCAAGACCCGCACCATCATTGGTCTGATGTATCGCTTCCTCAAGGCAGAGCGTTTTCGCCGCATCCTCTTTCTGGTGGACAGGACAGCACTCGGCGGCCAAGCCCTGGATGCGTTCAAAGATGCTCGCCTCGAACAAAACCAGACCCTGTGGTCTGCCTACACCATCGCAGAGCTCGGAGACATGGCGGCGCAAGCCGAGACTCGCATTCAGGTCGCCACCGTGCAGGCCATGGTCAAACGTATCTTCGCCAGTGATAACCGACCGCCGATCGATGAGTTCGACTGCATCATAGTGGACGAAGCCCACCGGGGTTACGCCCTGGATCAGGAGATGACCGAAGGGGAGCTCTCCACCCGCGATGCGGCGCAATATCTGTCGAGCTACCGCCGGGTGCTCGACTACTTCGATGCGGTCAAGATTGGCCTCACCGCCACCCCGGCAAAACACACCAGCGAGATTTTCGGCAAGCCGGTCTACCTCTACTCCTACCGCGAGGCGGTGGCCGATGACTGGCTGATCGACCACGAATCGCCGATCCGATTCCAGACCGAGCTGACCGAGCATGGCATCAACTTCAGCAAGGGCGAGAGGGTGACCGCCATTGACACCCGTACCGGCGAGATTGAGACCGCGGAGCTGGAAGACGATCTCAATTTCGAGGTGGATGCCTTCAACAAGCGGGTAATCAACGAATCCTTCAATCAGGTCATCTGTCAGGCGCTGGCCAGTGAGCTGGATCCTCTTGGCGAAGAGAAGACCATGATCTTCTGCGCCACCGACAACCATGCCGACATGGTCAAGCGGCTGCTGGATGCCGAGTTCAAAGCCCTCTACGGCGAAAACTATAACCAGGAGGCGGTCGCCAAGATCACCGGCAAGAGTGACAAGGTGAGCACTCTGATCAGCCGCTACAAGAACGAACGCTACCCCAATATCGCCATCACGGTGGACCTGCTTACCACCGGCATCGACGTGCCGCGCATCTGCAACCTGGTCTTTATGCGTCGGGTCAAGTCACGGATCCTCTATGAGCAGATGATGGGGCGGGCCACCCGTCGCTGCGACGACATAGGCAAGACGGTGTTTCGCATCTATGACCCGGTGGATATCTATGCCGCGCTGGCCGAGGTCAATACCATGCAACCCCTGGTCAAGAACCCCGATATCACCCTGGCACAGCTGGTCGGTGAGCTGTGCGATGAACAGTGTCTGGAGCAAGCCCTCAACGTGGCGGGAGACGAGCCGGGCCAGAGTCAGGCTGACACCATCTTGAGTCAGCTCAGCCAGAAGGTGATGCGGGTGCTGCGCAAGGCCGAAGGCAAGGCGGATCGCTACCCGGCCTTGAAGCAGAAGCTGGCCGAACTGGGGGAAGAATGGGGTATTGAGCCGGGTAAGCTGCATCAGCACCTCCATCAGCTAGGGCCAAGGCAGGCCAGCCACTTTTTGCGCCAGCACGCCACCCTGCTGGGCGAACTGGCGCAGGTGGAGGAGTTGATCGGCAGCGAATATCGGCCGGTGATTTCAGATCATCAAGACAGGCTCACCCTGCGCGAGCAGAGCTACGGCGCCTATGGCAGGCCAGAGGATTATCTGGATGGCTTC
The DNA here is from genome assembly GCF_041403065.1 of Aeromonas sp. S16(2024). Classification (NCBI taxonomy): domain Bacteria; kingdom Pseudomonadati; phylum Pseudomonadota; class Gammaproteobacteria; order Aeromonadales; family Aeromonadaceae; genus Aeromonas; species Aeromonas sp. S16(2024). Next base: position 4,415 of record NZ_JBGLQX010000009.1, on the reverse strand, counting down.
GCCGACTTTATCCGTCAGCAGGTCAACAGCAATGCCGCGCTGATGGCGGTGGTCAATGCCCCGCGCAACCTCTCCCGGGCCCAGCTCAAGGAGGTCAAGCTGCTGCTCGACGGCGCCGGTTTCAAGGAGGCCAACCTGCAGAGTGCCTGGCGCAGCCAGACCAATCAGGACATTGCCGCCAGCATCATAGGCCATATTCGCCGCGCCGCCCTTGGTGAGCCGCTCATCCCCTATAGCGAACGGGTACGGCTGGCGATGGAGCAGATCTACCGCAGCCAGGGCTGGACGCCCATCCAGCGCAAGTGGCTGGACAGGCTAGCCAGGCAGCTGGTGCACGAGGTGATCGTCGATCGCGACTTTATCAACGAGCGCTTCGCCGATGATGGCGGCGCCAAGCGGTTAGACGGTCTGCTCGGCAAGCAGCTCGATCAACTGCTGGACCAGCTTGGTGACGCGCTCTGGCAAGTTGCCTGACAAACGGCAGCAGCCCCGACAGATATAGAAAAGGGCTCCTTTTATCTATGTTGGTCGTGATATGTATAGAAAATTAAAATTTCTATACATACAATCGCCGCCATACACAGAAAAGGGGACTTTCTATGCCCATCACCCCGCTGCCGCTGGTCAATATCGCCGAGCTCGAGAGCCGCGCCGTGCTCAAGAAGAGCGCCGAGGCTCACCGCTATCTTGCCGAACTCAAAGGGGTAGCGGCCAGCATCCCCAACGAGGGGATCCTCATCAATACCCTGTCCCTGCAAGAGGCAAAAAACAGCTCGGAGATCGAGAACATCATCACCACCCAGGATGATCTCTACCGCGCCAACCTGTTTGAAGAGGCGGTCAATCCAGCCACCAAAGAGGTGCAGGATTATGCCGCCGCCCTCAAGCAGGGCTTTGCCACCGTGCGCCATCAGCAGCTGATCCGGCTGGCCGACATTCTGGCGGTGCAGCAATTCTTGGAAAGAAACCGCGCCGGCTTGCGTCGTCTGCCCGGCACCGATCTCAAGAATGCCCGTACCGGCGAGGTGATCTATACCCCGCCCCAGCATGCAGACGAGATAGCAGCCCTGATGGACAATCTGGTGCGCTATATCAATGACGACCAGCTGTGTGATGCCGACCCCCTGGTCAAGATGGCCATCATCCACCACCAGTTCGAGAGCATTCACCCCTTCTATGACGGCAATGGCCGCACCGGCCGCATCCTCAACCTGCTCTACCTGGTGGCTCAGGGGCTGCTCAACCTGCCGGTGCTCTACCTGAGTCGTTACTTTATCCAGGACAAGGGGCGCTACTACCGCGAACTGCAAGCGGTGCGCGATACCGGTGACTGGGAGCCCTGGCTGCTCTACATGCTCGACGCGGTGATCGACACGGCCCAGAGCACCATGGCGCTCATCACCGGCATCAAGGAGCTGATGGCCAGCTACAAGCAGGGCATCCGCGAACAACTGCCCAAGATCTACAGTCAGGATCTGCTCAACAACCTCTTCAACCACCCCTACACCAAGATCGACTTTGTCATGGGCGATCTCGGGGTGACCCGCATCACCGCCACCCGCTATCTGGATCTGCTGGTCGAACAGCAATTCTTGCAAAAACAGAAGATTGGTCGCGGCAACTACTACATCAACCAGCCCCTGTGCGCCCTCCTGGCCGCCCACAGCTGATCACCGGAATACCCATGCGCAACAACGATATCGTTCAAAAACTGTGGAACCTGTGCGACGTCCTGCGTGACGACGGCATCAACTACTCCGACTATGTCACCGAGCTGGTGCTGCTGCTCTTTATCAAGATGGTGCACGAGAACGAGGAGGCGGGCATTCTGGCCGCCCACACCCTGCCCGAGCATTGCCGCTGGCCAGAGCTTGCCAATCGCTCCGGCCTCAACCTGCTCAACCACTATCGCCAGATGCTGGTGGATCTCTCCAAAGACCAGGATCCCCTGATCGCCGCCATCTATGCCGATGCCCAGACCCGGCTGCGCGAGCCGCGCCATCTGGAGCAGATGATCAAGACCCTCGATCAGATCGACTGGTTCAGCGCCAAGCAGGATGGCCTGGGGGATCTCTATGAAGGGCTGCTGGAGAAAAACGCCGGCGAAACCAAATCCGGCGCCGGCCAATACTTCACTCCGCGCGCCCTGATCAACAGCATGGTGCGCTGCCTCCAGCCCAAGGCGGGGGAAGTGATTCAGGATCCGGCCGCCGGCACCGCCGGTTTTCTCATCGCGGCCGACCAGTACATCAAGAGCCAGCCGGACTATGACGACTTGACGCTGCAACAGGTACGCTTCCAGAAGCAGAAAGCCTTTATCGGGGTCGAGCTGGTGCCCAATACCCGCCGCCTCGCCCTGATGAACTGCCTGCTGCACGGCATGGAAGGGGATGAAGAGGGGGTGGTGCACCTTGGCAACGCCCTGGGACAGGCGGGTGCCGCGCTGCCCAAGGTCGATATCATCCTCGCCAACCCGCCCTTTGGCACCAGCAAGGGGGGCGAGGCCAGCAATACCCGCGACGATCTCACCTACAAGACCAGCAACAAGCAGCTCGCCTTCTTGCAGCATATCTATCGTGGCCTCAAGCCCGGTGGCCGCGCCGCCGTGGTGCTGCCCGACAACGTGCTGTTTGAAGCCGGGGTCGGCACCGAGGTGCGCCGTGACCTGATGGACAAGTGCAACCTGCACACCCTCTTGCGTCTGCCCACCGGCATCTTCTACGCCCCGGGGGTCAAGACCAATGTGCTCTTCTTCCAGAAGGGCAGCGCCAGCGACCCCTATCAGCAGGAGGGCTGCACCCAGGCAGTCTGGGTCTATGACCTGCGCACCAATATGCCGAGCTTTGGCAAGCGCACCCCCTTTGGCAATGCCGCCATTGGCTTTACCGATGCCGAGTTCGGCACAGATCCCCATCTGGGCCCCTTTGAGCAGGTATTTGGTGCCAACCCCAATGGCACCGGTCTGCGCACGGAAGGGGAATACAGTTTCGGCGTAGAAAAAGTCGAGCTGGCCGAGGATGCCGCGAACCAGAACACAGACCCCGAGCTGGCTCGCAGCCGCTGGCGCTGCTTTGACCGGGAGTGGATCCGTGACCACAAGGGGGATTCGCTGGATATCAGCTGGCTCAAGGATAAAGACAGCGTCGATACCGCCGATCTGCCCGAGCCGCTGGAACTGGCCAATGAGGCCAAAGAAGAGTTGGAAGCGGCGCTGGCCGAGTTGCAGGAATTGGTTAAGGCGCTGGAGGGGATGGAATAATGACAGCCTCCACAATCCCAGAAACTTGGTTGCATATTACTCTTGGCGATGTTGCTCGAGTGAGTAGCGGTATGGGTTTCCCTCACAAATATCAGGGTAAGCAAGAAGGGATATATCCTGTTTATAAAGTTGGCGATATATCCAACGCTGTTATCAACCACAAAGGAAATGCATTTCTCGCAGGGAGTTACGTGGGAGAGCTGGAGGCTAAGGAACTTAAGGGAGAAGTCTTCAGTGAAGGGGTCACGCTATTCGCAAAAATAGGGGAAGCAATAAAATTAAATCGCAGATCATTTGTTATGAGGGCAGGATTGGCCGATAATAATGTGATGGCGGTAATACCTGAAAAGATCATATCAAAGCGATTTATATATCACTTCATGCACACTGTGGATTTGACTGATGCTTCTAGGTCTACAACAGTGCCATCAATTAGAAAAGGTGATATTGAATGTTTACCTTTAAATATTCCGTCACAAGCAGAGCAAAAGGAGATTGCTGACCGACTTGATACATTGCTGGCTCAGGTGGAGGCCACTCAAGCCCGTCTGGCCAGAATCCCTGATATTATCAAGCAATTCCGTCAATCCGTGCTCGCTGCTGCGGTGAGTGGAAAGCTAACTGCAGAGTGGCTTGTAACTCAATCATCATTAACTGAAGTTGCTGAATTTCAGAATGGTTTTGCGTTCAAAAGTGAATGGTTTGAAAAAACGGGGAAGTACCAAGTAATAAAATTGGGAAATATTAGAGATGGATTTTTGGCTTTAGATAATTCGCCAGCATATGTATCTACTACCGTTGCAAAGGAATTCTCAAAATTCACACCAAGCACTGGCGATACACTTTTGAGTATGACTGGAACACGCCTTAAGAAAGATTATGGGTTTGGCTGCTTGATAATTAATGAAAAAAACCTATTAATCAACCAGCGAGTAGGAAGATTTATTCCTAATCGTAAAGTCGTATTGCCAGCATATTTAAATATTTTTGTTCGTTCAGATGAATTTAGGAGCCAATTCTTTGAGGGAGAAACTGGGGGGGTAAATCAGGGCGAGATCGTGAACATTTTGTTAAAAATTAAAAATAGTTTTTTGCCTACAAAACAAATACTTATAGGCCTGTGATATGCAGTTAACTTTATAGTCAGGATCGCCTT
>NZ_JBGLQX010000008.1:0-175079 GCF_041403065.1 Aeromonas sp. S16(2024) | reverse complement strand
CTCAAGTTGCTGGGGTGTGGGTTCTCTGAGCATGGTGCAGTCCATTTATTGACCATGCAGCAATTAGATCAAACCCCGAGATCGGCGTCCAGGGGTTTGTCATCAGTCTGACGCCCCATCTGGGGCGTTTCTACCAACAACCGCCATTACATGGCGTTGGTGGATTCGAAGATCTTGTCGGCGGAGGCTTCGACAACCTTAATCGGAAAGAACTGATGCAGCTTCGCTCATGATATAAGCGATCTGTTCTTCACAATTTTTGTTGCTGAAGATCTTGTAGGTGGAAAGATGCGGCAGTCTGATTAACATGGATCTCTTACCTTCTCGTTCGTACCAACGGATCTGATAAGTCACCCGACCCCAACCGATCTGAGCTCGATGCTCTGTACCAATCTGCTGATATCCTTGCTCCGCCAGCAAGTGATGCAGTTCATCAAATACTAACTTTGAAATAGTGATATAAATGTCACTGTGTACCAGCCGAAGTCGCTCTGCCCAAAATAAACGCATATGTTCGATAATCAACGGCTTATTCTTTAGCATCTGCCAATTAGGCGACCGAACTGGAATATAGTTGGTCATCAAACATCCATCCATCACGTCCTGATAGGTGGAACCGACAATTTCCCCTAGTGGGGAAAAAAGGCTACGCATCTGCTGCTGGAGCGGCGCTTCTCCTGCGGGCGCCCCCCATGACTCATCGTAATAAGCACATTTCCCTTCACTAGAAATAGTACCTTCCGTCCAACCACTACCACCTGGATTCAAACCAAAAAAAGCGATAGGATAACGCGGCATCAACATATTTTCATATGGACCGAAGAGAAGTCCCCACCCCAAACTGTTATCACTTAACTCATACAGCCGCTCGATATAAGAAGTCATAGCTTTTTTGTCATTCAATACTATCATTCATTTCTCCTACGCCCATCTGGCAGCGAAACAACACTTATATTTAACCAAAGAAAAGTCAATATTAAACCCTGCTAAAAAATCGTTTTTTTAAACCAGGATAACCCCAACCGAACTGTAAATTAATTCTAAGCACACTACAATTATTTTTCATACATCGGAAAAGAATAAAAAATCAATATGACAGACATTTGAAAGAGACTGCAAGTTATCAATACCAACTATTCCCGCCGATGTATTTCTCACTGTGAAAAAATTCCAGCGAGCAGAAGGGCGTGATGTGATTTTAATAAGAATCGCCTGCAAAGCGATGTTGTGAATGAACATTCAGTTTTCTATATTTGGATTGTGGCGTCATCCCTCAATTACTTATTAAGTAGCTTTTGCAAAATGCCTTATTGTAGCTATTCCTAACTCCATTTTGTGGCGTGCAGATGAATTGGCTGAGTGAACTATGATATTTGGTGGTGTAAAACCATGAATGATGACCTCTTCTTCTATCCACAGGATAACATCATAACCTGTCCCCCTATTATCATCGCCCAAATCATGATCGAGACTAATCTCCGAAACCATGCCTGTTTTTAGCCATTCGATCGCCTCATCAGGCCAGAATACTCTAATCCAACCTTCAGGTGCTTTCCTTTCATCATCCAGATACAGTTTCATATCATCCAGCTCAATTAATTAGATGAAACATATGAGTGTTTGAAATCAACCCCAAGACCCAACTTCATATCAACGATATCTACTTCATCCGACCTGGCCAATAAAACTACTTGGCCTGCATCAATGTCATTACCAACCATTGCTTATTTCATCGAGCAGGCTAGCCATTCCACTGTTGGCCCCTTCAACGACCTGCTCACCTGGAAATGGCAGATGAGATGACAATCGCGGCTCTGGGTTGATATAGTAGACCTTGGCCATAGGATTAATATTACCCAGCAGAGAGTGAGCGGGTTCAACCAGTAAGCTGGTACCGATAACTACCACGATATCAGCCTCGCAGAGCCAGCGGCGCGCCTGTTGATACCCATAAATTGTTTCGCCAAATAGGATAATGTCGGGGCGCAGCTGCGCGACAGTGCGCGGACAACGATCTCCCACATTAATATTCTTATACCACGATAGGCGATATTTGGGGTGGCGAAACCCTTTGGGCACGACAAACTGAATAGAACCATGCAGATAAATAACACTGTGGCTCCCAGCCCTTTCGTGCAGGTCATCAATATTCTGGGTGATGATCTTGACATTGTATCTTTGCTGTAGTTCAGTAATTAAGTAATGAGCTCGCGAAGGAAATACTCTCAAGATGGCCCTTCGCCGCTGGTTATGAAAGGCCATGCATTCAGCCAGATCTGTTCCTAGGCTACTCACTTGAGAGTAACGAATATTATTGCTTGGATGCCAGAGCCCATTTTCCCCTCTGAACGTGGGTACGCCACTCTCGGCAGACAAACCGGCACCAGTCCAAAACACCATGTTTAGTTGACTGGTTTCATTTCGATTATCTATTTGCATGCTTTTTTTTTCGATGACGACGCTGATGCCTTAGCGCATGGGAAGATACAGAACTCATTGCGACTCCTTAGGCGCCTGAGCCACCACTATACAGTCAACGCGTTATAGTGGTGAAATAGCCACGCTGAGGTGATGAAATAGAAGATCTCGGCTGCTCTGGAAAAAATACAGGGTTAATAACCCTCTCTTATTTGATCTTGCATGACCAGTAGGCCTATCCAATCCAGGATCTGCACCACCCGGAGAATGCGGAATGGAGCCGGTGGTTCTTGCTCCAGCGAGCACTCAATACACCGGTGAACCTGTAGTATTTTTCGCTGATATCATCAATACTTCCGAATAAATAGAATGGCGCTATACCACTCGTATAAGGAAGATTTAGAAGCCTTCAGATAGTCAAATCGGGCTGAATTGGATAGCCCTCGTATCATGAAAACGCCTCCGAATGGAGGCGTTTCTTTGTATTTCAACCAATTCAGCCGGGCTATATGCTCTGATCACATGGCGTTGGTGGATTCGAAGATCTTGTCGGCGGAGGCCTCGACGAAGCCCGGGTAGAGCACCCCATCGGCCTGCGGGTAGCGCCGGGCGAACTCGTAGAAGCAGCTCGGTATGGTGCGCACGCCGTCGCTGAAGGGCACCTCGGCCTTGTCCGCCATGGTGGAGGACTGCTCCAGCATCACCTGGGGATCCCCCTTCACCTCGCCCCCCACGGTGTTGAGCACGAAGCCCGCCGCCTTCAGGGCCGAGTTGACCTCTTCTATGGTCTCAAAATCGCTCAGGCGGTTGATGTTGACGGTGAAGTGGTTGGCACGATAGCCCCAGGCCGCCATCCAGGCCGCGTACTCGCTCTCCGCCAGCAGGGTCTGGTAATCACTCCAGGAGACCTGCCAGGGGGCGCCGGCGTAGAGGAAGGCCGGGGTGTCGGTCAGGTGATCGGGCACCTGATCCGCCAGCTTGTGGATGATGGCCTGGGCACCTTCCGAGAGCTCTTCCACCTTCAGCTCGCTGATGAACACCTTGGGTGCGTCCGGATCGGCATGTTCGAAGTGCTTGGCATAGAGCTTCTTGGCCTTGAACACATACTCGCCCTTCTCCTCGTACCCCAGGGCACGGAAGTGGGCCGCCAGCTTCTCCAGCCCCAGCTTGGGCAGGTTGTAGGTCCGAAACGCCACGTGATCGTTGATGATGGGGGCGCCGCCGCCCAGCAGTTGATGAACCTTGTGGGCACTGGGGGTGACTTGAATGTAGTTGTCCCACAGATGGCCAAACAGGGTCTCGATATCCTTTTGCATCTCTCTTTCCTTTGATTGCGGGTACAGACAAGGGCACCTGTTCAGTGCCCCTCTTTTATTTTCTTGTTATCAGAAGGTCAGACCGGGGGTATGACGCAGTCGTCGGCGGCGTTGGGCCTCTCCTGCCACATCAACCCCCTCCTTCTCGATTAGAAGGTCAAACCCGGGGACAGCTGATCCGGCATGGCGGCCTTGCTGTCTTCCACAGAGGCAACCGGGTACGCACAGTAGTCGGCGGCGTAGTAGGCGCTCGCCCTGTGGTTCCCGGAGGCACCTATGCCGCCGAACGGGGCGGCACTGGAGGCGCCGGTGATGGGCTTGTTCCAGTTGACGATGCCGGCACGAATGCGCTTGAAGAAGTGGTTCCAGTCCGCCTCGCTGTCGCCGAGCAGGCCGGCCGAGAGGCCGAAGCTGGTGGCGTTGCCCTGGTCGATGGCGGCATCGAAGTCGTCGTAACGAATGAGCTGCAGCAGCGGGCCGAAGTACTCTTCGTCAGGCAGTGCTGCAACAGCGGTCACATCGATGATGCCAGGAGAAACAAAACCGGTGCCCGCTTCCAGGTGCTTGAGGGTGAGCAGGCTCTCGCCACCCAGCGCTTGCAGGTTCGCCTGTGCGGCCACCATGCCCAGCGCCGCGCGCTCGCTGATCATGGCCCCCATAAAGGGTTGCTCGGCGGCGTCATAGAGGCCGACCTTGATCTGGCCGACCACCTCCAGCAGCCGTGTGACCAGGGCATCGCCCCGCTCGCCGCGCTCGACAAACAGACGGCGGGAGCAGGTGCAGCGCTGACCGGAGGTGATGAAGGCGGACTGCACTATGGCATGGACCGCGCCATCCACATCGCTCACGTCTTTCACGATGAGCGGGTTGTTGCCGCCCATCTCGAGGGCCAGGATCTTGCCAGGCTGGCCGGCAAACTGCTGGTGCAGGAAATGGCCGGTGCGCGACGAGCCGGTGAAGAAGAGGCCGTCGATGTCCGGATTGCCCGCCAGCGCCTTGCCGGTCTCCACTTCGCCCTGCACCAGGTTGAGCACCCCCTTGGGCAGCCCCGCCTCCTGCCAGATCTTCAGCATGGCCTCGGCCACCATGGGGGTCAGCTCTGAGGGTTTGAACACCACGGCGTTACCGGCGATAAGCGCAGGCACTATGTGACCGTTGGGCAGGTGGCCCGGGAAGTTGTAGGGGCCGAACACGGCGACCACGCCGTGGGGCTTGTGACGCACGAAGGCCCTGGCACCAGGCATGGGGTTCTCGACCGTGCCGGTGCGCTCGTCATGGGCGCGGATGGAGATGGCTATCTTGCCCTGCATGGCCGCCACTTCGGTGCGGGTCTCCCACAGCGGCTTGCCGGTTTCCCGGGCTATGGTCAGGGCCAGCGCCTCCTTGTGCTCGCCGAGCAGATCGGCATAGCGGCGCACTATGGCCAGACGATCCTCGAGGGCCAGATCGGACCAATGGTAGAAGGCCGCGCGGGCCGCCTTGACGGCGGCATCCACCTGGGCTGCGCTCGCCGCCTCCCCCTGCCAGATCACTTCGTTCCTGGCCGGATCTTTTGATTCGAACGGCTTGCCTTCACCGGCCAGCCACTGGCCATCGATAAACTGGACTAAAGACATCATCAATTCACTCCCTGTGGTGCACAGGCCGCCTCGGCAGCCTGTTTCAATGCGGTGATATGGACCCGTTATTCCAGATCGACGACCCGAACCATGTCGCCACTCTCCACCTTGAGGGCGGCCGCCATCTTGGGCGGAATGATGGCTTCGTGCTTGTCCAGATCGACCCGGATGTTGCCGTAGCAGGCGCGGTACTGTTCAAACTTGGCGTTGCAGACGAGGTAGGTGTGACCGCCGATGGGCTCACCCACCAGCACCGCCAGCTTCTGGCTGCGGCGCACGCTGCGGATGTGCTTCACATCGCACTCGACGGTGGGGCCGGCATCGAAGATGTCGACGTAGCCGCGGTTCACGAAGCCCTCGTCCTGCAGCATCTTGATGGCCGGGCGGGTCTTCTCGTGGGTCTGGCCGATGACGGCCCGCGCCTCGTTGCTCAGCAGATTGACGTAAATCGGGTACTTGGGCATCAGCTCCGCGATGAAGCGCTTCTTGCCGATGCCGGTGAGATAGTCGACGGTGGGAAAGTCCATCGAGAAGAAATGCTTTTGCAGCCACTCGTAGAAGGGGCTGTGACCGTTCTCATCGGAGACGCCGCGCATCTCGGCGAAGACGGTCTTGTCAAACAGCTCGGGGTGCTCGGCCATGAACAGGAAGCGGTGCTTGGAAAGTAGGCGGCCATTGAGCCCCTCGCGGGCACATTCGCGCAGAAACAGGGTGCACAGCTCGGAGTTGCCTGTGTAGTCGTTGGAGAGGGTGAGCGTCTCGACCACGTTGTAGATGCCGAGCTTGGGGGAAGAGTGCACCACCTTGCCGATGTGGTAGTTGTAAAACGGCTGGGACAGGCCGACCGCCGCGTCTATGGCGCAGGTACCGACCATCTCGCCGGTCTCCAGATCTTCTGCCACGAAGAAGTAGAGGCAATCACCCTTGCCGGCGGGCTTGTCCAGGAAGGTCTGGGTCGAGGCATCGATCTTGCGTTGCAGCAGTTCATCGTTGACCGGCAACGAGGTCATGCCGGTGCCGGATTCGATGGCACAGGTCTTGAGGCCGGCGAAGTCGCGCTGCTCGATAGGGCGGATAACCAACATAAATGACAACTCCCTTTCATTGACGACAGGTGGGGTCCCGGCTCCTGCCGGGAGGGCTCCCCACCTCAATTAGGATCAGGCGTTAACCACCTGGGCAACCGCTTTCTCGAACCGTGCCAACCCTTCCTTGATATCCGCTTCCGGAATAACCAGTGACGGTGCGAAACGCACCACGTTAGTGCCTGCCACCAGTGCCATCAGCCCCTGATCGATGGAGGCCAGCAGGAAGTCGCGGGAGCGCCCCTTGAAGTCATCGTTGAGCACGGCGCCGAGCAACAGGCCCTTGCCACGCACTTCACTGAAACAGTGGTACTTGGCGTTGATGGCCTCGAGACCGGCGCGGAACAGCTGCTCGCGCTGCTTGATGCCGCTCAGCACTTCCGGGGTGTTGACCACGTCGATCACCGCCTCGGCCACCGCGCACGCCAGCGGGTTGCCGCCGTAGGTGGAGCCGTGAGTGCCCACTTTCAGGTGAGCCGCGATCTCGCTGGTGGTCAGCATGGCGCCGATGGGGAAGCCGCCGCCCAGCGCCTTGGCGCTGGTGAGGATGTCAGGCGTGACGCCCAGACCCATGTAGGCAAACAGCTCGCCGGTACGGCCGACCCCGGATTGCACCTCGTCATAGACCAGCAGGGCATTGTGCTTGTCGCACAGCTCGCGCACCCCCTTGGCAAACTCGTCGGTGGGACTGATGATGCCACCCTCCCCTTGCAGCGGCTCCATCACCACGGCGCAGGTATTGTCGGAGATGACGGCAGCCAGCTCCGCCAGATCGTTGTAAGTCACATGGGTGATATCGGCGGGCTTGGGACCGAAACCATCGGAGTAGGCGGCCTGGCCACCGACGCTCACGGTGAAGAAGGTACGACCATGGAAACCCTGATGGAAGGCGATGATCTGGGTCTTGTGCGCCCCGAACTTCTCGATGGCATAACGACGGGCCAGCTTGAGGGCGGCTTCGTTCGCTTCGGCGCCGGAGTTGCAGAAATAGACCTTGTCGGCGAAGGTGGCGGCGACCAGCTTCCTGGCCAGGCGCAGGGCCGGCTCGTTGGTCATCACGTTGGAGAGGTGCCACAGCTTCTCGCCCTGGGTTTTCAGGGCTTCGACCAGCTTGGGATGGCAATGGCCCAGGCCATTGACGGCGATCCCGCCGGCAAAATCGACATACTCACGGCCTTCCTGATCCCAGACACGTGACCCTTCACCACGCACCGGGATGATCTTGGCGGGCGCATAGTTGGGAACCATCACTTCATCAAACACTTCACGTGTCACTGCCAACAACTCTGACATATTGCTCTCCTTCGATCTGGCGACAGAATAATCCACCGCTCAAAAGTTAAATCCATGTAAACACATCGGCATTGTCACAGAAAAAAAGCTAAAAGTCTGCAACAAAGCAAGTTACAGGGAACAATGTTCGATTGCCCGTGAGATTTTAGGCAACCGCATTGCATAACGGCTCAGGGGGTGTTGGCAAGAGATAATTTGGACAGGGAGGGGGGTGAATAAAGTGTCAGGGAAAATATTTTTGGCCTCATCTCGATTCTGTGAGGCCAGTCACAACCATTCAGGAACTGGTTAGAAAATTGGCCAGCAATGGGTGGCCCTGCTCGCTCAGAATGCTCTCCGGATGGAACTGAACTCCCTCTATATTCAGCTGCTTATGGCGCAGCCCCATGATCTCGTCAAAGGAGCCATCGGCGTGTTCGCTCCAGGCGGTCACCTCGAAGCAGTCGGGCAGGGTTTCCCGTTCCACGATGAGGGAATGGTAGCGGGTGACCCGCAGCGGGTTGTTGAGATCCTTGAATACTCCCCCGCCCTGATGGCGGATGAGGGAAGTCTTGCCGTGCATCACCTGACGGGCACGCACCACCCGGGCGCCGAACGCCTGCGCCAGAGACTGGTGACCGAGACAGACGCCAAGGATGGGGATCTCGCCCGCGAAGCGACGGATGGCAGCCAGCGAGATGCCCGCCTCATTGGGCGTGCAGGGGCCGGGAGAGATCACCAGATGACTGGGGGCAAGCCTGGTTATCTCGTCCAGGCTGAGCTCGTCATTGCGCTTGACCACCACCTCCTGGCCCAGGGCGCCGAAATACTGCACCAGGTTCCAGGTAAAGGAGTCGTAGTTGTCGATGAGTAGCAGCATGCAGAAACCTACGGATTGAGATCGGGGCGACAAGGACTCGCCCGTTGGCCGACAAAGAGGCCGCGCATTCTGGCATGTCTGCCCGGGTTAATAAACGCCTTCGACCCGATGCCAGTGGCCGGATTAGGCCTCAATCAGAGATGAGATGCGCGTTCACCCACACAAACCGCACCCGAGTACCGCAGGAGTGCCAGTCCGGCGCCATAGACCACGACTGACCCTCCCCTCTTTATTATGCCCACCAGATTGCACCGAAATCAGGTCATCTTTGACCATGTCTCCCGGCCATCACGGTTGAAGGCGCTCCTTCAGACGCATCGCGCCCCCCCTCACCAGTGTCCGCCCAGCCCCGCCATGATAAAAATATGCAACCTGACACACAAAACACAAAACGCAGTTTCATTTTAATTTGATCAAGGTTTTTCATTTTGCTATCGTGCCTTCAACGACAGGATTTCCCGACACATCGCCATCCATGCCGCCTGCGGCCCGGAATTGAGGTTCACAATGCAAACTCGTCAAAGCATCCACAGCGATCACGCCAAACAACTCGACACCCAGGGCCTGCGCCGTGAGTTTCTGGTGGAAGAGATCTTCAGCCCGAACCGGCTGACCATGACTTACAGCCACATCGACCGCATCGTGTTCGGCGGCATCATGCCGGTGGATGGGCCGCTGGCTTTCTCCGATGAACTCGGCAAGGCCTTTGGCGTCACCTATTTCCTGGAGCGGCGCGAGCTTGGCCTCATCAATATCGGTGGCCCGGGCCTGGTGGTGGTGGATGGCACTACCTATGAAGTAGGCAAGGCCGAGGCGCTCTACGTCGGCCAGGGTGCCCGCACCCTGAGCTTTGCCAGTGTCGATGCCTCGCAGCCTGCCAAGTTCTACTACAACAGCGCCCCGGCCCACACCAGCTACCCGACCCGCACCGTCACCCAGGCCCAAGCCTCACCGGCGACTCTGGGGGATGCCGCCACCAGCAACCGCCGCACCATCTACAAGTACCTGGTACCTGACGTGCTGCCGACCTGCCAGCTGGTCATGGGCATGACCCAGCTGGAAGAGGGCAGTCTGTGGAACACCATGCCCTGCCACACCCACGAGCGCCGCATGGAGGTCTACTTCTACTTCAACATGAAAGAAGACGCCGCCGTGTTCCACATGATGGGCAAGCCGGACGAGACCCGTCACCTGCTGGTACACAACGAACAGGCCGTCATCTCCCCGAGCTGGTCCATTCACTCCGGCGTCGGTACCCAGGCCTACACCTTCATCTGGGGCATGGTGGGCGAAAACCAGGTATTCGGCGACATGGACCATGTTGCGGTCCAGGACCTGCGCTAACCAGCTCACCCCATCCCGAGCGGCCTGCGCGGCCGCTTAACAGTGACAAGTGACACCACACCTTCCCGTGGGCTTAGAGGTAACAACATGATTCTTAATGCATTTGATCTGAAAGGTAAGGTCGCCATCGTCACCGGTTGCGATACCGGTCTGGGCCAGGGCATGGCGCTGGGGCTCGCCGAGGCGGGCTGTGACATCGTCGGCATCAACATAGTCGAGCCGACCGAGACCATCACCAAGGTCGAAGCCATCGGCCGCCGCTTCCTGAGCCTCAAGGCCGACGTCAGCAAGGTCGATACCCTGCCGGCCCTGGTGGATCAGGCAGTCTCCCACTTCGGCCGCGTCGATGTGCTGGTGAACAACGCCGGCATCATCCGCCGGGAGGACGCCATCAACTTCAGTGAGAAAGACTGGGATGACGTGATGAATATCAATATCAAGAGCGTGTTCTTCATGTCCCAGGCGGTGGCTAGGCAGTTTATCGCTCAGGGTGAGGGCGGCAAGATCGTCAACATCGCCTCCATGCTCTCCTACCAGGGCGGCATCCGGGTACCCTCCTACACCGCCTCCAAGAGCGGCGTCATGGGCATCACCCGCCTGCTGGCCAACGAATGGGCCAGCAAGGGGATCAACGTGAACGCCATCGCCCCCGGTTATATGGCCACCAACAACACCGCCGCCCTGCGCGCCGACGATGACCGCAATGCCGCCATCCTTGAGCGGATCCCGGCGGGTCGTTGGGGTGTGCCGGACGACATGATGGGCCCTGTGGTGTTCCTGGCCTCCCCCGCCTCGGACTACATCAATGGCTACACCATCGCCGTCGATGGCGGCTGGCTGGCCCGTTGATCCCGTCCTGATAGAGAAGGCGCTGCGAGGCGCCTTTTGTCGTTGCCCCTGACAGGAGGGCCCTATGTTGCTCGACAGTCTCTGGTTTGCCCAGTCAATCGGCCTGTTGGCCTGCCTCGTGGGTGCCACGGCGTTCATGCAGCGCCAGGACAGCAAGCTCAGAGCCCACCTCACCCTCAATGGCACCCTGATGGGGCTGCACTTCCTGCTGCTGGGATCCTCGGTTGCCGCCATCAATTGCCTGTTGTGTGCGGTACGCAACTGGGTATCCGGTTACTACCGCGGACTAGGGACCATGCTGCTGTTCCTGGTCCTGGCCTGGTCGCTGGTGATCCCCCAGGTAAGTCACCCGGTGCAACTGCTGACCCTGCTGGGCACCACCCTCAGCACCTTTGCGCTGTTTCGCCTCAACGGCATTGCACTGCGTCTGTGCATGCTGAGCAGTACCATCTGCTGGCTGACACACAATATCTGGGCAGGCTCCATTGGTGGCATCTTGCAGGAGGGTATCTTCTTCATTCTCAACAGCCACACCATCTTCAAGCTCTACAAGGCTGCCCCGCAAGACATCCGGGAATGAGCGCCCAAAGATCGGGGCAGACCATTCATCGGGTACCACAATGCAAAAGAGCAGGCCAAGGCCTGCTCTTTTTGATACTGGGTGGATAGCGCCAGTCTTATCCGTGGTTGCCGAAGGGATAGTCGTGGAAACCGAGCCCCTCGGAGATCCTGGCCGCCGCCTCGTGCAGCTGAGCCACCAGAGAAGCCTTGTCTTCCTCGTGGAAACGCACCAGGGGCAGCGACAGGGAGAGCCCTGCGATGATCCGCCCCATGCGGCTGTAGATAGGCACCGCGAAGCAGCGCAGGCCGTGCTCCATCTCTTCCCTGTCTTCCGCATAACCTTGCTCGCGCACCTGGGCCAGCTCCACCAGCAGGGCATCGACA
The DNA here is from genome assembly GCF_041403065.1 of Aeromonas sp. S16(2024). Classification (NCBI taxonomy): domain Bacteria; kingdom Pseudomonadati; phylum Pseudomonadota; class Gammaproteobacteria; order Aeromonadales; family Aeromonadaceae; genus Aeromonas; species Aeromonas sp. S16(2024). Next base: position 163,351 of record NZ_JBGLQX010000008.1, on the reverse strand, counting down.
TCCGCCAGGGTGTGCTCAGTAAAGCGCTCGAAGGTCACCCCGGCCAGCATGGCACGCACCTCGGTCTCCGGCAGCCAGGCCATCATCACCTTGCCAAGACCTGTGCTGTAGAGCGGGCGGCGGCGACCGATGCGGGAATACATCCGCAGGTTGTATTCGGAATCGATCTTGTGCAGGTAGACGATGCTGTCTTCATCCAGCATCCCCAGGTGCAGGGTCTCCTTGGTCTGCTTGCCGAGGCGATACATCTGTTCGTCGGCGATCTGCACCAGATCCTGATGCTCCAGCGCCTTGGCGCCCAGTTCAAACAGCTTGAGACTGAGGGCATACTTGTCGGTTTCCCCCTCCTGGGAGACATAACCCAGCGTCTTCATGGTTTGCAGAAAGCGGTAGACTGTGCTCTTGGACATCATGATCCGCTGGGACAGCTCGGTCACCCCGATCTCTTTCTGCTCCCCCAGCGCCTGCAGTATGCCGAACACCTTGAGTACCGATGACACCGATTCTGGCGAGTTGTCTATCGTCGACATGCGTCACTTCCAAAAAAAATGATTGATTGTTTCATTGTATTTGAAATGAACTGGCCATCATAGTGACGGAGACGATTTTCCAGTCAAATCATCCGCTAATAGATGGATATGTGGCCTCGCTCACGCAGGCATTGGCGCGAATGCCACCGAAAAATGAGCACGCACGCTCTGATAATCCCTCTGCAACTTGCCTGCTTCCCATGCCTCCCCACCCTTCCTCATCAGGACAAGACCATTGTCACACTTTTAATGAAATGATGTTTCAATAGTTTTTTCTATTTCATTAATTAAATAGAATGGCGTCATCACCAACGCGGAAGACGCGGGAGGAGTTATGTCTATCAAGGTCGCCGTCATTGGCGAATGCATGATCGAGCTGTCAGAGCACCAGACCAACATAGTGCGCCACTTTGGAGGGGACACCCTCAACACCGCCGTCTACCTGACGCGGGCCAACCCGGACGTCTCGGTGCACTACGTGAGCGCCCTGGGCACGGACCCCATGAGCGCGGCCATGCTGTCGCAGTGGCAGCAGGAGGGGGTACACACCGAGCTGGTGCAACGCCTCGACCACAAACTGCCCGGCCTCTACCTCATCGAGACCGATCATCGGGGGGAGCGCACCTTCCACTACTGGCGCAGCGATGCGGCGGCCCGCTACTGGTTGCAGACCCCGGAGGCCGACCGGATCGGCGAGCGGCTACGGGAGTTTGACTGCCTCTATTTGAGCGGCATCAGCCTCGCCATCTTGTCTGCGGATGACAGGTTGACCCTGCTGCGACTGCTGGCCGAATGCCGGGCAGCCGGCGCCAGGATAGCCTTTGACAACAACTACCGTCCCCGCCTGTGGGAGAGTCAGGAGGCGGCCCGCCAGACCTATGCGGCCATCCTGGCTCTGACCGATCTCGCCTTCCTGACCCTGGATGACGAGGTTGCCCTCTGGGGAGATGCCGACGAGGCCCAGTGCCTGGCCCGAACCAGTGCCCTCGGCGTGAGCGAGATCGTCATCAAACGCGGCGCCGGGCCCTGCCTCATCGTGCAACCCGATGACCACTGCGAGGTGATGGCCGTGACCCTCGCCAGGGAGCAGATCGTCGACACCACGGCGGCGGGTGACTCCTTCAGCGCGGGTTACCTCGCCACCCGGCTGGCGGGACAATCCGTCATCGACTCGGCCCGCTATGCCCATCGGCTGGCGAGCACCGTCATTCAACACCGTGGCGCCATCATCCCCCTGACGGCCATGCCAGATCCCATCACCCCTGACCACCCATACAATGAGGCTTCCCATGTCAGCATTGCTTGAACGACTCCGCACCCTGAAGATCATCCCCGTCATCGCCATCAAAGATGCCGGCGATGCCGTCGCCCTCGGCCGCACCCTGATGGAAAACGGCATGCCCAGTGCCGAGATCACCTTCCGCACCCCAGCGGCGGCTGAGGCCATCCGCCAACTGCGGAGCACCTTCCCCGAGATGATCATTGGCGCCGGCACCGTCCTGACCACGGCCCAGGTCGATCAGGCCATCGAGGCCGGTGCGGACTTCATCGTGAGCCCCGGGCTCAACCCTCGCATCGTGCAATACTGCCAGGCTCGCGGGGTTCCCATCATCCCCGGCGTCAACAACCCCAGTCTGGTCGAGCAGGCCATGGAGCTGGGTCTGAAGACCCTCAAGTTCTTCCCGGCCGAACCCTCAGGCGGCCTGGGGATGCTCAAGGCCATGAGCGCCGTCTATCCGGTCTCCTTCATGCCCACCGGCGGCGTCAGCCCGAGCAATGTGAAGGACTACCTGGCCCTGCCCTCCGTGTTCGCCTGCGGCGGCACCTGGATGGTGCCTGCCAATCTCGTCGACAACCGCGAGTGGGACAAGATCGGCGCCCTTGCCAAAGAGGCCATGGCCGCACTCTAAGTCAGTACGGGCCCGTCACTCGGGCCCTCATCCAACCACCACCGGGGCGCCATCGCGCTACCACTGGTGCAATCAAAGGACCTACCCATGATCGTTGGTAATCTGCAGCAACTCGACATTGCCCTGCTGCCGGCTCCGCTGATGCGGCTGCTGAGCCTGCCTGAACTTTCTTTGCACAGGCTGCAGCAACAGGCAGAGGGAAGACATGATCTTATCGATGACACCGTCTTCTATCTCGTCTCCTGCCCCACCACGGCAGAGGAAGCGAGTCTCAAGAGTGAATTTCACGACCGCTACCTGGATATCCAGATAGTGCTGACCGGGCAGGAGGTGATCGCCCTCAGCGCCGCCGTCTCCTCCCCTCATGATCATCAGGAGAGCAAGCCGGACCTCCTCTTCCTGGACAACCCGACGATCACCACCCGGCTGTTGCTCAATACCGGCGACTTCGCCATCTTCTATCCCGGCGAGGTGCACAGACCCACCTGCCAGGTCGGCAGCCCCGCCCGGATCAAAAAAGTCGTCTTCAAGATCTGCAAGAACTGGTTGGCTGCTCAGTAAGGGCCCCCTTCCGGCTTCCCTCTCACCGCATCCGCCCGGAGGCGAGAGAGCATATGTTCATAACCCCCGCTTTTTACTGCTGTTCTCGTGGCCGTTTGGGAGCTCAGCTCCCTTTTTTCCCCACCGGAAGATCCCGTTCCAAGCCCCATTTCATCAACGACGGCACAGTACAAAAAGCTGCCGTCATAAAATTTGATTTTTGATTCCCACAAATACGGAACGCCATTTCATTAACTTGAGTTTGATCACTGAAAAGCCGCCGGATTCGCGTAGCATGAGCATCATCAAAATAACCAAACCCATAGAGGGGTGACACATGCGTACAATGAATCCTCTGCCCAAGCTGTCTCTGATTGGCACAGTGGTCGTCGCTGGTCTGTTTCTGACTGGATGTGGTGAAGACAGCAAGGCTGCTGGTCCCGTGATCCTGAAGACGGCGTTCAATCAATCCGAGCACAATCCCCAGTTCAAGGCGCTGCAAGACTTCAGCCAGAAGCTGGAAGCCGCCACTGGCGGCAAGTACAAGCTGGAAATTCACCCCAATGAGCTGCTCGGAGATCAACGCGCGGCGCTGGAGCTGGTGCAGTCCGGCGCCATCCAGCTGGCCGTGGTGGCCAATCCCCTGGTCGAGAATTTCAACAAGAATTTCTCCGTGCTGGCCATGCCCTACATCTATGACAACCCGGAACACCAGCGCAAGGTGTTCACCGGCGGTACCCTGGATGCCCTGTTCAGTTCCACCAAGGGCAATGGCTTTGAGGTGCTGACCGCCTATACCGCCGGGGCGCGCAGCATGTACGTCAAGGGGGCGCCCATCAAGACCCCGGAAGACATGAAAGGGAAGAAGATCCGGGTGATGCAGTCCGACACCATGGTCAAGATGCTGACCTGCATGGGGGGAACCGGCGTGCCCATGGGCCAGGGAGAGGTCTACTCCGCCATCCAGCAAGGGGTGCTTGATGGCGCCGAGAACAACGAGATCACCTACGCAGATCTGAAGCAGTATGAAGTTGCGCCGCATTTCTCCTACACCCGCCACGTGATGGTGGCCGACTTGCTGGTGGCCAACGAGTCCTTCCTGGAGAAGATGGATGCCGCCGATCAGGCGACCTTCCGCAAACTGGCCAAGGAGAGCACGGCAACCGAATTCGATCTCTTCAGTCAGGCGCTGGAAACCGCCAAGCAGACGGCCACCAGCCAGGGAGCCACCTTCACCGAAGTGGATATCACCCCCTTCCAGGCGCGCTGCAAGCCGCTGCAAGAGGCCCTGCTGATCACCCCGGAGCAGAAAGACATCTTCACCAAGATCCGTGCATTGGCCAACTAACGTCTGCGGTTGTCAGGGGCTGCCATGGTGGCCCCTCTTAAAAGGATCCGTCATGAAATCCGTTCAACAATTGGCGCCTCACCCCGCTCACCACGAGCCCCCGATCCAGGGCGGTCTCTATGCCTCCCTGACCGGGTTCAAGCAGAAAGTGGATGTCGCCGTTTCATTTTTATGTATTGCCATCGTCGCCTTGATGACGCTGTTGGTCACCTACCAGGTGGCGACCCGCTATCTGCTCAACAGCCCGAGTGCCGTGAGCGAGGTGCTCTCCCGCTACCTCTTCATCTGGCTGGTGTTGATCGGCAGTGCCTATGTCTTTGGTCTGCGCGAGCACATGGCGATCACCTTCATGCGCGATCGCATGTCGCACAACGTGCGCATCATGATGGAGATGCTCGGCGAACTGGCCACCACCACCTTTGCTCTGCTGGTGCTGACCGTCGGTGGTTACATCGGGATGAGCCGTCAGATGGGGCAGCTCGACTCGGCGCTGCAGATCCCCATCGGGGTCATTTATGCCGCCATCCCCCTGTGTGGCGTGCTGACCGTCTTCTATTGCCTGTACAACCAGTACGGGTTGGCCAGACAACTCTCCTTCAAGCAAAAGGTATGACCATGGATATTGCGGTTGTTGTCGCACTGGTGATGTTCATCGGTGCCTTTTTCCTGCTGTTTATCGGCACCCCTATCAGTATCAGTATCGGGCTCTCCTCCTTCCTGGCCATGGCGCTGATCCTGCCGTTTGATGGCGCCATCCTGACCTCGGCCCAGCGGGTCTTCGTCGGTCTGGACTCCTTTGCCCTGCTGGCCATTCCCTTCTTCATCCTGGCCGGCAACCTGATGAACAACGGTGGCATCGCCATCCGTCTGATCAACTGCGCCAAGATTATCAGCAACTTCCTGCCCGGCCCCCTGGCCCAGACCAACGTGGTGGCCAACATGTTGTTTGGCTCCATCAGCGGCTCCGGCGTCGCCTCGGCGGCGGCCATCGGCGGCATCATGTCCCCCATCCAGAAGAAGGACAATTACGATCCCGCCTTCAGCGCCGCGGTCAATATCGCCTCGGCCCCGACCGGCATGCTGATCCCGCCGAGCAACTCCCTGATCGTCTACGCCACGGTAGCGGGCAGCGTCTCCATCACTGCCCTGTTCATGGGCGGCTACGTTCCCGGCATCCTGTGGGGGCTGGGGGTCATGCTGGTGGCAGGCTTCATCGCCAAGCGCCGTGGTTACATGGCCAGGCACGATTCCCTCAAGGGGCTGCGCCTCAAGCTGCTGCTGGATGCCATTCCCAGCCTGCTGATGATAGTGGTGGTCATCGGCGGCATCCTCGGCGGCATCTTCACCGCGACCGAAGCCTCCGCCATCGCAGTGGTCTATTCGCTGATCCTCGGTGTCTGTTACCGGAACATCAAGGCTGCCGATCTGCCCGCGATCTTCCTGGCCACCGCCAAGATGACCGCCATCGTGATCCTGATGCTGGCCGCCTCCTCCATCATGTCCTGGGTGATGGCGTTCACCAAGATCCCGGCCCTGATCGCCTCGGGTCTACTCTCCTTCACCGACAGCTTCCTGCTCATCCTGCTGATCATGAACCTGGTGCTGTTGCTGGTGGGCACCTTCATGGATCCCACCCCGGCGGTGCTGATCTTCACCCCCATCTTCCTGCCCATCTGCACCCAGTTCGGCATGGATCCGGTGCAGTTCGGCATCATGATGATCTTCAACCTCTCTCTGGGCACCATCACGCCGCCGGTAGGGCCGATCCTGTTCACCGGCTGCAAGATAGGAGAGATCAAGATTGAGGGGGTCATCAAGCCGCTGCTGCCCTTCTTTGCGGTCATCGCCCTGGTGCTGCTGCTGGTCACCTATGTGCCGGCTATCTCGATGGCGTTGCCCCAGGCGATGGGCCTGGTCAACTGATCCCGCCCCTCCGAACGCGGCAGCGAATGCGTACAGAACACGGATAACGAGTCAGCCCCGGGTGATCCAGACACCTGGGGTTATTTCATGGCGGTGCCTATGGGAGGGAAAACGGGCAGGCGGGCTTGCTGCCGGGCGGCTTATGAGCAAGACGCACCCAAGGTCAATCAGGCAGGAGATAACAACAACACTCACCGACGGATGCGGACAAGTGCAACACGGCAGCCGGTATCAGCGATCCAGATAACGCCCCTGCTCCAGCTCGCGCTCGCGTTGGCATTCGGCCAGATAGATGGCGGCGGCGATGGCCGGGGTCTTGTGGTGCTTGTCGATGGCATTGGAGACCATCAGCTGCAGGGTGTTGAGGTTCTTGGCCTTGCGGAACTTGCGCAGCCAGTGGCCCTTGTCACTCAGTTCTTCAATCACTGTATTTGATTCGACAGACATGCTTTCTCTTGGGGCAAGCGCCCGCGTTTGACATTGGAAGAGGAGATGACGAACCAGGGGTCGGGTGAAACAAAGAAAGCCAGGCAAATACCCAGCTCTCTACAACTACACCTTCCCAGTATGTCAGGCTCGAGGAACGAAGCCGACAACATCATATACGCTGATCAGGGTTTTTTCAGCCCTTTCCCGCGCCTTTTGTGCGCCAGCCGCCAAAATTGCCTGCAGATGAGTCTCATCCTGACGCAGCTCGCGGAAGCGGGCCTGGATGGGCTCCAGCAGGGCGACCACGGCATCGGCCGTCTCGCTCTTGAGGTGGCCGTACATCTTGCCCTCGAAGTGCTGCTCGAGCTCGGGGATGGAGCGACCAGTCACCCCGGACATCAGGGTCAGCAGGTTGGAGACCCCCGGCTTGTTCTCGGGATCGAAGCGCACCACCGCCGGCTCGTCGGAGTCGGTCATCGCCCGCTTGATCTTCTTGACGATCTGCTTGGGATCTTCCAGCAGGCCGATGAAGTTCGCCTCGTTGTCGTCGGACTTGGACATCTTCTTGGTGGGATCCTGCAGGCTCATCACCCGGGCACCGTCGGTCGGGATGAAGGGCTCAGGCAGGGTGAACACCTCGCCGTAGAGGTTGTTGAACCGGGTGCAGATGTCGCGGGTCAGCTCCAGATGCTGCTTCTGGTCGTTGCCGACCGGCACCTGGTTGGCCTGATAGAGCAGGATGTCCGCCGCCATCAGCACCGGATAGCCGAACAGGCCGACGTTGACGTTGTTCTCGAAACGGGCGGACTTGTCCTTGAACTGGGTCATGCGCGACAGCTCGCCCATCTGGGTGTAGCAGTTCAGGATCCAGCCGAGCTCGGCGTGCTGGGGCACGTGGGACTGGATGAAGACGGTGCTCTTGGCCGGATCTATGCCGACCGCCAGATAGAGGGCAGCGGCATCCAGGCACGCCTTGCGCAGGGCGGCAGGCTCCTGGCGGGTGGTGATGGCGTGCAGATCGACGATGCAGTAGAGGCAGTCGAAGTCATCCTGCATGTTGACCCACTGACGCAAGGCTCCCATGTAGTTGCCTATGGTCAGCTGGCCCGAGGGTTGGGCCCCGCTCAATACGATTGGTTTAGCCATGAATGTGTTGATCCTTGTTATTCAGCCAACAGGGCATCGAGCTCTGCAAACTGCTCGCATACCCAGTCAGGGCGGGAATCTGCGATGGGACGGCCATAGTTGTAGCCGTAGGTGAGCCCCACCACCTTCATGCCGGCAGCCTGGGCGGCCAGCACATCATTTTCGGAGTCTCCCACCATCAGGGTGCGGGACGGGCTGACCCCAAGCTCGTGGCAGGCGTGCAGCAGCGGATCCGGGCTCGGCTTCTTGACGGGCACGCAGTTGCCCCCCAACCAGAGAGCGAAACAGTCGCCGATTCCGAGGGCATCCAGAATGGGTTGCACGAAGTGACTCGGCTTGTTGGTCACCACGGCCTGCCGGTAACCGAGCGCCTGCAGGCGACGCAGGCTCTGCTCCACCCCGTCATACATGGCCAGCCCTTGCAGCAGACAGGCCTGATAGTGCTGGTCAAACAGGGGACGGGCCTTGGCAAACAGCTCGGGCGCCTCGCGGTAGTCCAGCGCACGCTGGATCAGCTTGTCGGCGCCATTGCCGACCCAGGTGCGTACCACGGCCTCGTCGGCCTCGGCCAGCCCCAGATCGGTCAGGGTGCGGTTGACCGCCAGCGCCAGTTGGGAGGCGCTGTCAATCAGGGTGCCATCCAGATCGAACAGTACCAGATCGAAGGGGCGTTCAACGGACATGAGCCAGCTCCGCCCGCATCTGGTCGATCACCGCCTTGTAATCCGGCTTGCCGAAGATGGCGGAGCCCGCCACGAACATGTCAGCCCCGGCGGCGGCGATCTCGCGGATGTTCTCCACCTTGACGCCACCGTCGATCTCGAGGCGAATGTCACGGCCGCTCTCGTCGATCAGGCGACGCACCTGACGCAGCTTGTCGAGGGTGCCGGGGATGAAGCTCTGACCACCAAAGCCCGGGTTGACCGACATCAGCAGGATCACGTCCAGCTTGTCCATCACGTACTCCAGGCAGGTGAGCGGCGTGGCCGGGTTCAGCACCAGACCGGCCTGGCAACCCTGTTCCTTGATGAGACCCAGGGTACGGTCCACGTGATCGGAGGCTTCCGGGTGGAAGGTGATCAGGTTGGCACCCGCCTTGGCAAAATCGGGCACGATGCGATCCACCGGCTTGACCATCAGGTGCACATCGATGGGGGCCTCGATGCCGTAGTCACGCAGGGCCTGGCAGACCATGGGGCCTATGGTCAGGTTGGGGACATAGTGGTTGTCCATCACGTCGAAGTGCACCACGTCGGCCCCGGCGGCCAACACCTTGGCCACATCCTCGCCCAGGCGGGCAAAGTCGGCGGAGAGGATAGAGGGGGCAATCAGAAAGTCTTTCATCAGCGTCATCCATTGGCAGCGTGGCAGAAAAAGCGGCGCAATTTTATCGCAAATGGGCGATGAAAACGACCCGCACGTACAGGGAATGCGGACCGCAGGTGCAGAAGACGCGGAGCGCGAGTCTCACCGCAAACACGGAATGAAAACGAGCCGCACCTACAGAAGACGAGGGGACTTCGCTCTTGCCCGACCAGACAGGCGCCGTGCCCGGGCAGAAACGACAACGGTCCCCGCAGGGACCGTTCATGACTCAACCGACAGAGACCAGCTCGGCCTCGCCGGGGTAATGGCCCTGCTCTGGGGCGATGCCGGGCGGATAGAGCGCCAGTAGCTCGGCCACCTTGTTGCGGCTGCCACCGTTGCGGCTGATGGTGCGCTTGACCAGGATCTCGTCGAGCCTGGCCCCGCGGTAAAGTTCCCGGGTCAGCTCGATGTCGTGGTTGCTGATGAGCACGGGCACCCCCTTGTGGGCGGCGGTATGACGGGCCAGCCTGGCCAGCAGGGCCTGATCATCCAGGGTGAAGCCGCCGGCCGAGTAGGTGGTGAAGCTCGCCGTGGTGGAGAGCGGCGCATAGGGGGGATCACAGTAGATCACCCAGTCCTCCTCCGCCCTGGCCATGGCATCGGCATAACTCTCGCAGATGAAGGTGGCCTTCTGGGCCTTCTCGGCGAAGGCCCACAGCTCTTTCTCCGGGAAATAGGGCTTCTTGTACGAGCCGAACGGCACGTTGAAGCCGCCCTTCTTGTTGTAACGACACAGGCCGTTGAACCCGTGGCGATTCAGAAACAGGAACAGCTGAGACCTTTCGAACCCGGCTTCGGTCTGGTTGAACTGGGTGCGCAGCCGATAATAGGCGGTCTTGTGATTGTGCTCGGCCACAAACAGCTTGCGCGCCTCACGGATGAAGTTGTCCGGCTGCAGCTTGAGGTGATTGTAGAGACCGATCAGATCCGGATTGATGTCGTTGAGCACATAGGCATCGTAATCCGTGTTGAGAAACACCGAGCCCGCTCCGACGAAGGGCTCCAGCAACACACGCCCGGCCGGCAAGCGCTCGGCAATCTCTTCGACCAGGGAGTATTTTCCCCCGGCCCATTTTAAAAACGCGCGTGTTTTTTTCATGGAAGTCCGGTGTTAAGAAGGCAATGCCCAAAAAAGGGGGACGATTCTACCCCCTTCCCCGGGCGACTGGCTATTGCTTCAATTCTTTTTGTATCTGGGCAAACGACTTGGGCCAGGGTTGTCCCTTGAGCAAGGCGGGGGAGAGCTTGCGGATCGCCGCCTTGGCCTGGGTGCTGTTGGCATAGTCGCCCTGCACCACCACGTACCAGGGGCTGCCACGGAAGCGGGTCTTGTAGACCCAGACCTTGCCCGCCAGCCCATGCTCGGCCACGAAGCTGTCGACCGCCTGGGTGTTGCTCGCCCCCATCAGCTGGATGCTGTAGTGGTTCCTCGCCTTCTTGTTGAGGGTCGCCACCGGCGTCAGGGCCACCCTGGGTGCCGGCGCCGCGGCGGGCGCAGTCGCAGCAGGAGTGGCAGTCGTCTTGGCAACGGGCGCCGTGCTCTGTGCCTGTGCCGCCGCCCCGGTCGGAGCGGCACGGGAACTACCTCCGACCAGCTCGTCTACCACGGCCGTCGGCAGGGCACCGCTGACGTTGGGCTGTGTCATCAGTTTCTCAACCACTTCGTCGGAGATGACGACCCGGCGCCCCTCGTAATTGCTCGACTCCGTGGTGACCGTCTCGCTCTCGACCTTCTTGGGCAAGGTCTTGGCATCGGGCTGCCAATCCCGGGCGACCTGGTTGCCTGAAGTGCTGGCATCGGCGCCACTGCTCGCCTGGCTCCCCTGGGCACCGCTCGCCGCGCCGACGCTCAGCGGATCGGTCGCGACGGGGTCGGGCAACGCCATCCCCTGGGTCGAGGTCTGGGGTTGCTCCTTGCCCGCCTCCTCGAACAGGGGGAGATAGCTCAGGGCCAGCAAACCGGCGGCCGCCAGGGCCAGCACGGTCGCAATCTTCTTGACGGGCAACTCGGCCTGACGTTTCTTGGGCCTTCTGTCGGTCATGACATCCTCCAATGACTGCATGATGGCGGACGGGTGTCCCCCCGCCCCCTTCAGGATCTCTTCCACTTTCGGCTTGGGCAAGAGGGCCGCCGGGATCTTCAGCTCCTTGGCCTTCTCATACAGGAAGATCCGTTGCTCAGGCGCGCTCAGTGGCGCGACTTCCAGCTCGAGCGCGGGCATGGCCCGCCCCTTGAGGGCACCCTTCTGATCGCGACACCAGGCGTCACTGCCCGAGAGCAGGATGGCCAGTTTATGGGGAGAGGCAAGGGTATCGTTATGGCGACAGAGCGCCCACAGCTCCCCCACCAGTTCGGCGGGCAGGGTGTCGGCGCGCTCGATCATGAGCAGCAGGGTGGAAGGTTTGCCCTCCAGCATGCGAAAGAAGCTGTCGGCCAGCGCATCCTGCGCATTGAACAGGGGGCGTGCCACCACCTGCTGAAGCAGCAACTGGCGCACGTCCGCCATCTTCATGGCCGGGCTGCCGATGAGGCTCACCACCCGAACCTGGTCAGGCAGCTGGGCAAGCAGGGATTCACACAGGGTGCCACGGCCGCTGCCGGGCTTGCCTGAGAGAAAAATAAAGGGGTGATTGAACTCAATCAGATGCAGCAGCCGGTCAACCAGCTGCCGCTGGGAAGGCAATTTCAGCAATTTGTTATTGGTCACGACCAGACTCGATCACCGCCATCAACTGCGCATCCGTCACATCGGCCACTACCTGGGCCTGCCCGATCCCGACTGGCAACACCAGCCGCAGCTTGCCTTCCAGCACCTTCTTGTCACGGCGCATATGGCGAATGAAGGCGGCAAAGTCCATCTCAGGCGGTGCCAGCACCGGCAGGTCCGCCGCCAGCAACAAGTCGCGGACTCGTGCAACCTCCTGCGCCGTCATGTCGCCACGGGCCAGGGCCGTTTCGGCCGCCAGCATCATGCCCGCCGCCACCGCCTCCCCATGGAGCCAGTTGCCATAGCCCTTCTCGGCCTCGATGGCATGGCCGAAGGTGTGACCCAGGTTCAGCAGCGCGCGCACGCCATGCTCGGTCTCGTCCTGACCGACCACGTCGGCCTTGATTTCACAGCAACGGCGAATGGCGTAAGAAAGGGCATCGGCGTCAAGGCGTTGCAGCAGCGCCATGTTGACTTCGAGCCAGGAGAAGAAGGCCGCATCCCAGATGATGCCGTACTTGATCACCTCGGCCATGCCGGCGGCAAATTCCCGCGCAGGCAGGGTCTTGAGGCAATCGGTGTCGATGATCACATGCTTGGGCTGATAGAAGGCGCCCACCATGTTTTTGCCAAGAGGGTGGTTGACGGCGGTCTTGCCGCCGACGGAGGAGTCAACCTGGGAAAGCAGTGTGGTAGGCACCTGAATGAACGGAATGCCTCGTTGATAGCTTGCCGCAGCAAAGCCGACAACGTCGCCTATCACGCCGCCCCCCAGGGCGATGAGGGTGGTGTCACGACCATGACTGGTTTCCAGCAGAGCAGACATGATCCGCTCGAAGGTGGCCAGGGTCTTGTAGGCCTCGCCATCCGGCAGTATCAGGTGTTCAACCTGAAAACCGGGCAGCAACTGAATGATCTGCTCAAGATACAAGGGGGCGACGACGGTGTTGGTCACTATCATGACCCGCTTGCCCTTGATCGTCTGCGCCAGCACCTCGGGGTGTTGCAACAGACCAGCAGCTATCTCAATCGGGTAGCTGCGCTCACCCAGTTCGACCTTCAACCTTTCCATGGACGTCCTCTATTGATTACATACCAATCAACTTAACGATTTGATTAGCTACAACTTTTGCACTTTGATCATCCGTCTGGATGACAAAGTCAGCGACTTCTTCATACAGGGCGTTACGTTCTTGAGCCAGACGCTCCAGCACTTCGCGGGGCGGCTCTTCGGTTTGCAACAAGGGGCGACGCTTGTCTCTCTGGGTACGCGCCAGTTGCTTTTCAATGGTGGTTTCGAGGTAGACCACGATGCCGCGCGCAGAGAGTTTGTTGCGGGTTTCACGGCTCTTGATGGCGCCGCCGCCCGTTGCCAGCACGATACCCTGCTGCTCGGCGAGTTCACCGATCACCTTCTCTTCGCGGATCCGGAAACCCTCTTCGCCTTCAACATCGAACACCCAGCCGATATCGGCACCACTGCGGCGCTCAATCTCATGATCTGAGTCGAAAAACTCCATGTGCAGTTGTTCTGCCAGATGTCTACCTATGGTGCTCTTGCCCGCACCCATGGGACCTATCAGGAAAATATTGCGTTTCTCAGCCATGTCTTTTCGTTAGTAATTACAAACTGTATGGCCCCGGTAACTACTCGACCGGGGTACCTATGAACCTTATCTTGCGATGGATCAGGAGGGGGATTATCTCAATAGAAACCAGGACTGGCAACCGCAGCCCTTACGCCCCAGCCTCATCGGGGCGTAAGGTTATATGTGTTTTACCCTCACATGTAAAGTTTTCAGAGGGCGTCGGTGACTATCCTCGGGGTCACGAAGATCAGCAGTTCACGCTTCTTGTTCTCGCTGGTGGTTTTCTTGAACAGGTAACCGAGACCGGGAATATCCCCCAGCAGCGGTACCTTGCTGACGTCGCTCTTGATGGTCTGCTGATAGATGCCGCCCAGCACCAGGGTCTCGCCGTTGTTGACCAGCACCTGGGTGGTGATGGACTGGGCGTTGATGGAGACCGCATCCCCGGTACCGGTCGGGACGGTTTCCCCCTTGGTATCCTGAGTCACAGTCAAATCCAGGATGACCCTGTTGTCCGGGGTGATCTGTGGCGTGACCTTGAGACTCAGCACCGCCTTCTTGAAGGTGACCGAGGTCGCCCCGCTGGACGAGGACTCCACATAGGGGATCTCTGTCCCCTGCTCGATCAGGGCCGGCTTCTGGTTCGCCGTGGTGACGCGAGGGCTCGCGATGATCTCGGCCTTGCTCTCCTTCTCCAGCGCCGACAGTTCAAGATCGAGCAGAGTGCCATTGGCCAGACGGGCAACCTGGAAGGCCAGGGTACCGGCGGCGTTGGTCACCGGCAGATTGACGTTGAGACGATCTGCCACATCTGGACGAGTCATATTAGTATTGATACTTCCATCCGGATTCAGATTGCCATTTCCTGAACCATCATTCCCCTCAATGGTGCCAGATGTGCCGTTGCCGTGGCCGTCATTCTTGGTCACCCCCCAACGCACCCCCAATGCCTCGTCGAAGCCATCGTCTATGGTCACCATGCGCGCCTCGATCACCACCTGCTTGACTGGAATATCGAGGATGTCCAACATCCGCTTGACGTTGCCGATGACATCCGCCGTGTCCTTGACTACCAGCACGTTGGTGCGCTCATCCACGCTCACCGCCCCTCTGGGAGAGAGCAGCTTGGTACTCTCGGAGGAGAGCAGGGCCGCCACTTCGGATGCCTTGGCATAGTTGATCTGCAGGTACTCGGTGTAGAGCGGTGCGAGATCGGCCACCTGGTTGCGGCTCTCCAGTTGCTGTTTCTCTCGTGCGGCAATCTCGTCCGCCGGAGCCACCAGCAGTATGTTGTTGTCCAGCCGCTTGTCGAGCCCTCTGACCTTGAGGATGATGTCGAGCGCCTGCTCCCAGGGCACCCCATCGAGACGCAATGTGATATTGCCGGAGACGGAATCCGTGGTCACCAGGTTGAGGTTATTGAAGTCGGCGATGATCTGCAGCACGGTCCGAACAGGAATATCCTGGAAGTTCAACGAGATTGGCTTGCCCTGATATTGTTTCGCTGTCGTGGTTGCGACGCGTTTTTTCACCTCTATGATGAACATCTTGTCGGCCTGGTCGTAGCGATAATCAAACTGGCCGTTGACCGAGAGCTCAAACAGGGTGTCATTGCCCTGACGGAACACCTCCACCTGGGAGACCGGGGTCGCAAAATCCTGCACATTGATAAGATTCAGCTGATCATCCGGGATCCGGGTACCGTGGAACTTGGCGAGCACCTTCTGGCCGCGGCTGCTCACATCCACCGCCGCCGAGCTGTTGTCCAGAGTCACGAGAAACTCCCCCTGCCCCTCCTTGCCACGACGAAAATCCACCCCCTTGACCGAGTTGAAATAAGCACCGCCTGTATTCGCCTGCGAGACGGACAGCACAGGTTTGCTGGCAGCAACAGAGACGGGGGCAGCAACGGGAGAGGAGACCGCCGCGGACTGATACTGAGACTGGTTCTGGGCGACCCGCTGGGTATCAATCAGTGCAGACTGGGTCACAGGCTGGCTCCTGACAAGGGCCGACGGGCTGGCTGCAGGGGAGACCGCAGTCGCAGCCACCGGTTGACCGGCCTTCTCTCCCAATGACACCAGCAATTTGTTGCCCTGTTGATGGACCTGATAGGGGGTCAGTTGATCGAGCGCTATCTTGATATCCAGCCCCTCTCCCTTGCCCTCCACCTTGAGGTTGTCCACCCCCTGCTGTTTGATGGGCAGCGGGTTGACCGTCAACGCCCCTATGGCGCCGGGCACGTGCAGCAGGAGCTGATTGGGTTCATACGACAGTCTGTCGGTAAATCCGCTCACTGGCTCACTGAAGCTCAGCTCCAGCAAGAGTTGATCGGCCAACAGCGGATTCACCTTGACCTCCTGCAACGCCGGCACCGCCCACACCTGAGTGCATGCGCCCAGCCACAGCAACGCCACACCCCTCATCCTTCTTATTGTTGTTCTCATCTCTGCTCATCCCTGATCATAGTTTTGCGTCGAGATTGGCCATGGCCAGCTGAGTTTCTCGGGTGACCCAGCATCCTTTGCCATCCGGTACCGTTTCCATCAAGTCAACATGAGTATTCGTTATCTTGATGACTCTTCCCTGATCCAGTCCCATGTACTGATTGAGCCCAACACGCACGGCTTGCCCGTCCGGAGTCCTGATCAGTGCCCACAACTGTCCCTGCTTGCCGATGGATCCCTTCATGCTCAGACTGGCCAGCGAGTAGCGCTCCAGCACCTCCTTCTCCCGACTGGCCACTATCTGGGCGCAGTCCGGCTTGGTCTTGGCATCCACCCTGGAACTGGTCTCTGGTTGCGGTTCAATGAAGGGACTGCGTTGATCGCTGCGCTGATAGGCCATGGGGGAGAATGGCTTTATCTCCGGCAAGGGCTCGATCGGGATGGGTTGCCTCGCCTTGGTTTGCTGTACGTACTCGTCCATGTCCTCCTGCCCGCCACAGGCCGTCAACAACAGCACCGGCAAGAGGAGTCCGACAACTCTCATGCTCATGGCGTCTGCTCCAGGGTTTTACCGTTGTACTTGTAGGTCTTGGCCTGCATGGACATGCCTATCAACTCGCCCTGATCCCTGCCTTGACTGAGCTGAAACGACTCCAGGATCACGATGCGCGGCAACGCGGCCATGTCTGCCGTGAACTTGCCGAGCTCGTGATAGGTACCCACCACCTCGATGCGCATGGGCAGTTCGGTCGAGAATTCATGTTTGACCTCTGCCTCCCAGTTGATCCTGTTCAATTTGAGCCCGTTATCGGTGGCAATGAAGCTGATGTCATCCAGCAGCCCCGCCACTTCATGGGTGTTGGGCAACTGCTTGAGCTGGGTATCCACCAAATGTTCAAGCTGCACCATCTGCTTCCTGTACGCCTCCAGGTTGGCGGCCAGCATGGCCTTGCTCTCGAATTGAGCCTTCAGCTCCTGCTCTTTAGCGGCTTCCTGGCGCAAGGCAGTCAGGGAGTTGGCAATCACATAGTAGTAAATGGCGCCACCCAGCAGGGCGCAGCAGAACAGGATGAAGATCCCCTTGGCGACGTTCGGCCAGCGCGCGATGTCATTGAGATCCAGGTCATTGAGCTGTTGCAGGTTCATTGTTGCCCCTTAGTCGCGACCGGAGCGACGCCGGCGATCTGGAACATCATGGAGAACTGGCTGAGGGCCACGGGCGCCACGTCTGCCGAGAAGATGGTGCTGATCTGAGACTGTCCCAGCCAGCCAGACCCATCGATGCGCCTCATCATGCTGGCAACACGGCCATAGGCTTCGGCCTTGCCGTTGACATCGATTCTGTTTGCCTGCAAGGCCAGGGTATTGAGATAGACCCCATTGGGCACCAGCACGGGTAGCTGGTTGAACAGGCGTACCGGTATGTTGCGCCTTGTCTGCAACTGCTCGATAAGCTGCATCCTGTCGATCAGCTCCTTTCGGCGCTCCTTGAGCAACCGGATCTCGCCGAGCTGGGTATCGAGCGTGGCCATCTCCTGCTGCAAACGCTGGTTACGCTGCTGCTGATACCCGATCTGCTGCTGCACCAGCCAGTCGACGGCAAAGGCAAGGGAGGCGGTGGCCGCCAGAAAAAGGCCGATCATGATGCCAAACTGCTTCTTCTGGCGCTGGGCCCTGGCCAGCCGCCAGGGCAGGAGGTTTATATTTGACATGGTGTGAAGCTCCGCAGTGCCAGACCGAATGCCGCCATGTATTTGGCCCCATGGATGAGGCCACCTTCCCCCCTGGGTTTGCCAAACAGGGCAAAGGGGTCGGGATGCAGCACTTCACAGTTGAGCTCGCTGCCTAGCTGCCCGGCGAGACCCGGCAGCAGGCTGCCCCCTCCCGTCAGCACCAGTTTTGACAACTCCTTGTTGCCAGAGGAGCTGCAAAAGAGCTGCACATTGCGCCTGACCTGCAACACCAGGGTACTGAGGTGGGGCAACAACACATCCACCTCATGGTCGGCAGGCAAGCTGCCCTGAACCTTGGCAAGCTCCGCCTCGTCCAGACTCATGCTGTAAAAAGAGGCCAGGGCCTGGCTGTATTGATCGCCACCGAAGTTCTGCAGGCGGGAATAGACGACCTGCCCCCTGAGCAGGGCGGCAAAGGTCATGGCACTGGCGCCTATATCGACGATACCGACCGGCTTGTCCCAGGTTTGCAGCTCGGGCAGACAGGCCAGCACGGCACGACCCAGCGCATGGGCCCCCACGTCCACCACCATGGTATTCATGCCAGCCTCTGTCAGCGCACTGACCCGGCCGTTGACGCTCTCGGTGCGCGCCGCGCTCAGCAGCACCTCCTGGCGGCTCTCGTCGGCCGTCAGGCCGAGGATCTCGAAATCCAGGCTGACCTCATCGAGGGGGAAGGGAATGAGCTGCTCTGCCTCCAGATGAACCTGGTTCTCCAGCTCGTTCTCGTTGATGTTGGCATCAACCTGAATGACCTTGGTGATGACATTGGAGCCCGTCACGGCGGTGGCCACCTGCTGACAATCCCCTTGAATGAGCCGCTTGAGCGACTTGAGGGACTGGCTGACCCGTTCAATGTCCTGCAGTTGATAATCGACCAGGGTGCCCTTGGGCATAAGTATCTCGGCAACCGATTCGAGATGCACCTTGCCAGGACGTCCGCTGAGGGTGACGGCCTTGATGGTTTGACTGCCAAAATCAATGCCCGCCAAGGAGAGGAGGGATCCCTTACTTAATAGCCCAAACATATACACATCCATGCGTTATTGGGTTTTAGGACTTATTGTAGGACAGCGCATCACGAGGTGATGACTTAACTCAATATAATGCTCTATCTATCAATGTCATAAAGTTTATGTCAAAAGTTGACGCTGCTCTCCTTTCGGCCTTGATTGCGGCCCCCTTGGTAATTGCGCCCTGGAATGCTACCCTCCCGCCTCTTCTCGAGGTCGATGTCCCCGGACAGGAAAACCTCGAATCCGCGAGGGTAAAAAGGCTATACTCTGCGCCCGTTGGCTAATTTTAAGACGATTGGTAGTTCTTCCATGCTGAAATGGCTCGTTCGCCTGTTTATTGTCATGATGCTGGGTGCAGTGCTGGGTGTTGCCAGCCTCATCGGCATCTACTTCTACATCAAGCCCCAGTTGCCGGATGTGAGCGCCCTGCGCGATGTCAAACTGGCCACCCCGATGAAGGTGTACAGCCGGGATGGTGAGTTGATCTCCCAGTTCGGCGAGATTCGTCGCATCCCCCTGCGGCTGGATGAAATTCCCCAGCCCATGATAGATGCCGTGCTCGCCACCGAAGATGCCCGCTTCTATGAGCACCCGGGCATAGACCCCATCGGCATCATCCGGGCCGCCACCGTCTGGGCCGTCTCCGGCCAGGCCCGCCAGGGCGCCAGTACCATCACCCAGCAGGTTGCGCGCAACTTCTTCCTGAGCAACGAGAAGACCCTGGTGCGCAAGATAAAGGAAGTCTTCCTGGCCTGGCGCATCGAGCAGAATCTCTCCAAGGACGAGATCCTCACCCTCTATCTCAACAAGATCCCCCTCGGCTATCGGGCATTCGGGGTCGGCGCCGCCGCCCAGGTCTACTTCGGCAAAGAGGTCAAGGATCTGACTCTGGACGAGATCGCCATCATCGCCGGGTTGCCAAAAGCCCCCTCCATGCTGAACCCCATACGTTCGCCGGAGCGTGCCTTTGCACGCCGCAACGTGGTGCTGGGCCGCATGCTGGAGACCGGCAAGATCACCCAGGCACAGTTTGACGAGGCCTCCAGGATGCCGATCAAGGCCCGTTATCACGGTGCCGAGACGACTCTCAACGCCCCTTACCTGAGCGAGATGGTGCGCCAGAAGATGGTGGAGCAGTTTGGTGAAGATGCCTACACCATGGGGCTGCACGTCTACACCACTGTCACCGCCAAGCGCCAGCGTGCCGCCCACCAGGCGCTGCTGGACGGCGTCTTCGACTATGACACCCGCCACGGCTATCGCGGTCCGACCGCCCTGCTGTGGAAGGCCGGGGAAGCGGCCTGGGACTACGACCAGATCATGGCCCACCTGGCCAAGCAACCGACCTATCAGCCGCTGATGGCCGCCGTGGTCACCCAGGTCGGTGACAAGAGCGCTACTCTGGTGCTGAAGAATGGCAAGCAGGCCGAACTCGGCTGGAACGGCATCAAGTGGGCCCGAACCTTCATCACCGACGATCGCCAGACCTATCCACCCAAATCGGCACGGGACGTGCTCAAAGTCGGCGCCCAGATCTGGGTGCGGGAGAAAGGGGAAGAGCTGCTGCTCTCCCAGATCCCCGACGTCAACGCCGCCCTGGTCGCCATGAACCCGCAAGACGGTGCCATCGAGGCCCTGGTCGGCGGTTTCAGCTTCGAGATCTCCAAGTTCAACCGGGTCGATCAGGCTCGCCGCCAGGTCGGCTCCAACATCAAGCCCTTCCTCTATGCCACCGCGCTGGAGCAGGGCTATACCCTGGCGTCCCTCATCAACGACGCCCCGATCAACCAGTGGGATCCCGCCAAGGGCCCCATGTGGCAGCCCAAGAACTCGCCGGCCATCTATGAGGGCCCGACCACACTGCGCCTTGGCCTCGCCAAGTCCAAGAACGTGATGTCGGTCCGGCTGATGCGCGCCATCGGGCTGGATACCTATATCGAGGGACTGACCCGCTTCGGCTTCGCCCGCGAGCACATCTCCGCCAACGAATCCCTGGCCCTGGGGGCCGCCGAATTCACCCCGCTGGAAGTGGTGCGCGGCTACTCGGTACTGGCCAATGGCGGCTTCCAGGTGACGCCTTACTTCATCACCGAAGTGACCGACAGCTTTGGCACTCCCCTGTATCAGGCCAATCCGGCCGCCGCCTGCCGTGACTGCGGTGTGCTGGCTGCCGCCGGGCTCGACAGCGCCGATGCCTACGCCAATACAGTCCCAGACTGGAAGGCCCAGTGTCCGATTGACCCTGTCGTGCCCAACAACATGGCGCCCCAGACCATCAGTGCCCAGAGCGCCTTCCTGATCACCGACACCCTGACCACCGCCATCTGGGGTGGCAATGGCTGGCGTGGTACCGGCTGGCGCGCGGCCCGTGACCTCAAGCGTCACGACATCTCGGGCAAGACGGGGACCACCAACGAATCGAGGGATGCCTGGTTCTCCGGTTACACCCCGAATCTGGTGGCCACCTCCTGGATAGGTTTTGACAACCACCAGCGCGGTCTCGGCCGGGCCGAATTCGGTGGCGGCGCCGCCCAGCCCATCTGGATCGACTTCATGAAGACGGCCCTGCAGCAAGTGCCCGAGCGCAAGATGCCGGTTCCCGAAGGGATCATGCAGGTACGCATCGATCGGGAGACGGGTCTGCTGACCAACCGTGCCGATGGCGCCAGCATGGAGGAGTTCTTCAAGGAGGGGACTGAACCGACCCGCTATGCGAGCCAGCTCTCCGATGGCAATGAGGTCTACGGCGGCGATGGCTCCAGCAGCGATGGCCCCGTCTCCACCGATGACATCTTCTAAGCAACAGACGAACAAACAAAACCGGCGCCAAGGCGCCGGTTTTGTTATCTGCTCTCAGCCGAGCAGTCCCTTCATCAGGGCCGAGATGCGGGAGGCCAGTTCATTAAAGCAGGGGCGACGCACCGAGTAGTGGCGATAGAGCAGGGAGATGGTACGCCCCGGCACCGGGTCTATCACCGGACGATAGCTGACGCCCCTCTCCTCGGCGTTGGCGGGCACCGCCAGCCTGGGCACCAGCGTCATGCCGCTGCCGGCCGCCACCATGTTGCGCAGGGTCTCGAGACTGGTGCCCTTGAAGCGCTGATCCTCGCCGATGCCGGCGGCAAAGCAGAAGCCCATCGCCTGATCCCGCAGGCAGTGACCGTCGGCCAGCATCAGCAACTTCTTGCCCTTGAGATTGCCAAGCGGCACCGCCCTGGCACTGGCTTCAGGATGATGCTGGGGCACCGCCAGCCACATGGGCTCTTGATAGAGAGGGATGGAACCAAAGCCGTCCATGCCCTCCAGCTCGGCGAGCACCAGACAATCCAGCTCCCCCTCCTCCAGCCGCTTGAGCAGCACCTGGGTCTGTTCTTCGTAGAGATAGAACTCCAGCTTGGGGAAGTGTTCCCGCAGATCCTGAATGATGTGGGGCAAGAGATAGGGACCCACTGTGGGAATGAAGCCGATGTGGATCTCGCCGGACATGGGCTCGGCGAAGTGCTGGCCTATGCTCTTGAGCTCGCGCACCTCTTTGAGCACCTTGCGGGCCTGCCGGGCCATGGCATCGCCGGCCGGGGTAAACAACACCTTGCGGGAGGTGCGCTCGATCAGGATCACCCCCAGCTCATCTTCCAGCTTGCGCAGCTGGCCGCTCAGGGTCGGCTGGCTGACGAAGCAGCGCTCCGCCGCCTTGCGAAAATGTTTCTCCTCTTCCAGCGCTACCAGGTACTCGAGATCGCGAAGGTTCATAGGTACTGCATCCTGCCAATCAAAGAGGCCGTTAGCATGCCCAAGAACGGTGCGGGGGACAAGGGAAGCCCGAAACGGGGAGTGCTCTCCCCTGCCCCGCTCACCCGACATGCCCATTGCCGTGACCTGAGGGCCGGTGCGGCAACCCGGGCATGGCCCGGATCAGGCCGCCATCAGGGCGGCGAGATGGCTCGCGAAGGCTTGCGGCTCCCCCAAGAATGAGGAGACGGGCAGCGGGATGAGGCTTCCCCCACGCATCAGCCCGAGGGTCGGGAACCCCTGCCCGCCGAGCCGACGCAGCCAGCCCTGGCTTTGGGCCAGATGCCCGGCGAGATCCACCTGACCAAAGGCCAGGGCGAACGCCTCCGGCGCTATGCCCTGCTCCTGCGCCAGCCGCGCAAGATGGGCCTGATCGCCTACCCACTGACCGTCAAGGTAATGGGACTGCTGAATGCGATGCAGCAGGCTCAAACCATCTCCACCCAGTTCGGTGACCGCCAAGATGGCCCGGATGGGAGGCTCGGAGTCGAGCAAGAGACCGTCCCTGAGCAAGAGCTCGTTGAAGTAGCGCCCACCGAAAGGCTGGCCGGTCAGGGCCTGGATCCGCTCGTCATGGGGGCGGACATGGTCCCGCAGGGCCTGGCCCATGGGCTGGCGGCGCAGGCCCAGCCAGAGGCCGCCCGCATGCAGCGCGATCTGCAAATCCGGGATCCCGGCCGCGGCCTCGAGCAGGGGGGCCGCGCCATAGCACCAGCCACAGAGGGGGTCATAGACATAATGGAGGGTGGTGTGTTGTTCGCTCATCGTCATTCTCGCCTCAATCTTGGATAAAAAACCGGGCAATGAATGCCCGGCAAAAAAAACACAGGGAAAAGGACTCAGGCCATTACCACTTCATCTCGCCCATGTTGACCTTGGCACCTATGGCCAGGCCATCGTCCACCGGCAGGGACGGGAACGCCTTCTTCAGGCCATCGATCAGCTGATCGCTGTTCTTGGCGGAGGCCAACGCCTGCTCGAAACGCTGGACGTAGTCACGGGTAAAGGTCACTGCGGCAGTGCCTTTGGGCGCGGTGCCCAGGAAGTGGCCCGGTACCACGCGCTCGGGTTTCAGAGCCAACAGGTTGTCCAGCGCCTTGACCCAGTTGCTGCGGGCCGCCTTGGTCTGGCTGTCCGCCATCCAGACGTGCACCCCGCTGTATACCGGCACGCCACCAAACGCCGTCTTGATGGAGGGAGCCCAGAGGTAGGCATTCGGGGTGTTCATCTCCTTGATTTCAATCTTCTCGCCATCCAGGGTCAGGTGGGAGGCCGTCATCACCTGCGGCACGGTCAGACTCTTCGGTGCGCCCTCGCCCAGGATCGGGCTCCAGTAGCTCAGCTTGGCATCCTTGGTCTGGTTGATATGGTCAACCACATGCTGGTCGGCCAGCACGTTGACATCCGGGAACGCAGCCATGACGGGCTCCAGACCGAAGTAGAAGTCGGGGTCACCGGCACTGATATAGACAGTGGTCAGCTTCTTGCCGCTCTGCTTGATCATCTCGACCAGCGCCTGGCCATTTTGCACGTCGAACTGGGCATCGATCAGGATCGCCTCCTTGTCACCGGTCACCAGTGAGGAGGAGACCGGGAAGATCGCCTTCTCGCCAGGGTTGTAGACGGTCACGCTCAGGGGGGCGGCCAGTGCGGCGCCACTCAGCAGGGTGGTCACCAGAGTCAGGTTGCGGATCAGGGTGTTGTTCATCATCTATTCCTCATTAAGTATTCGGGGGTTCATTTGATGGACAGAGTGTATTGGATCGCCTAAGTTGCAAATACAGCGTAAAAAGCGCATCACTGTTGCATATATCGAACATATAGAGAGCCATACATGGATCGACTGACCGCATTGCGGGTCTTCGTCTGCGTGGTCGAACAGGGCAGCCTGAGCGGCGCCGGAGAGAAACTGGAGATGTCCCGCGCCATGGTCTCGCGCTATCTGGCCGAGCTGGAGCGCTGGATGGGGGCCAGACTGCTGCACCGCACCACCCGTCGGCTGAGCCTGACCGGACCGGGGGAAGAGGCACTGAAACGGGCCAGGGCCATGCTGGCGCTGGGGGAAGAGATGGAGCACCTGGCCATCCGCAGTGACGAGGCCCCCAAGGGGCAACTGCGCATCACCAGCAGCTACTCCCTCTCGGAAGCCCTGCTGGTCAAGGCGGCGGACGACTACCTGGCTCGCTACCCCGGTACGGCCATCGACATCCTGCTGCTGGACAGAACCGTCAACCTGGTGGAGGAGCGGATCGATCTTGCGGTGCGCATCACCAACGATCTGGATCCCAACCTGGTGGCGCGCCGCCTCGGCACCTGCCACTCCGTCGTCTGCGCCAGCCCCGCCTATCTGGCCCGCCATGCGCCTTTGCAGCAGGTGCAGGATCTGGCCCTGCACAACTGCCTCACCTACACCTACTTCGGCAAGAGCCTGTGGGAGTTCAATGGGCCGGATGGCCCCGAGTCAGTGCCGGTCAGCGGCAATCTGAGCGCCAACATCTCCAACCTGCTGCTGGCGGCAACCCTGGATGGGGCGGGGATCAGCCTGCAGCCACGCTACTCGGTGCAGGCCCACCTGGAGAGCGGCGCCCTGGTGCCCCTGCTGACCCAGTGGCAGCCCAAGCAGCTTGGCGTCTATGCCGTCTATGGCACCCGCAAGCAGATGTCCCCCCTGCTGCGCAGCTTCCTCGACTTCCTGATCGCGCGCATGGCGGACGATCCCCTGTGGCAGGCCAGCTGAAGGCCCATGAAAAAAGGGGCCTGTCGGCCCCTGTCATCCTGTGTCGGCTTATGCCTCGAAGCCAAACGCCTTGACCGGCGACTCGCCGTCGTCGGCAGCCTCCTCGTCCACATAGATGTCGCGATAGGCGGCGTAGATGGAGTAGTTGATGGCCGGCAACACCACCAGCAGACCCACCAGCATCAAAAGCGCGCCAAAGAAAATCAGCACTGCTCCCAGCAGCCCCCACCAGAGGAAGGGCCACATGTTGCACAGACAGCCCTTGAAGCTGAGCCTGGCCGCCTGCCAGGCCCCCACACCGTGGAAGAAGATGAGGGCGGGAGCGAAGGTGATGGCCATCAGCACGGGCACCAGCAAAGCCAGCCCCAGCAACAGGCAGAGCAGGAACCCCTGCGCCTGTTCGGGGGTCAGGGTCAGGGTCTCCGGATCCTGGGAGAGCAGGCCGGTCAGGCCCCACTGATGCAGCATGAAGGCGCAGATGAGCAGTATCCCCATGAACAGGGCGAGCACCATCAGCCCCCCCAGCATCAGCGGGGTCAGCCGGTGACGAAAACCGGCGAAGAAGTCGGCGAACTGCAGGGGGTGACCCTCATAGCCCCGGCGGGCCACCGCCACCCAGCCGGCGCCCCACACCATGTAGAGCAGTTGGGAGATGAAGCCCCCTGCCGGCAGCTGTTCCAGCAACATGCCCACCAGGAACCAGATCACTATCATGGCCACGCTGGCGCCCATGCCCCTGTTGAAGATGTCGAACCCGGTGCGGATCCAGATCCAGCCCTGCCCTATGGTGTGGCGTCTGGGTTCGCGGCGCAGGGCGCTGTCACTGTTCATCATTGACCTCGTCGAAAATAGGGGCAGAAAACCCTGTCATCAGGGCACGCTCACCGTGACCATGATGGTGCCCGTGTAAGTACCGGGGCGCACCACCTGACCCGGCAACCGGGTCGGATACAGCCTCACCTGATATTGGGTGTTGTGGCTGGCCGCCGAGTAGGGTACCGCGATGGCAGTATCAAATGGAATAGGGGTCAGCGTATCCTGCTCGACCATGCCCACCCCGACCCCGGCCAGGCTGGTGGTGACGAAGCGATTCTGGCTGCTGAGCGCCCCCCCGAAGCGGTATTGCAGCGGCACCACATAGTCACTCGGGATCTGGCTGCAAGTCACGCTCACATTGACGCTGCGCGGGGCATAGCCCCTGGGGATCTCTCCCTCGACGAAGGCACTCTGCGCCACGGCGCCGAGATCGATGGGAATGCTGGTGCCGGCCGGGAACTGGCAGGTCGGCGTCGAGGTGACGCTGATGTTCATCGCCAGGGTGCTGAAGGCATTGACCGGGCTGGTGTCAGGTGCACTGGCTCGGCGCACGAAGAGATGGGCGACGGTGCCGCTGAAGGTCTGGGTACCCGTGACCCCCTTGAGCAGTTTCAGGGTATAGCGGCCGCCGTTCACGTTGATCCCCCCCAGCAGGGAGACATTCAGCAGCCCGCCGACACAGACGCTCAGCAGCCCAGTGCTGGTGGTCGTGAAGGGAACTGCCTGGTATCCCCCCGCCGCATTGAACTCGATCTTGAGGCCGAAATAGGGGTTGAGCTTGATGAGGGTCCCCAGAGGATCGGAGACGGTGGGCAGGCTGGTGGTGCCCTGGTAATAGACGGTCATCAGCAGCCCCACCGAGATGCCGGTGCAATCACAGGTGGCCGTGCCCGTGGTCGAGAAGGAGGTGGAAGCATTGGTCCCCCCGGGCTGATAGAGACCGCTATCGGTGGTGATGGCGCCGGTCGCCACGAAGGGACTGGTGCACTGGCCATTGACAGCCCGTGCTTCGCCCGCCCATAAGCTCCCCAGCAACAGCAGCACCGCCGCCAGCAAGGAAGGCAGGCCAGAGTTTCCAACGCCGTCACTCATCCCGCTCTCCTCCATGCCTGCCCAGGACAAATTCCTGCTCATGATAATTACCATCGTCGTCTATCCAGCGCAGCCGCCCGCGGGCCCCCGCCGGCACGGCGCCCGCCATGGGAAGCGACAGGGAACCATAAGGCGGCAGCACCCCGCCCTCGCGCCAGGCGAGGTGCGGTGCGCGCAGCAGCACCTCGCTCAGGCTGATGTGAAAGGGGCCAGGATTGCTGACCCTAAGTCCGCCCCCCGCCAGCCCCTGCCAGCCAAGCCGGCTAACCGCCTCGGCCGGGGAGCCCGCCAGGCCGGACGGCCGGTAGAACAGCTTGATGCGGGTGCGATACGCCAGCTGCACGCTCCCCTGCGAGGCCTGCGCCTTGGGGGGTAGCCCGAGGACATTGAGCCAGAACAGGGACTCCCTGTCTTGGGGAAGCCGGCTCAGATCCGCGCCCAGGATGCGCAGCACCTGCCCCTTCTGCGACCCCAGCCGCATCATGGGCGGCACCACCAGAAAGGGGGTGGAGACATCGGCCGGTCCCTGCTGCTCATTGCCGCCATCGACCCAGGCCTGCAGCAGGCTGGGCTCGCTGCCGTCGTTGCGCACCATCAGGCTGGCCTCAGAGCCCCCCTCATAGATCACCCGGGTACGCATCAGGTTCAGGGCGGCCTCGCTGCTTGAACACCACAGCAGGGAGCCCAACGCCAGCCATGACAGCATGGTGTATCCTTCCAGGGCCCGGCGCCAGCCATGGCAATCAAGGGGGTCTCTCATGAACTTGCTCCCGAAGCGAGGCAGCGGGCGGCGACCTGCTGATAGGGCACGGCAGGATCCGGCCGAGGGACCCGATAATCGAGCCGGCACCGCTCATCCCCCTCCTTGCCCCACTGGACATGGAGGGTCCCCTGCTCGCCACGCACGAAGATGAGCCCCCCCTGACCGACCACGGCCACGGCGTCGCCGCGGCCATCGACCACCTCGGCCCCAAAGGGCGGCGCACTGCCATCCTGACGCACGGCCTTGAGCAGCAAGGGCTGGCCGACATGGGTCTCATATGCCAGCTTGACGATGGCCCCCCGACGCGGGGCGACCATCTGGGCGCTGCCATCTATCTCCACATCCAGCGGCAAGCCGCCGGGATCCAGGCCTATGATGTTGGTGCGATAGGGGTTGAGCCCGGCCAGCACGGCATAGCCATCCCCATCCACCTCGCTGCCGATCCCGTGGCTGACCCTGGCCCCCTGGGCTCCCTTGGCTTCCACCAGCGCCATCGTCTCCCCTTGCGTCTGCCCCAGCACCCAGCCCTCCTCATGGACCAGCAGGGTTCCCTTGGCCGAGGCCACGTACTGGGCGTAGCCCTCCCCCTGGCTGGTACTCAACCCCAGCTGGGTAGCCGCCGTCTGATACTGCAGGTTGGCGCCATAGCTCAGGGCCGAGCTGCCACTCACCCGACTCTGATTGCCATAGACACCGTAATAGAAGCGCCCGTCCCGGGTCCCTCCGTTGAGATCCAGTCTGGCGCTGGCGCCCTGTCCCTCCTGATAGGAGAGGGTGCTGCCAAGACGCGGCGACCCCAGCTTGTCCCCGATGGGGATGCTGAGGCTCAGCACGTATTGATCCCCCACCCCCTCCTCCAGGGAGTGGCTGGCCGACAGGGTCAGGCTGCCCCAGTCAAACCCCCGGTTGTAGCCGAGCTGGAAGCTGCTGCTCTCCCCCTGGCCACCCCAGTAGTCGCGGCGAATGCCGTTGAAGTAGAGATCCCCCCACTCCCCCACCGGCTGGTTGATGTTGAGCTGGAAGCGATTGCGCTCCCGCTGCAACCTGTCCAGCGCCTGGACCTGTATCGCCGCCACGTCGTTGAGGTTGAGATAGCCTTCGCTGGAGAAGCGATAGGCGGCCAGGGTGAAGTAGGTCTGGGTCCTCTCCATCTGCTTGCTGTAGGTGAGGCGATAACTCTGACCGGCGAGGGAATCGGGCACGTTCGCTCTGGCGGGCAACGCCCGTGCCCAGGAGCCGGTCACATCCAGGGCCAGGGCGCCGTAGTCCGAGCCCATGGCCACGCCCCCCAGCAGGGCGCCGTAATCCTCAGCGGCTATGGTTCCGCCATACAGGGTCAGGGCATCCGAGAAGCCGCGCCTGTAGGTGCCTTGCAGAAAATCCGGACCATCGGGGCCCGCATCATTGCGATAGCGTCCCAGGGTCAGGCTGAAGCGGGAGGTGTCGTCTCGCAACATCTGCACCACGGAGGAGAACGGCAGGGTGAAGCTGCGCTCGCTGCCATCCGCCTCCGTGATGGTCACATCCAGATCACCGGCAAAGCTGGTGGCATAGAGATCGTCGATGGCAAAGGCGCCGGGGGCGACCTGGGTCTCATAGATGAGGGAACTGCCTTGCCGGATGCTGACCCTGGCATTGCTCTGGGCCACCCCGCGCACCACGGGGGCAAAACCCCGCTCGAAATCCGGCAGCATGGCGTCGTCGCTGGCGAGCTGCACGCCGGTGAAGGGCACGCTGTCGAAGCTGTCGCCCGGGGTGAAGTACTCCCCCAGGGTCAGCTGGGCTTTGCGGGAGGTGACATCCCGCTGCGCATAGCTGTTGAGGGGTTGATAGCCGCCCCCCTGGTTGCCCTGCCAGGAGCCGTTGTGGCGCAGGCGCCAGGCGCCGAGATTGATACCGGTGTTGAGGTTGACGCTGCTGCTCAATGGATCCCCTGTGCTCCCCTGCTCGCTGTAATAGAGGTTGGCGTTATAGCCGACGAAGGCCGCATTGATCCCCTGCACCCACTGCTCAGGCCCCACATAGTCCCGCCTGGCCTGACCGAGATAAGCCTGGGGCAGGCTGAGTGCCCCGCTCAGACTGGCCAGATCGAAGGTGAAGCTGGCGCCGGGCACCAGGGCTCCCACCTCGATGCAGTCGCTCCGGAGTTGCTGCTGCACCGCCCCCTGGTCGGGCAGCTTGTCGACCAAGAGCCCCCACTGGGTCAGCTGATCCGGATGAAAGCAGAACAGGGGCGTCCCGGGATCCTGCCCCGCTCTCACCTCCACCTGCTGGCTTATCCTCTCCTTGCCATTGAGGGTGATGTCGAGCTGGTAGCGCCCGGGGGGGATGAAGTCGGCACGGGAGAAGCGGGCCAGGTCGATGTTGACCCCCAGGCTGTCGAGCAGGCGGCTGTCAAACTCGATGTCAGCGGGTGGGCTGACCGCTTGTCCGGCCAGCTCCTCCCCCATGGCAAGGGCGCCCCAGAGCAACAGGGAGAGACCGCAAGCGGGGTGCCAGAGGGCAGTGGCATGAAGGCAGCAAGAGAGGGGCATTCTGGCTGTCACGGCAAACCTCCCCCTCAGCGCCGACCTGTGCACCGGGAGCGTCGACCCCTGGGGCCCGCTCCGGCATCTTCCAGGATCAATTGAAGACGAATTGGCCCACCTCGCGGGCACCATAGTCGTTGAGCCAATAGAAGGTCACGGCCTTGGCATGGACGACCCCGGACAGCGGCTCAAGGGGAAAATCGAAGCTGCCCCCCGGCGCCACCATGCCGCCACTTGAGTTGCTGTAGCGCTGCGACGACGCCGTCGCCTGCAGCTCCAGATTGCTGATGCTGACGTGATAGAGGCTGGGGTTGCTGGCACGCAGTGCATAACCGTCCCCCTGCCGGATCAGGCGCCAGCTCAACTGCTTGGCGGAGCGCTCGACATTGCCTGTCAGCCCGGATGGTCGGTAGAACATCTTGATCCGGGAGCGGAAGGCGAGCTGCACCAGGTTCTGCCCCGCCTGGGTCGACTTCATGCTCGGCGGCACCTCCAGCACGTTCAGCCAGAACACCGACTCGCGATCCTGGGGCAGCCCCTGCCCCACATAGGCCAGGCGCAGAGACTGGCCACGCTGGGCCTCGATGCGGGTGATGGGCGGTGTTACCAGAAAGGGGAGCGCCTCGGCGCCGGGCCGGATGCGGCGATCGCCCGCATCTATCCACACCTGTACCAGCGAGGGGGTGCTCCCCTTGTTGGTCAGCTCCAGAGTGACCTCACGGGCGTTGGCCGGGTAGATGACCCTGGTGCCCGAGATCTGGACATGACCCCAGGTCTGTAAGGGCAGGAGCAGCACACACCAGAGCATGGGGACCAGCCCCGCCCTGCGGGGCCGACGGATGCGAAGCGCCTTCATGACAGAGCGCTCAGTGGTAGTCCAGGGAGTAGATGAGATCCGCCGAGACCAGGCCGGCGCCGACGGCACCTGTGGCTATGTACTGGGCGCTGTAGTAGAGGGTTGCCCCCCCGGTGGCACTGAAGTTGACCAGCACGTTGTTGCCTGTGTTGGTCCTCAGATCGATGGGGGTGCTGTTGGCCGAGAGGATCTGCACCTCCACGTTCTGGGCCGGGTTCTTGCCGCCCGAGGCGACGGCCTTGTTGCTGAGGTTGCCCGTGGTCTGCTCCACCCCGATGTTTTCGAAGTAGGCCCGCACCGACCCCGTGGTCGGGCAGCTGGTGAGGGCGAGGTTGAAACCTGTCGCCCCCGCGGTCTGGCCTATGCTGCCGAGCGCATTGGTGCTGACGGTCGGCAGGGTCACGGTCGCCGACGCCGTGCCACCATTGACGGCGATGGCACAGGTCCCGGCGGTCACCTCGCCATTGATGGTAATGACCCCGTTGAAGGCGGCAACGGGTGCCGACATCCCCATACTGAGTCCGAGTATCAAGAGAGCCTTCGTCTTCATCACAACCTCCACCTGTCCCTGGATGCCGCTGGCGACTGCTTTTCTCCTGCCAGTGCCTTGCTGCCTGCCGCCATAGGTGCCATTCAAAGACACCTTTAGTGATGCATTAGTAAATAGCACAAGATTCTCAATCCCGCCGCCACCGCACGACTCCCTTTCCGGTGCCATGGCCCGAGGTGACGGACAGCCGGGCGAGAATGTGGCATCATTTTCCCCCTTTTATCTCACCGCCTTGTTCGATGGAGCCACCATGCGCCGCCTGTTCTTCCTCCTTCTGCTGCTCGGCAGCGCCTCCCTTCATGCTGAACCCGGCTTCATCAGCCACCTGCTCAACCACCCGGTGCCGGGGGGCGTGGCCGTGGTGCCACTGGGGGATGGGCCCAAGGCGCCCGCCGCGCGCTATCAGGACAAGCCGGTCCTGGTGGTGCGGGAAGAGGGGCGGCACTGGATTGCCATCGTCGGCATTCCGCTCAAGAGTCAGGCGGGCCCCCATCAGCTGCAGGTGAGCGATGGCCGCACCCTGAGCTTCACCGTCGGCAACAAGCACTATAGGGAGCAGCACATCAAGCTCAAAAACACCCGCCAGGTCAATCCGCTGGCCGAGGACATGGCGCGCATCAACCGTGAACTGGCCGAGCAGAACAAGGCCTACCAGACCTTCAGCCCTACTCAGCCCAGCAACCTGCTGTTCGACAAGCCGGTCAGCGGCCCCCTCTCCAGCCCGTTCGGGCTGCGCCGCTTCTTCAACGGCGAGGAGCGCAACCCCCACTCCGGCCTCGACTTCGCGGTCGGCGCCGGCACCCCCATCAAGGCACCGGCCGCTGGCAAGGTGATCCTCATCGGCAACTACTTCTTCAACGGCAATACGGTGTTCGTCGACCATGGCCAGGGGCTCATCAGCATGTTCTGCCACATGTCCAAGATCGACGTGAAGCTGGGCCAGAGCCTGCCCCGCGGCGGCATCGTCGGCCGGGTCGGTGCCACCGGCCGCGCCACAGGTCCCCACATGCACTGGAACGTCAGCCTCAACGATGCACGCGTCGACCCCGCCATCTTTATCGGCGCCTTCAAGCCCTGATCCGGGCAGCACGAAACGACAAAGGCAGCCTCGGCTGCCTTTGTCGTTCATGGGGAAGGGGCGTTAATCACGGGGCTGCGGCATGCTGCCCGGCCTCCTTGCCCATGGCCCGCCACATCACCAGCACCAGCAGGGTGCTGCAGGTGGGCAGCGCCAGCCAGACCCCGGCCACTCCCCACAGGGAGGAGAAGCCCCACAGGAAGCCGCCAATCAGCACCAGCTTGCCCCCGGTGAGCAGGGAGGCGATGCGGGCCCGGTTGATGGCCTGGAAGTAGGTCGCCCCCACCAGCAGCAAGCCTTCCATGGGCAGGCCCCAGAAGTAGAGCCAGATGCCAAGGCTGGCCACCGGCAGCAAGGCCGCGTTGTCGCCGGCAAAGAGATAGACCACCCCTTCAGGCCAGAGGTAGAGCGGTATCATGCCGCACAGCGCCACCACCAGGGTCACCCCCAGCGCCAGGTTGCGCACCCGCAGCACCCGCTGCCAGTTGCCCGCCCCGGCGTTGAAGCTGGCGATGGGCTGGATGCCCATGGCGATCCCCTCGAAGATGAGATAGAAGAAGGCCTCGCTATAGCTGATGACGCCGTAGGCGGCCACGTGCAGGGAGCTGCCGACCGACAGCAGCGCCTTGTTGTGCAGCGCCAGCACCACAGACAGATAGAGGTACATCAGGAAACTCGACACCCCGAGTCGCAGCGTCTCCCCCATCAGGCGCCAGTCCGGCACCAGGGTATCCAGGCGAATGCGCAGCTGACTGCGCGGGGTGAAGAAGTGCCACAGGCACAGGCCCCCGGTCACCGCCTGGGAGAGCATGGTGGCGATGGCCGCCCCCGCCAGCCCTAAGGGGATCACCGCCATCAGCAGGTAGTCGAGCAGCACGTTGAGCACGCCGCCCCCCACCAAAATCCAGGTGGTGAGGCCGGGCCGCCCGTCGTTGCGCAGCAGGGCGGTGAACGCCATGGAGAGCACGGCAAAGACCCCGAGCCAGGCGTACCACTGCAGGTAGGCGAACCCGGCGTCGAAGATGACCCCCTCGGCCCCCATCCAGGCCAGCATGGCATCCCCATAATTGATGCCAATAAAGGCGAGCAGCGCGGAGGCGATAAGCACCATCACCAGGGCATTGCCGACGATATGGCGCGCCTTTGCCTGCTCCCCCTTGCCCAGATAGAACGAGGCGAGCGACGAGGATCCCATGCCGATCAGCGCCCCCACCGCATAGAGCACGGCGCAGATGGGGTAGGCCAGCATCATGCCCGCCAGGCCGTCCTGACCCAGGATATGGCCGACGAAGATGCCGTCTATGGTGACATAGATGCCGGTGACCAGCATGGCGGCCACCGTCGGGGTGACGTAACGCAGGAAGAGGCGAGAGAGGGGGGCCGTGCCCAGATCGACAGTGGACATAAATTGCTCAAGGGAGGGGAACGGCCAGAATAATAGCCAAACAAGACCCGGATCACCCGTTATTTATGTTGCGAATCATTAATATGGAAGGCTTTACCCACCCCGGCCCCTGCTTTAGGCTAAGGCGACTTCTCATGAACGGAAACGTGCGCCATGTTGCAACGCCTGCTCTGCCTGATGCTCTGTCTCAGCCTGCTCCCCTTCTCCGCTGCCCAGGCCGATGATGCCGTCACCCAGGTGGAAGAGTTGCTGCAAAGCGTCCCCAAGACCGACAGCCCCGAGAACCAGCAACTGAGAGAGAGCTATCAGCAGGCGCTGCAGTATGCCCGGGATGCCCAGCGCTACCGGGAGCAGGGCAAGGCCTATCAGCAGATCCTCATCGACTATCCCAAGGAGTCGGCCCGCCTCAAGGAGAGCCTGCACAACTATCAGCCCCAGTCCCGCCCGCCCCTCTCCTCCCTGAAAGAAGAGGCGCTGCGCCAGGCCATCAGCCTGAGCAGCAACCGCCAGATCAACCTGCGCAAGGAGCGTCAGGCGGTGACCGACAGCCTCAACCAGCTGGAGAGCACGGGCCAGGAGTACCATGTGCGGGTCGATGAGCTGCGCAAGCAGTTGTTGCAGACCCGCTCCCAGCTCGATCGCTTGAGCTTCAGCAACGAGTCGGACAGGCTGCAGGAGGCCCAGCAACTGGCCACCCGCCTCAAGGAGCAGAGCCTCTCCGACCGGATCCAGATGCTGGAGCTGGAGCAGCTCTCCGCCCAGCAGCGCAACGATCTCGGCAAGCTCAGGCTGCAGGAGCTCAACCTCGCCATCACCGACGAGGACGAGTGGCAGAACAGCCTGCTCGCCCAGCAAAACCAGCTTAGGCGAGAAAAGACGGAGCAGGCGCTGGCGGAAAGCGAGCGGCTGCGCCGGCAGCTCACCTCGGATCTGCCCCTGCTGCAGGAGCAGCAACAGCAGAACCAGGCGCTCTCCCTGCAACTCGGCGCCCTGGAAGATCAGATAGAGCGGGTACAGGACGAGCAGCGCGGCATCGACACCTCCCTGTCAGGGCTGAACGATCTGGTCAACTCGGTGCGCGAGCAACTGGAGTGGCTGCAGATAAGCAACGCCTACGGCGAAAACCTGCGCAGCAAGCTGGCGGATCTGCCGGCCTACTTCCCGCTGGAGAAGCTGGAGTCCGACATCGTCAAGGCGCGCATGGCGAAGTACCAGTACGAGACCGAGCAGGATGCCTTGAAGGATCCCGTGCAGATCCGCAACCACCTGCTGAGCGGGGATGAGATCACCCTGGACAGGGCCCAGCGCGCCGTGCTCGACAACCTGCTCAAGGCCAGACGGCAACTGCTGACCCGGCTCAACGACGCCTCCGACACCCTGATTCAGGAGCAGACCCGGCTCAAGCTGCTCTACAGCCGCCAGAACAGCAAGATCGACGAGATCCGCGAGATCAGCGCCAGCCACCTGTTCTGGATGCCGGATGTGCGCCCGCTCACCCCGGCCGTCCTGCTCGGCGTGCCCACCGCCCTGAGCCTGCTGCTCGATCCCGTCAACTGGCTGCAACTGCCCAGGGCCATAGTGGAGAACAACCCCATGACCCTGACCCTGGCGGGGCTCGGTCTGCTGGTGCTGGCCTGGTGCTGGGCCAAGCTGGGGCGCCACCTGGTGCAGTACAGCCACTACATAGCCCCGCGCATCGGCAAGGTGACCCAGGACAAGTTCAGCCTCACCAGCCGGCTGCTGGTGCGCTCCCTGCTGGCGGCCCTGCCGCTACCCGCCATGGTGCTGATGATGCGCGGCCTGCTGGACGGCGCCTGGCAATATCCCTTCGCGGTGGCGGTGGCCCGCGGCCTTGGCGAGATCTGGTTTTTGCTGCTGGCGCTGCTGGTAGCCCGCCATCTGACCCTGGAGAAGGGGATCCTCATCCTCCATTTCCGCTGGCCGAAAGAGCCGGTGCAGCGGGTCTGGGGCCAGTTCCGCACCCTGCTGCTGGTGCTGATCCCGAGCTTCTTCGTGCAGGGCATGGCCAACAGCTATCAGGAGCACGCCTTCTACGACTCCCTCGGCCGCCTCGCCTTCGTCGTCGGCGCCCTCTGGCTGCTGCTGTTCTTTGCCCGCCTCAACCGGGAGAGGCTGCCCCTCACCTGGGGCCAGGCCGACATGACCAAGCCCCACCTGCTGCACCATTTCATCTGGAACAGCCTGATGCTGGCCCCTCTGCTGGCGGTGCTGGGTACCCTGTTCGGCTACTTCTATACCTCCCGCATCCTGCTGCGCCAGCTGGAGCTGAGCCTGCTGGCGGGGCTCGGCTGCCTGCTGGTCTACTATCTGGCCCATCGCTGGATGCTGATCCAGCGCCGCCGCCTCGCCTTCGATCGCGCCAAGAGCAAGCGGGCCGAGATCCTGGCCCAGCGGGAACGAGAGGACGACGACTTGAGCTCCGAGATCCCGGACGTGGTGGAGGAGCCCGAGCTGGATCTGGACACCATCAGCGCCCAGTCCCTCGGCCTGGTGCGCACCCTGCTGATGCTGGGCTTCACCATGCTGGTGGTGGTGCAATGGTCGGATCTCAACTCGGCGTTCAGCTTCCTCAGCAGCATCGAGGTGTGGCAGGTGAGCAGCAAGGTGGCCGGCATAGAGCAGCTCTCCGCCATCACCCTGCAGGATCTGATGCTGACCGCCTTCGCCTTCATCCTGACGGTGGTCACCGCCCGCAACCTGCCGGGGCTGATGGAGCTCACCCTGCTCCAGCACCTGAGCCTCTCCCCCGGCACCGGCTTCGCCCTGACCACGGTCAGCAAGTATCTGGTGATCCTGATCGGCGCCCTCACCGGCTTCTCCATGCTCGGCATCGACTGGTCCAAGACCCAGTGGCTGGTGGCGGCGCTCTCGGTGGGCCTGGGTTTTGGTCTGCAGGAGATCTTCGCGAACTTCGTTTCCGGCCTCATCATCCTGTTCGAGAAGCCGATCCGGCTCGGTGACACCGTCACCATTCGCGATCTGACCGGTACCGTCACCAAGATCAAGACCCGCGCCACCACTATCGTGGACTGGGACAGGAAGGAGATCATCGTCCCCAACAAGGCCTTCATCACCGAGCAGTTCATCAACTGGTCCCTCTCCGACGCCATCACCCGAGTCAAGCTGCGCATCCGCATCGGCCTGACCCAGGAGCCCAAGCGGGTGCAGCAGCTGCTGGAGCAGTGCGTGCAGGAGTCCACCCTGGTGCTGGATACCCCCACCCCGGAGGTGTTCCTGATCGAGTTCACCGACTCGGCCCTCATCTACGAGATCCGGCTCTATGTCAACAACATGGATCACCGGATGCCGATCACCCATGAAGTCCACTCACTGGTCCTGGAAAAACTCAACCAGCTCGGCATGCCTCTGCCGCACCAGCAGATCGACATTCGGATGAGCCGGGGATGAGCCGAGGCTGACGACCCCCCTCCCGGCCTCCCCCCTGGCAGGGGGAGGAGTGTTTGGCTCCCTCCCCTTGTGAAGGGGAGGAGTGTTTGGCTCCCTCCCCTTCACAAGGGGAGGGCCGGGGTGGGGTTATCACCATCCCCCACGACGACAACAGGAGCAACGAATGCAGATCATTGCCCATCGCGGTGCCAGCAAACTGGCGCCGGAGAACACCCTCAAGGCGATGCGCCTCGCCCTAGCGCAGGGAGCCGGCGCCATCGAGCTCGACGTACAGTGGGCAGACGGCGAGCTCTGGGTCTTCCACGACCGGCGGCTGGAGCGTTGCACCGACGGCCGCGGGGTGCTGACCGAGCAGTCCCGGGACTATCTGGCGAGCCTGGATGCCGGGGACGGGGAGCGGATCCCGACCCTGTGGCAGGTGATGAGCCTGGTGGCGGGGCGCTGCGAGCTGCACATCGAGCTCAAGGGGGCGCACACCGCCGACGCCGTGGCGGCCCTGACCCGGCGGGCCGAGGCGGAGCTTGGCTTCACCCCGGCCCACTGGGTCGTCTCCTCCTTTCACCATCCCGAGCTCACGCGCTTCAAGGCACTGCGGCCAGGGATCCGGCTTGGCGCCCTGACCGCCAGCCTGCCGCTGCACGGTGCCCGTTTCGCCGAAGAGCTGGGAGCCTGGTCCCTCAATTGCGACGTGGATTTTGTCGACGCCGGGCTGGTGGCGGATGCCCATCGCCGGGGGCTCAAGATCCTGGTCTACACGGTCGACGAGGTGAGTGATAGGGATGCCCTCGAAGCCATGGGTGTCGATGGCATCTTTACCAACCGACCAGATCGATTCAGCTGAGTATCGGCGCGGCCTGGCGGCCCATCAGGAGGTGAAAAAAGATCGAAAATTTCCTGTGCACCGGGATACATAAAGTCCACTTTCAGCCGATACAGAGTTGGCTCATAACAATAACAAACACCACACAGATCTCAGACTGACGCTCACAAGGATGTAAACATGAATCTATCCATCAAGAACAAGCTGGTCCTCGCCATCGGGGCCATTATCCTGGTCATCACCGGCCTGCAGGTCTGGTACAACACCACCCAGCTGCGCAGCGAAACCCAGCGGCTGATCTGGAGCTTTATCGACGACAGCTCCGTCGCCAACGTGAAGGGCATCTCCCGCTGGCTCGATGCCCGCATCAACCTGGTCACCGCCACCAAGGAAGCCTTCACCAAGGAGGATGAGCCCCTCAGTCACCTGGCCCAGTCCATGAACGCGGGCAACTTCGACCTGGTCTATGTGGGCACCAAGGATGGCCGGATGATCCAGAGCAAGCCCACCGATCTGCCGGCCGGCTATGATCCGCGCCAGCGCCCCTGGTACAAGGACGCCACGACGGCCGGCAAGCTCGCCATCACTGCCCCCTATGCCGACATCACCACGGGCCAGCTCATCATCACCATCGCCGAGCCCTTCAGCCGTGGCAACACCGACGGCGTCATCGCCGGTGACGTCTCCATTGACGGCCTGGTGCGGGACGTGCTGGCCATCAACTCGGAAGGCACCTACGCCATCCTGGTGGACAGCAACGGCACCATCATAGCCCACCCGGACAAGGCGCTGACCCTCAAGCCCGCCACCGCCCTCTCTCCGGATCTGACCGCCGCCAAGGTCAACGAGCTGGCCCATGACAACACCATCTCCGAGATGGATATCAGCGGCAAGGCCAGCGTGTTCGACCTCACCGAGATCCCGAATACCAACTGGTATTTCGGCATAGTGGTGGACGAGGCGGTCGCCTACCAGTCCGTCTCCCGCATGGTGACCTCAGCCCTGCTGCAGGGCCTGCTGACCATCCTCATCGTCGCGGGCTTCTCCTATGTGGCCATCAACAGCTCCCTGGCCCCGCTGAAGACCCTGGGCGAGGCCATCGCGGATCTCTCCCGCGGCAACGGTGACCTGACTCGCCGCATCAAGATCGAGCGGGAAGACGAGGTCGGCACAGTCGCCAAGCACGTCAACACCTTCATCGAGCGCATCCATGTGATGGTGCAGGACATCTCCAACTCCTCCGGGCAGCTCAACCAGCAGGCCAGGTCCTCCCACGACATGGCGGAGAAATCCAACCAGGGTCTGGCACGCCAGCAGAACGAGATCTCCCAGATAGCCACGGCAGTACACGAGATGTCCGCCACCGCCGTCGAGGTCGCCAGCAATGCCGAGCAGACCGCGGAGGCAGCTCGCAGCTCCTCCAGCAGTTGCGAGCACGGCAAGCAGGTGATCGCCCGCAACCAGCGCTCCATCACGGATCTCGCCACCCAGGTCAAGCAGGCCTCCGGCATCATCCAGGAGCTGGAGAAGAACGCCCAGGAGATCAACACCATACTCTCCACCATCCAGGGCATCGCCGAGCAGACCAACCTGCTGGCGCTCAACGCCGCCATCGAGGCCGCCCGGGCCGGTGAGCAGGGTCGCGGCTTTGCGGTAGTCGCCGACGAGGTGCGGGTGCTGTCACAGCGCACTCACAGCTCCACCGTCGAGATCCGCAGCATGATAGAGACGCTGCAGCGCAACACCCAGGGGGCCGTCAGCACCATGCACGAGGGTCAACTGCTGGCCCAGAACAGCGTGATCGATGCGAACGACGCCACCCAGGCCCTGGAGCAGATCACCACCTCCATCAACCAGATCTCCGACATGGCGACCCAGATCTCCAGTGCCGCCGAGGAGCAAAGGGCGGTGACCGACGAGGTCAGCCGCAATATCCAGGCGGTCAAGGACGTCTCGGACGAGCTGGCGGTGGATGCGGACAGCTCCCGCAACCTCTCGGCTCAACTTAAAAATATTTCAGGTGAGCTCAACAATCAGGTCGGCATGTTCCGCATCTGATCGAACCCATGAAAAGGGGCCGTCCAGGCCCCTTTTTTATATAAACCCTTTTCGTTTCAATGGTTATAATTCCCTTTCGACACCGGACACGCTGTGATCCGCCTCTCCATTCGAGTATCCTTCTGACGCAACTGATGCCTGCCACGGCTATATTCGCATTACTTTTTTGATGTCTTTTCACCCGCCACAGGCGTGATAATAGTTATCATTAAACATTTTTGATAAAAAACTTAAAAACTTTATGGGTAATACCTAAAAAGAGAGGCATTTCTCATTTTTTTGAAAGAAAACTACGTACAATCTTGGGGTTAAAATCACCAGAGTAGCGAGTACGGCTGATCCAGATCACTGATGGATGGCGATAATGACGGCATTTTCATCCAAGGAATGGGGTGGTTGTAATAAAAATCACCGTTGCCAAGCACTAAAACAAAGCAGTTTGACTTGCATCAAGCCTGAATTTTTTTCATAGAGCAAAATCGTGCCCAGCAAATCTATCCCTAAGGAGGCAGATGTGGATATTATCAAGACCGATGTTGCCATCATCGGTGCCGGTGGCGGTGGCCTGCGTGCCGCAATCGCCATTGCAGAAGCCCACCCGGAGCTGGAAATCGCCCTGATTTCCAAGGTCTATCCGATGCGCAGCCACACCGTGGCCGCCGAAGGTGGCGCCGCAGGCGTCGTCCGTGATGACGACTCCCTCGAAAACCACTTCAACGACACCGTCTCCGGTGGTGACTGGTTGTGTGAGCAGGACGTGGTCGAGTACTTCGTCAACAATGCCACCAACGAGATGATCCAGCTGGAGCACTGGGGCTGCCCCTGGAGCCGCAAGCCGGATGGCAAGGCCAACGTCCGCCGTTTCGGCGGGATGAAGATCCCGCGCACCTGGTTCGCCGCAGACAAGTCCGGTTTCCACATTCTGCATACCCTGTTCCAGACCTCCATCAAGTACCCGACCATCAAGCGCTATGACGAGCACTTCTGTCTGGATCTCATCGTGGACGATGGCCGCGTCCAGGGCGTACTGACCTTCGACATCCAGAACGGCATCACCCGTTTCATCCAGGCCAAGTCAGTGGTGCTGGCCACCGGCGGTGCCGGTCGCGTTTACCGCTACAACACCAACGGTGGCATAGTCACCGGCGACGGCATGGCGCTGGCCTACCGTCACGGCGTGCCGCTGCGTGACATGGAGTTCGTCCAGTATCACCCGACCGGTCTGCCGGGCACCGGCATACTGATGACCGAAGGTTGTCGTGGTGAGGGTGGCATCCTGCTGAACAAGGATGGCTACCGCTACCTGCAAGACTACGGCCTGGGCCCGGAAACTCCGGTCGGCCAGCCGAAGAACAAGCACATGGAGCTGGGTCCGCGCGATCGTCTCTCCCAGGCATTCTGGCAAGAGCAGCAGAAAGGCCGCGTGATCCAGGGCCCCATGGGCGACGTGGTTCACCTCGACCTGCGCCACCTCGGCGAGAAGTACCTCAAAGAGCGTCTGCCCTTCATCTGCGAACTGGCCAAGGCCTACGTGGGTGTGGATCCGGTCAAGGAGCCGATCCCGGTACGTCCGACTGCCCACTACACCATGGGCGGCATCGAAACCGACGGCAAGTGCGCCACCCGCATGCCTGGCCTCTACGCCGCTGGCGAGTGTGCCTCCGTTGGCCTGCACGGTGCCAACCGTCTGGGTTCCAACTCCCTGTCCGAGATCGTGGTCTTCGGCAAGGTGGCCGGTGAACAGGCAGCCGAATTCGCGGCGACCCAGCAGCACGGCAACACCGAAGCGCTGGCCGCCAAGGCCGAGCAGTTGATCAAGCAACACCTCTCGCTGATGGACATCGACGGGACCGAAAACCCGGCGGATATCCGCAACGAACTGGGCATGTCCATGGAAGCCGGCGTCGGTATCTACCGTACCGAAGAGCTGATGCAGGGCACCATCGACAAGATCAACGAGCTCAAAGCCCGTTACAAGAAGATCAAGATCAACGACAAGTCCTCTGTCTTCAACACCGATCTGCTGTACGCCATCGAACTGGGCTACATGCTGGACGTGGCCGAAGCCATGGCGCACTCCGCCATCAACCGTAAAGAGTCTCGTGGTTCCCACCAGCGTCTGGACGGTTATGAGGAGCGTGATGACGTGAATTTCCTCAAGCACACTCTCTCCTTCTATGCACCGGAAGGGGCCCCGACCATCGATTACTCCGATGTGAAGATCACTAAATCCCAACCGGCGAAGCGTGTGTACGGTTCCGAGGGTGAGAAACAAGACGAGGCTAAGAAGAATGGCTGAGATGATCGAAATTGAAATCCTGCGCTACCGTCCCGAGCAGGATAACGAGCCCTGGATGCAGACCTTCCAGGTGCCTTACCTCAAAGAGATGTCCCTGCTGGATGCCCTGCAGTACATCAAGGATCAGCTGGACTCCACCCTGAGCTTCCGCTGGTCCTGCCGGATGGCGATCTGCGGCTCCTGCGGCATGATGGTCAACGGCATTCCGAAGCTGGGTTGCAAGACCTTCCTGCGGGACTACCTGCCGGGCAAGATGAAAATCGAGCCGCTCAACAACTTCCCGATCGAACGCGATCTCGTGGTCGACATGTCCGATTTCATCGAGAAGCTGGAGAGCATCAAGCCCTACATCATCCCGAGCGAACCGCGCAGCCTGTGCGAGGGCGAGTACACCCAGACCCCGGCCGACATGGCGAAGTATCACCAGTTCTCCATGTGCATCAACTGTGGTCTGTGCTACGCCGCCTGCCCGCAGTATGGCATCAACAAGAAGTTCACCGGCCCGGCGGCCCTGGCGCTGGCCTATCGCTACAACGCCGACAACCGCGACAGCGCGTCCAAGGAGCGGATGAAGATCATCAGCCAGGACG
Organism: Aeromonas sp. S16(2024); assembly: GCF_041403065.1. NCBI lineage: Bacteria > Pseudomonadati > Pseudomonadota > Gammaproteobacteria > Aeromonadales > Aeromonadaceae > Aeromonas > Aeromonas sp. S16(2024). Next base: position 119,854 of record NZ_JBGLQX010000008.1, on the reverse strand, counting down.
AAGGCGTCTGGGGTTGTACCTTCGTGGGTTACTGCTCCGATGTCTGCCCCAAGGGTGTGGATCCGGCCGCCGCCATCCAGCTTGGCAAGGTCGAGAGCGCCAAGGACTACATGATCGCCATGTTCAAGCCGGATTGAGGAGTGAGACCATGAACAACACAGAGAGCAAACGTAAGCCTTACGTGCGCGAAATGAAGAAAGACTGGTGGCTGAAGAATGCCTTCTACACCGGTTACATGATCCGCGAAGGCACCAGTATCTTCGTCTCCATCTACGCCGTGGTGCTGATGTGGGGTCTGTTGCGGCTGGTGCAGGGTCAGGAGGCGTTCAACGGCTGGCTGGAATCCCTGCAGAGCCCCGTTGCCATCCTGTTCCACGTCATCGCGCTGGCCGCCTGCCTGTTCCACGCCAAGACCTGGTTCGCCCTGGCCCCCAAGGCCATGCGCATCTTCCGTGGTGAAGACCTGGTGCCGGAGAAGCCGATCGTCATCGCCCAGTACGTGGCGCTGGCGGTGGTATCCCTGCTGATCCTGATCATCGTGGCTTGAGGAGAAATCAATGAGACGTTCTGACGAACCCATCTACTGGGGTCTGTTTGGTGCCGGCGGCATGGTGGTTGCCATGCTGCTGCCGGTGATTGTCCTCATCACAGGTCTGCTGGTGCCCATGGGCATCATGGACGTGGAGACCATGAGCTATGAGCGCGCACTCGAGTTCGCCAGCTCCTGGTGGGGTGCCTGCATCCTGCTGGTGATCATAGCCCTGCCGATCTGGCACGGCATGCACCGTATCTACCACGGCCTGCATGACTTGGGGATCCACACCACCAAGCTGCACCACTATGTGTTCTATGGCTTTGCCTTCCTGGTATCTGCCATCACCGTCGGCCTGCTGATGGTGCTGGTTCTCCAGTAATCACAGCGTGACTGATAGACCAAACCGGGCCAAGTGCCCGGTTTTTTATTTCCGCAGCGATCGCCCCTCTTTGCTTATCCATTCAACAAACCCGATAAAAACAAAATTATCGTCCTTTTATATAACGATCTCTGTCACATAACTCCGATGCCTCATCCATCTGTAGCGAACCACTTTGATTAACGTCAATTTATTGACTAGCACATCCTTCATAATCGCCCCCGGTTAAATAATTATTCACATGGGACTAAATCATGACTGATAAAACTCGCTCGGTGACCATAGGCAGTTATTTGGCCCTGGCTTTTGCCGTGGTCTTCTTCTCCGGACTGCTGCAATCCAACCAGTGGTATGGAGTGTTTGATTTCACCACATTAAATGGCTCATTCGGTACCATGGTACAGAGCGTCAGCGAGAACGGTGACGGCATCAAGACCGCCATGACCGACATGCGTGGCAAGGGGGGTAACGGTGCCCGTGACGGTTTCCTGTTCGCCCTGACCCTGATCCCCACCGTGATGTTTGCCCTTGGCATGATCAATGTGCTGGAGCACTACGGCGCCCTTGATGCAGCCCGTAAGCTGCTGACCCCACTGCTGCGCCCGCTGATGGGGATACCCGGTAATACCGGTCTGGCGATGATCGCATCTTTGCAAAGTACCGATGCCGGAGCGGCCATGACCCGTCAGCTCAAGGATGAGAAGTTGATCACCAAGCGTGAGACCGATGTCTTCACCATGTTCCAGTTCTCCGCTGGCGCTACCATTGTTAACTTCTTCTCCTCCGGTGCTGTGCTCTTCACCCTGACCCTGGCTGATGGCAGCCCAGCCGTCAGCTCCTCCATCGGTCTGGCAGTCATAGTGATGTTCGCCTTCAAATTTGTCGGGGCAAACCTGTTTCGGGTCTATCTCAACCTGACCGAAGGTAAACCTACCAACACCAACCCGACCGCTACCACCCAGGAGCAAACAAAATGAGCCAGGCTAACGTCAAAAAACCCATCATCACCGACATCTTCGTCGAAGGGGCCAAAAAGGGCTGGGTCATTGCCACCACCTCCACCGTGCCTAACGTGCTGATGGCCTTCGTCATCATCAAGGCGCTGCAGATCACCGGCGCACTGGATGCCATGGGCGCCATCTTCTCCCCCATCATGGCCATCTTCGGCCTGCCCGGTGAAGCCGCAGCAGTGCTGATCGGTGCCTGGATGTCGATGGGGGGCGCGGTCGGCGTGGTCATCACCCTGTTCGACCAGGGCATTTTGAACGGTACCCACATTGCCATTCTGGCCCCTGCCATCTATCTGATGGGATCCCAGGTCCAATACATGGGTCGCATCCTCGGTTGTATCGGTACCGAAGGACGCTATATCCCGATCATGATCGCCATTTCGGTGATTAACGCCTTCGGTGCCATGTTGGTGATGAACATCCTTCTCTGACCCTTTCCCATGTTGTAATGGAGTAACAGATGACTTTTTCTCTGGATGAATACCTGACCGAACTAACCCCCCTGATCAACCAAGATTGCGGCACCCTGCATCAGCCGGGCATCGCCAACATTGCCGAGCTGATGGCGGCTAAATATGAGGCCATGGGTGACTGGCAGATTAAGCAGATTGATTGTGGTGTGGCCGGGATTGGCCTTGAAATTCGTAACCAACCCGATGCCAAGCAGATCGACATCATGCTGATCGGTCATATGGATACCGTCTTCCCGCTCGGTACTGCCGCCGCCCGCCCGATGAGCGTCGAGGGTGATCGCGCCTATGGCCCCGGTGTCTCCGACATGAAATCTGGCCTGCTCAATATCGTCTATGCCCTGCGTGCGCTCCCGCGCGAGGTGCGTGACAGCCTGAGCATCTGCGTCTGCATGAACCCGGATGAAGAGATTGGCTCACTTCACTCCAGCGACTGGCTCGCCGCCGTTGCCAAGGATGCCAAACAGGTGCTGGTCGCCGAAGCGGCCCGCGCCGATGGCTCGCTGGTCAAGGCCCGCAAGGGGATGGCACGCTATCGCATTGATTTCACCGGCAAGGCGGCCCACGCAGGCAACGAACCACAGAAAGGACGTAGCGCCATCACCGAACTGGGTCACTGGATCCTGGCCATCAACGCACTGACCAACTTCGAAAGTGGCACCACCCTCAATATTGGCATCGTTAAGGGGGGCGATGGCGCCAATATAGTGCCAGCCCATGCCAGCGCCCTGGTAGATGTGCGCTTCTGGGACAACCAGGAGTACCACCAAATCGACGATCAACTGCTTACCCTTGGCGAACGTCCTCATGTTGATGGCGTCACCATCCAACTGACCCGTGAGGCACACAAGCCAGCCATGGTGCCCTCAGAGGGTACCCAGGCACTGATGAAGCTGGTGGAGGAGTGTGGCGCCGAACTGGGGCTGCCAATTAGCTGGCAAGCAGTCGGTGGCGGCTCGGATGCCAACCTGACCGCCTCCCTCGGCATCCCGACCCTGGATGGTCTGGGCCCCATCGGCGCAGGTTTCCACAGTGATGAGGAGTATCTGGATCTGACCAGTATTGCGCCGCGCATCGAACTGCTGGTGAAGGTGCTGACCCGTCTGGCGGCCTGAGCCCCCCGATAACTCCAATAACAAGGGCCAGCCGGTGCAAACCGGCTGGCCCTTGTTATTGGGGCGGATTTTTTCCTCTGAGGCTCCGCATCAAGGTTTACACAATACCGCCACATCGGCGTGGGGAAACTCGAGCTGCGCCTGCCAGCGGGCAGCCAGGGCGCGGAACGAGGCCTCGGCAAAGAAGACGATGTGGGTCGGATCGTGACGGTAGCGCCAGCTCTTGAAGCGCTCGTCGCTGAGCACCCGCTGGGTCTGCAGCACCAGCACGCCGCCGGGTTTGAGGCAGCCCCAGAGCCCGTCCAGCACGGCGCGCGGGGTGGCGATGTGCTCTATCACCTCGGTGCTGGTGATGAAGTCATACTGCCGCGTCAGCAGCTCGGGCTGGTCGGCATAGAACTTGTCGTAACCCGCCATATCAAAGCCCGATTCCCGCCCCATGGCGATGAGGGCAGGACCTGGGCCACAGCCGAAATCGAGGCCGCTGGCAGGAGGGCTCACCCGGGAGAGCACCTCGCCGAAGGCGCGCATCAGAAAGCCGCGATAACGGGGATCGTCCACCCGGTTGTCGTGCCCGTCATAGACCGCCTTCTCGGCCGCCTCGTCCAGATGATCCGCCTCATCCAGCCAGACCAGCTCGCAGTCCAGACAACGGTGATAGCGCTTGCCCGCCACCGGCAGGGGGTAGCTGTGGCGAGCCGAGCAGAGGGGGCAGCTGGCGCTTGATGACATGAGGGATCCTCCTGGGTGACAGCCGCGCAGATTGCCTGCCCGTCGCCTTGCTGACAACTTTTTTTACTCCTTAAGGGTTTCTTAAGTTTGCCCTTTTACTCTCAAGCCATCCCAAGAGAAGGAGCCAACCATGACCATAGAGATCCAAGCCCCCTACCGATTGCTGCTGGCACAGTCCCCGCAGCAGGTCATGGCGCTGCAAGCCTATATCCAGGCCGCCTACACCCTCGAATTCAACGCCCGCATCCCCCATTTCCTTCCCTGCCTGCTCGGGCTCTACCGGGCCGATGGGGTGCTGGTCGGCGCCTGTGGCCTCAACCAGGCCTGCAACGGCGAGGGCGAGCAGCCCCTCTATCTGGAGCAGTATCTGGAGCAGCCCATCGAGGCCGCCATCGAAACCCGCCTCGGGGTACGTCCGGCCCGCAGCCGCATCATCGAAGTGGGCAACCTCGCCTGCAGCGAACCGGGCAATGCCCGTCTGATGTTCGCGGCCCTGTGCCGACTCTTGTGTGACAACGCCCTCGACTACGTGGTGTTCACCGGCACCGCCAAACTGCGTAACAGCTTTGCCCGGCTGCGCCTCAACCCGGTAGAGCTGGCCCCTGCCCAGGCCCATCAGGTGGGGGAAGACGCCAGCGCCTGGGGGGAATACTACCGCTGCCAGCCCAAAGTGATGGCGGGGGACATCAACCAGGGGCGCGAGGTGCTCGCCCAGAGCAGCCTGCTGCTCAACCTGCTGGGGCCCATGCCCATGCTTTTTAACCATGCCGGCCATGACAAGAGGTGTGCCCAATGAGCCTGTTCGACGCCATCGCTCGCCATGCCAGCCTGACGCCGCGACAGCCGGCACTGCAAGGCAGCCAGGGAGAGCTGGATTACCAGAGCCTGTGGCAGCAGATCCAGCGCCTGGCCGACCGCTTGCAGCAAGCCGGCATTCGCCGCCTGGCCCTGCAGCTCGACAATGGCCTGCCCTGGGCGCTGATCGATCTCGCCTGCACCCGGGCCGGCATAGTGGTCATTCCCGTGCCCCACTTCTTCAGCCCGGCCCAGCAGGCATGGCTGCTGGAGAGCAGCGGTGCCGATGCCCTGGTGGGCCCCGAGCATGAGGGCTGGCAGGCCGCCGCCCCCCTCTTGCTGATGACGGGCGCCGCCGATGAACAGGTGCTGCCCCTGTGGCGCCGTACCCCCGCCAGCCTGCCCGAGCTGCCGGCTGGCACCGCCAAGATCACCTATACCTCGGGCACCACGGGCCAGCCCAAAGGGGTCTGCCTCTCCCTTGCCCAGCTGACGGCGGTCTGCGAATCCCTGGCCCTGCGAGTCGCACCGGCCGGGGTCGAACAGCACCTGACCCTGCTGCCCCTGGCCACCCTGCTCGAGAATCTGACCGGTCTGTACGTGCCGCTGCTCACCGGCGCCTGCAGCCGCATCCCCTCCCTCGGCGAGCTCGGCTTCACCGGCTCCAGCACCCTGGACCCGGCCATGCTGGGCCAGGCCCTGGCACGCTGGCCCAGCCACAGCCTGGTGCTGGTGCCCGAGCTGCTGCGCCTGCTGCTGGCGCTGTGCGCCAACACCCCTGCCCTGGCCGAACGGCTCAAGGGGCTGCGCTTCGTCGCCGTGGGTGGCGGCAAGGTCGCCCCCGAGCTCATCGCCCATGCCCGCGCCCTGGGGCTCCCTGTCTATGAGGGCTATGGCCTGTCGGAGTGCGGCTCTGTGGTGGCGCTCAACGGCCCGGACGCCGACCGTCCGGGCAGCGTCGGCCGCCCCCTGCCCCACTGCCAGGTGACGATCGCCGCCGACGGCGAAGTCATGGTGAGCGGCAGCGCCATGCTCGGCTATCTGGGGGAAGAGGCACCCGCCATCCCGGCCATCGCCACCGGGGATCTGGGTCACCTGGATGATGAGGGCTACCTGCACATCACGGGGCGCAAGAAGAACGTCCAGATCACCGCCTTTGGCCGCAACTTTTCGCCGGAGTGGGTGGAATCCCAGGCCCAGATCTGCCCGGCCATCGCCCGCATCGTGATCTTCGGTGACGGCCAGCCCGCCAACGTCGCCCTGATCCAGCCGCTGCCGGGCAGCCAGTCCCAATTACCCGAGCAGATTGCCCGGCTCAACCAGCATCTGCCCGATTACGCCCGCATCCATCACTGGCTGCCGGTGGCGCTGGATCAGCACCCCGGCCTGCTGACGGCCAACGGCCGCCCCCGTCGCAACGAGATTTATCACCACTTTTCCCGGCAGATCGACCAATGCCTGACCCAAGGCCTCACAGGAGAGACCTCATGAGCTTCTACCAGACCCTGCAACACGCCACCGCCGCCGAGCGCGAGCACCTGTTCAATGCCCCCATCATCGAGGCCTGCCGCCGCGGCGACATCAGCCGGGAGACCTACCTCGCCTTTCTAGCACAGGCTTACTACCACGTGCGCCACACTGTGCCGCTGCTGATGGCCACCGGCGGCAAGCTGGGACAGGAGTATGAGTGGGTGCGCGGCGCCATCCGGGAGTACATAGACGAGGAGTACGGCCACCAGGAGTGGATCCTGAACGACATCCGCGCCTGCGGCGGTGACGCCGAGGCGGTGCGCCACGGCCAGCCGGGTCTTCCCATCGAGCTGATGGTGGCCTTCCTCTACGACCAGATCCAGCGCGGCAACCCCATGGGGTTCTTCGGCATGGTACAGGTGCTGGAAGGCACCAGCGTCGCCATCGCCCTGACGGTGGCGGACCAGCTCAAGCGCGGTCTGGGCCTACCGCCCCAGGCGATGAGCTACCTGAGCTCCCACGGCGCCCTGGATCAGGAGCACCTCAAGTTCTTCGAATCCCTGATGAACCGGGTGGAAGACGCCGCCGATCAGGCCGCCATCATTCACTCGGCCAGGGTGGTCTACCGCCTCTATGGCGACATGCTCCATCAGCTCACGGGATCCTGCCAATGAAGCTTGAAGGGAAACGCATACTGCTCACCGGCGCCAGCGGCGGCATAGGGGAAGCCCTGGCCATGGAGCTGGCGGCCCAGGGGGCGCACCTGCTGCTGCACGGACGCCGGGCCAGCGCCCTGGAGCGCCTGCGCAAGGAGCTGCCCCATTCCGAGCGCCACCAGACGGTGACCGCCGATCTGGGCTCGCCCCAGGAGCGGGCCAGGCTGTTGCAGCACCCGGCGCTGGAGGAGGGGCTGGATGTGCTTATCAACAGCGCGGGCTGCAACCAGTTCGCCTGGCTGGAGGATCAGAGCGGCGAGCAGGTGACGCGCCAACTGCTGCTCAACATAGAGGCGCCCATCCAGCTCACCCGCGCCCTGCTGCCCCGGCTGCGCAAACCCGCCGTCATCATGAACATCGGCTCCAGCCTCGGGGCCATCGGCTATGCCGGTTACAGCGTCTATTGCGCCAGCAAGTTCGCCCTGCGGGGCTTTAGCGAGTCTCTGGGGCGGGAGCTGGAGGGCACCGGCATCAAGGTGCTGCACTTTGCCCCCCGCGCCACCCGCACCCACCTCAACTCCGAGGCGGCCTACGCCATGAATGCCGAGCTCGGCACCCGGACCGACAGCCCCCAGGACGTGGCCGAGGAGGCCGTCATCGCCCTGTGCAACGAGACGCGCCGCAGCTGGCTCGGCTGGCCGGAGAAGCTGTTTGTGCGGCTCAATGCCCTGCTGCCCGCCCTGGTCGACAGGGCGCTGGCCAGACAGCTGCCCATCATAGAACGCCATGCCCGCCACCCTGTCCCCCTGGCCAGAGATCACGGGGACAACCCCGCCTGTGCCACGCACAAAAAGGAACATTAAGATGAAACACGCCACTTTCCGCCCCCGATTTGGTCACAGCGTCCTGCTGCTCGCCCTGGCAAGCAGCCTGGTTCAGGCCGCCGATGCCCTGCCCACCATTCAGCAGCAGTGGGCCCACTGCCAGTATCAGGAGACCGGCAAGACCAAGGAGAGCTGCCTGGAAGCCCTGAGTGCCCAGGCGGATCAGGCCAGTGCCAAGGAGGCCTTTCGTACCGACCTGCTGATCTGGTCCGCCATCGTCAAGAGCACCTGGGCCGGCGCCAAGGGCGGCCTCGGGGCCCTCAGCCTGGTGAAGGAGGCCAAGGCCAAGCTGGAGATCGCCATCAAGCAGGATCCCAAGGCGCTGGAGGGCTCCGCCTATACCAGTCTGGGCTCCCTCTACTACCAGGTGCCGGGCTGGCCGGTCGGCTTCGGGGATGACGACAAGGCCGAGCAGTTGCTCAGGCAGGCGCTCGCCATCAACCCCAACGGCATCGATCCCAACTTCTTCTACGGCGACTTCCTGCTGGATCAGGGGGACAAGGCCCAGGCGAAGATCTACCTGGACAAGGCCCTGGCCGCCCCGGCCAGACCGGGCCGCGAGCTGGCGGACGAAGGGCGCAGGACGGAAATTCGCGAGCGTCTCGCCAAGCTATAAACACAAGCAGATCAGTGCGCTATTTAAACTCTGCCCACCAACTTGCATACTGGTGGGCAGCGTCATTTGAGGGGAAAAACAATGCGAGTCCTGTTGGTAGAAGATGATGTGATGCTGGGGGATGGCATGGTGGATGCCCTGCGCAGCAGCGGTTACACCGTGGACTGGCTGCAGCAGGGGCTGCCCGCCCTGCCAGCGCTCAAGAGCGAGGAGTTTGCCGCCCTCATCCTGGATCTCAATCTGCCGGACATCGACGGCATCAGCCTGCTGCGCAAGCTGCGCCGGGAGGGGCAGACGCTGCCGGTGCTCATCCTCACCGCCCGGGATGCCCTGGACGACAGGGTGCTGGGGCTGGATGCAGGCTCCGATGACTACATGGTCAAGCCCTTCGCCCTGCAGGAGCTCAACGCCCGCCTGCGCGCCCTGGTGCGCCGCAGCAAGGGGCAGGCCCAGGCGGTGCTGGAGTATGGCGACATCCTCATCTACCCCGAGTCCCAGCAGGTCACCTATCAGGGGGAGGCGGTCAAGCTGACCCCCCACGAATACAAGCTGCTGCAGGAGCTCATCAGCCAGAGCGGCCGGGTGCTGAGCCGGGATCAGCTGCAGCAGAGCCTCTATGGCTGGGACGAGGGGGCCGAGAGCAATGCGGTGGAGGTGCACATTCACCACCTGCGCAAGAAGTTCTTCCCCGAGCTCATCCGCAACATCCGCGGCGTCGGCTACATAGTGCCGCAGCCAGATACCCAGGGCAGCAGAGGGATGCCCGCCCGATGAGTCGCGTCCGCTCCATCCGCCGCTTCCTGCTCTCCGGCATCCTGGCCCTGGTCAGCCTCAGCCTGGCCGTCAGCGGCCTCATCGGCTATCTGGAAGCCAACCACGAGATGGAAGAGCTGTTCGATGCCCGTCTCGCCCAGTCCGCCCGCATCACCAACCAGCTGCTCAGCCGTTATCTGAAGCAGCGCGGCGAGCTGCCCAGCAACGGGGCCGTCTACCAGGAGTGGGAGCAGGCCGTGCCCGACGCCCCCCATCCGGAGAAGCGCAGCTTCAGCCAGCTGGGGCGGGACAACGAGTTCACCCCCTACGGCCATGAGTTCGAACACAACCTCTACTTCCAACTGCTCGACGAGCAAGGCACCATACTGCTGCGCTCACCCAATGCGCCGGAGCAGCCCCTGACCACCCTGGAGCGCGGCTTCAACAGCGAGACCAAGGATCAGCACGAGTGGCGCACCTTCACCCTCTACAACGAGGATGAGCAGACCTGGCTCATCGTCGCGGAGCGGGATGACGAGCGAGGGGAACTGGCCAGCAAGATGGCCACTCTGACCATGCTGCCGCTCTTCATCACCCTGCCCTTCCTGCTCGGCCTGCTGTGGTGGCTGGTCACCCGGGGGCTGGCCCCGCTGAATCAACTCACCCAGGCCATAGGGGAGCGCCATCCCGCCAACCTGAGCCCGCTCAACCTGGCCATCAAGGCCGAGGAGCTGACGCCCCTGGTGGCGGAGATCAACCGCCTGATGCACACCCTGGCGGACACCATAGAGCGGGAGAAACAGTTCACCAACGAGGCGGCCCACGAGCTGCGCACCCCGCTGGCGGTGCTGCGCATCCACAGTGAAAATGCCCTGGCCGCCGAGGATGACGCCAGCCGCGAGCAGGCGCTGCGCAAGATGCTGCTGGCCCTCGATCGCAGCGACCGGCTGATCCGCCAGCTGCTGACCCAGGCCCGCATCGACAACCAGCAGGCCCCGGCGCTCGCCAGTCTGGATCTGAGCCTGCTGTTGCAGGGCACCCTGGCCACCCTGGCCCCCATCGCCCTGAGGAAGGATCTGCAGCTCTCCCTGGAGGGGGACGAGCATCTGCAGGTGATGGGGCAGGCCATGCTGCTGGATCTGATGTTTGGCAACCTCATCGACAACGCGCTGCGCTACACCCAGGTGGGCGGCGAGGTCGCCGTGGTGATCACCCAGGAGGGCAACAGGGTCAGGGTGGATGTGCGGGACAACGGCCCCGGCATCCCCACCGCCGCCCTGTCGCGCCTGTGCGAGCGCTTCTTCCGGGTCAATCCCCAGCAGGGGGACGGGGTGGGCCTCGGCATGGCCATAGTGCAGCGCATAGTGCAGCTGCACGGCGCGGATCTGGACATCCACAACAGGCCAGAGGGGGGGCTGGAAGTGAGCGTGCTACTGCCCGCCCCGCCGCGCCAGGCATAGGCGGCGCAAGCCTCAGGGAAAAAAAGCGCGGGGGCCCAAGCCCCCGCGCACCATAGATGATCCCAAAGAGGCCTTCCTAGCCACAGCTCGGCTGCACAGTGAAGGTGCGGGAAGAGTCCACAGGTCCCAGCTCCGCCAGCAGGCGACGGCCGAGCAGCACGGGATAGATCATGTCGCTGCGATCCCGCAGGGTGAACCACTCCTTGTAGAGCTTGTCACCGACACAGACAGACATGGTCACAGTGGGACGCTCCTCCATGCCACCGGCGCCGCGCACCGTCACGCTGCGCTCCACCGGCCGCTCCAGGATCTGGCGCACCTCCTTGTCGGTGTTGGCATCGGTCAGCACCAGGGTGAAGCGCACCCAGGGCTTGCCGTCACGCTTGAAGTGGTGCAGCTCCCGCGCATCGAGGGACGACGTGAGGGCGCCGGTATCCAGCTTCATCTTGACCGCCACCCCACCCGGCATGAGCACGCCCTTCTCGATCCAGCCATAGACGGTAGGGGCGGCCCAGGCGCCCGATGAGAGGCAGAGGCTGGCCAACAGCAACCAGCCGGCTTTGTGTGATGCGGACAATGTGTTCTCCTCGTCGAAGCGGGCCCACGCTGGCCCTCTGCGCCAGAGTGGGCAGCACGCAGGGCACTGTCAACTGGCAAACGCGGCACAGGGGCCCAGACCCCGAGCTTCTGGCGTTCACGGCATGGGGGATCCGACAGCAGTTGACTCTGAGGCAGGGGGCAAAAAGAGGGGAGGGAGGGGCCATGGCGAGGTGCTGGATGAAGCTGGTGGCCAACCTCAGGTTGTGACGCCAAAGGCTACCACAATGATGAGCGAATTATCAGTCTTGTTCTGGCGGGATTTTTGCCTAGACTGTTGTAAACCGGAGGCCTTGAAAACCTGCGGTTTTTTTGTGCCTGCCGAAAATTTTGCCCACTGCAACAGTGACTTTCACAAGGCTCAATAAGGAATTTGCAATGCGTATCGAAGAAGACTTGAAGCTCGGTTTCAAGGATGTACTGTTTCGTCCCAAGCGCTCTACCCTCAAGAGCCGTTCCCAAGTCAGCCTGACCCGTCAGTTCACCTTCAAGCACACCCGGACCCAGTGGCAGGGGGTGCCCGTCATCGCCGCCAACATGGACACCGTAGGCACCTTCGCCATGGCGCGTACCCTGGCGGGCTTCGAGATGATGACGGCGGTACACAAGCACTACAGCCTCGCCCAGTGGCAAACCTTCGTGAACGACACAGATCCGGCCCTGCTGGGCCATGTGATGGTCTCCACCGGCACCTCGGAAGAGGACTTCATCAAGACTCGCCAGATCCTCGCCATGTCCGAGGCGCTGCGCTTCATCTGCGTCGACGTGGCCAACGGCTACTCCCAGCACTTCGTCGAGTTCCTGCGCAAGATCCGTGAAGCCTGCCCCAACCACGTCATCCTGGCGGGCAACGTGGTCACCGGCGAGATGGTGGAGGAGCTGATCCTCTCCGGCGCCGACATCGTCAAAGTGGGCATAGGCCCGGGCTCGGTCTGCACCACCCGGGTCAAGACCGGCGTCGGCTACCCCCAGCTCTCCGCCATCATAGAGTGCGCCGATGCGGCCCACGGCCTCGGCGGCCAGATCGTCGGTGACGGCGGCTGCACCTGCCCGGGCGACGTGGCCAAGGCCTTCGGCGGCGGCGCAGACTTCGTGATGCTGGGGGGCATGCTGGCGGCCCACGAGGAGTGCGGCGGCGAGGTGGTGGACGTCGATGGCGCCCCCTTCATGAAGTTCTACGGCATGAGCTCGTCGAGCGCCATGGACAAGCACGCCGGCGGCGTCGCCGAGTACCGAGCCTCCGAAGGCAAGACGGTGCTGCTGCCCTACCGCGGCCCGGTCGAGAACGCCGTGCGCGACATCCTCGGCGGTGTGCGATCCACCTGCACCTATGTGGGCGCCAGCCAGCTCAAAGAGCTGACCAAGCGCACCACCTTCATCCGGGTACGCGAGCAAGAGAATAACGTCTACGGCAAGGAGTAACCCCGGCCCTCCCCTTCACCAGGGGCGGGAGTGTTGACACCTCCCCCTTTCGAAGGGGGAGGCTGGGAGGGGGTTGGCGGCCCCGCAGTTAGAAGCCAAGTCACCGGTGTGCTACCCTGCGCACCGGTTTTTTGCATCTGGAACCCCGAGCCATGACAAGCCCCCTGCCCCCCTTTGACTGGGACATCTTCTGCACCGTGGTGGACAACTTCGGCGACATAGGCGTCACCTGGCGGCTGGCCCGCCAGCTGGAGCGGGAGGGCCATGGACAGGTGCGGCTCTGGGTGGATGACCTGGCGAGCTTTGCCCGCATCTGTCCGGAGCTGGATCCCGCGCGGGATCGCCAGTGGGTTGAGGGCATTCACATCCAGCGCTGGCAGGACCCCCTGCCAGCGGATGCCATCCCGGCTAGCGTGGTCATAGAGGCATTTGCCTGCGAGCTGCCCGCCCTCTTCATCGAGCGCATGGCCGAGCAGAGCCCGCCCCCCTGCTGGATCAATCTGGAATATCTCTCGGCGGAGAGCTGGGTCGAGGATTGCCACGGCCTCGCCTCACCCCAGCGGGTGGGCAAGCTGAGTCTCAATAAATACTTCTTCTTCCCGGGCTTCACGGCCAGAACCGGTGGCTTGCTGTGCGAGCAGGGGCTCATCGCCGAACGGGAGCGGTGGCAGCAGGATGAGGCTGGTCTTGCCGCCTACTGGGCCAGCCTGGGGCTGCCGCACAAGGCGCAAGACGAGCTGCGGATAAGCCTCTTCACCTACGAAAGCGAGGCGCTGAAAAGCCTGGTCGCGAGCTGGTGCCAGGGCGCCACCCCGGTCACCCTGTTGCTGCCCATGGGGCGCGCCCTCAACGACGTGCTCAGCGGCGCAGGGCTTGAGAGTGCCATCGGCACGGCACGGGCGGGGGATCTGCTGCACGCGGGCAAGCTCGCCATCAAGCTGCTGCCGATGACGAGCCAGGCGGGCTACGACCGGCTGCTGTGGAGCTGCGATCTCAATCTGGTGCGCGGCGAAGACTCCTTCGTGCGGGCCCAGTGGGCGGCGAGGCCCTTCCTGTGGCACATCTATCCCCAGGACGATCAGGCTCACATTGCCAAGCTGGATGATTTCCTCGACCACTACTTATCTAGCTTGCCAGATCTGGCCGACTTGCCGACCGATGCGGCCCACTGGTTGCGCACTTTCAACCATGCCCTCAACCATGGGCAAGATGTGCGCGAACTCTGGGCCCAATGGCCGCAATTCGGTACTATTTGGCAACAACATGCGCGAAGCTGGTCACAGAAGTTGCTTGCCGATGGGGATCTCGTCACTCGGCTGGTGAAATTTTTAGAAAGCCGTATATAATCTGGCAGTTTTTATCTGCCCGTATACGAACAGGAATTTTTACATGAAAACCGCACAGGAAATCCGCGCTGGTAACGTCGTCATGATCGGTACCGAGCCGATGGTGGTCCAGAAAGCCGAATTCAACAAATCCGGCCGTAACTCCGCCGTGGTCAAGATGAAGCTGAAAGGCCTGCTGAACGGCAGCGCCACCGAGACCGTATTCAAGGCCGACGACAAGCTGGAAGTCGTTCAGCTGGAGCGTAAAGAGTGCACCTACTCTTACTTCTCCGACCCCCTGTATGTCTTCATGGACACCGAGTACAACCAGTACGACGTCGAGAAAGACAACCTGGGTGACGCCCTGAACTACATGGTTGACGGCATGGAAGACATCTGCGAAGTGACTTTCTACAACGAGAAAGCCATCTCCGTCGAGCTGCCGACCACCATAGTTCGCGAAGTCGAGTACACCGAGCCGGCCGCCCGTGGCGACACCTCCGGTAAAGTGACCAAGCCGGCCCGCCTGAAGGGCACCACCTACGAGCTGGCCGTTGCCGCCTTCGTAGAGATCGGCGACAAGATCGAAATCGACACCCGCACCGGCGAGTTCAAGCGTCGCGTCAACTGATTTGACGGCTTGAGACAGTGTTGAAAAAAGCGAGCCCCCGGCTCGCTTTTTCTTTATGGGCATGACCATTCAGCCCCGGTCAGTGACAGCGGGCCGCCCATTGCGGGAGAATTCCCCAGCCCCCTTTCGTCTCGCGCCGATTGGGGCTACACCATGAAGTCAGGTTCCTCCTTCGCCACAGGCTCCCTATGACATCTCATCAAAAACTCCTGCTGTTGCTGCTCACCCTGGTACTGCTGGTGCTCTCCGGCTGGCAACCCTATGACAGGGTCACCTGGCTGCTGGAAGTCGCCCCCGTGCTGATCGTCGTGCCGCTGTTGCTGCTGAGCCAGCGCAGCTACCCCCTCACCAGCCTGCTCTATTTGTGCATCTTTCTGCACGGGGCAGTGCTGATGCTGGGGGGCGCTTACACCTATGCCAGGGTGCCGCTCGGTTTCGAGCTGCAGCAGTGGTTCGAACTCAGCCGCAACCCCTATGACAAGATTGGCCACTTCTTCCAGGGCTTCGTGCCCGCCCTGGCCTGCCGCGAGATACTGCTGCGCGGCCACCATGTGCAGGGCAAGAAGATGCTGGTGTTTCTGGTGATCTGCGTGGTGCTCGCCGTCAGTGCCAGCTATGAACTCGTCGAGTGGGGCGCCGCACTGGCACTGGGTCAGGGCGCCGACGAGTTCCTCGGCACCCAGGGGGATCCCTGGGATACCCAGTCCGACATGTTCTTCGCCCTGGTGGGGGCCGTCAGCGCCCTGTTGCTGCTCTCCCCCCTGCACGACCGCCAGCTCGGCAGGCTTGCCCGGCCCTGAGCCGGTCGAGGGAAGGGCCTGCCCCTTCCCTCTTTCTCCTGGATCCTCCGGCCCCCTTCAGAAATCCGGCGCGCCGCCGCTAACCCAGTCAACCGGGGAGCGCATCATGGCCAGATTATCCTTACCACTGCTGTTTTTGACCCTGCTGGCGAGCACCACCTTGCCGGCCAACGAGATCTCGCCCCCAGCCCCCATCGATCACTGGCAGGAGAGCGACTGGAAGGGGGTGCCTGACAGCACCCGGATCGACAAGCAGCGGGTGCTCTTTGCCAAGCATGACGGCAACAGCTACCTGGGGCTCGCAATACTGCTGCCGGACTGGCAGCGCAGCGGCCAGCTGTGGCAGCTGACCCGGGAGCTGGGGCGACTGGGCTTCGACACCCTGCTGCTGCTCCCCTCCCCCCAGCAAACCGAGCTGGATCCGGCCTCCGAGAAGAAGCAGGAGACCATGGAGGCGTTTCGCCAGCAATTTGCCGAGCGCATCGTCAAGCTCGGTGACGCCAAGCTGCAGGAAGGGGGCTTCAAGCTGCTGCTGGCGCAAGGCACCAGCGCTGCCTGGGCCGCCAACCTCATCACCAGCGAACAGTTGCCCGCCCCCGATGCCCTGGTGCTGCTCGACGGTTTCTTTCCCAACCAGCTGAGCAACCAGACCCTGGCCAAGCAGGTGGCCCAGGCCAGCATTCCCACCCTGGATCTCTATCAGGAAGACGGGGGGCGCTGGCCCCTGCTGGCCGCCGAGGCGCGCAAGAGCGAGAGCCGCCGCAGCCACAAGCTCAACTACCGCCCCTACGCCCTGATGGCGCTGGACGAAACGCCGGGGCGCATCCAGGGCTGGCTGACCCATCTGGGCTGGATCTGACCCGAACGACTAGCAAGTATGGAATTGGGCCATCCGGCCTGTCTGCATCCGAGCTGGTCAGCCCCCCTCCATCTTTGGCATCATGGCGACTCCCACGCGGCAGAGAACGGCAGGAGGCTTCATGCAGCAAATCGTGTTTCTCGACAGTGACACCCTGGACGCCGGCATCAATCTGCGTCGCCCCGATTTCCCCCATCACTGGCAAAGCTACCCAGAGACGAAGCCTGAACAGGTGGTGGAGCGGCTCAGGTGCGCCAGCATCGCCATCATCAACAAGATCCGCATCGGCAAGGACGAGCTGGCCCAGTTGCAGGAGCTGCGCCTGATCGCCCTGGCGGCCACCGGCAGCGACAACCTGGATCTGGAGGCGTGCCGCGCCGCCAATGTCGCCGTGTGCAACATCCGCAACTATTCGGGCCCCTCTGTTCCCGAACACGCCATGGCCCTGATGCTGGCACTGTCACGCAACCTGTTCGCCTGGCGCCAGTCCCTGCTGGAGGGGCGCTGGCAGCAAAGCGGTCAGTTCTGTTTCTTCGATCACCCCATCATGGATCTGCACGGCAAGCGCCTCGGCATCATAGGCAAGGGCACCCTGGGTCAGGCCCTGGGTCAGAGAGCCAGCGCCATCGGCATGGAGGTCTATTATGCCCAGAGCCAGGTCGGCGCCCCCGGGGATGAAGACAGATTGCCCCTGGAGGCCCTGCTGCAGAGTTCGGATGTGATCAGCCTGCACTGCCCGCTCACCCCCTACACCCGCCACCTCATCGGGGAGCGGGAGCTGGCCATGATGAAACCGGGGGCCCTGCTCATCAACGTGGGCCGTGGCGGCCTGGTGGACGAGCAGGCCCTGCTGGAGGCGCTCGGCAACGGTCGCCTCGGCGGCGCCGGGTTCGACGTGGCAAGCGTCGAGCCGCCGCCCCCCGACCACCCCCTGATGCAGGCGCTGCGTTACCCCAACTTCATCCTGACGCCCCATGTGGCCTGGGCCAGCGAGGAGTCGATGCAGCGCCTCGCGGATCAGCTTATCGACAACATCAACGCCTTCGCTATCGGCAGGCGCCAGCACCGGCTGGTCTAGACGATGGACAAGAAAAAGGGGCCACTGGCCCCTTGTTGTCTATCCAGGCAGATCTCAGTCGTCGTCATGCCATCTGTGCTTGCGGTGCTTCTTGTGATGCTTGTGGTGCTTGTGATGGCGCCTGTCGTCGTAATAGCGATTGTTCTTGCTCTCGTGACCGTCGCCGGTTCTGGCGCCGATGGCCGAACCGCCAGCCCCGCCTATGCCGGCGCCGATCAGCTGACCCGTGCTGCCACCCACGCTCTTGCCGATGGCTGCACCACCCAGGGCACCAACGGCACCACCCAGGGCAGCCTCATTCTTGTTGCCCCTGTCGGCCGTGGCCGCACCGCCCGCCGCGCCGCCGACGGCGGCCCCCACCAGGGCGCCGGTGTCGCCCCCCAGCTGCTTGCCGATCATGGTGCCCGCCACCCCGCCGACGCCACCACCGAGTATGGTGTTGACGGTCTCGGACGCCTGCGCCTGACCATTGCCCAACAGCAGCGCGCCCAGCAGCGCCATCGCGCTCATGCCGTATTTTCTCATTTCCATGGGGTACTCCTGTCAAACCTGATGTCTGATTGATTATTTTTCCCTGCACTATACAAAGCGCCCCGGACTCCGCTACCGGGATTACGGCGTCCTCGCCGACAGGCTGACTGTCTCCGCTTCGCGACATTGCCCAATCACATGAGCTAACCGACTGAAAATGAATCAAAAAAAAAGGTCACATGGGAAATTATCCCCACTGTGCCCCCTTTCTCGGCCATTCAGGCCCTTTTTCTCCCGATGGCGGTCAGACAGATACTGTCACTACAGCCCCTTTGGAGGGAGGCGAAGTGGCTGACAGATGCCAGCAGTCCCGTCCCTGCCGCTTGCTCTGGTACAGGCACTCATCCGCCCGATCGAGCAGGGCGGCGGCGTCATCCGGATAGCGAGCCCCCCCCGCGCTCAGGGTGATGGACTCCTCAAACTCGCGCCACTGCAGCGCCCGCACCCGGGCTAGCAGCTGGGTCAGACGCTCCTCGACCTCCTCCCGCTCCCAGGGCAGCAGGGCCGCAAACTCATCCCCGCCGATGCGGTAGACCTGAGCCTCTCCCAGGGTTCTTGCCATGATGGTAGCCACCCGAAACAGCACCCCATCCCCCACTCTGTGCCCCCAGCTGTCATTGACGCGCTTGAAGCAGTCCACATCAAACAACACCACCCAATAGGGCCCGCCCTCCTGCGCCAGTCTGGCCCTGTCCTGCTCGAAGGCCCGCCGGTTCATGATGCCGGTGAGGGGATCGTGCAGCAGGGCATCCTGTCCCTGCTGCAGGCTGTTTCTCACCTGGCAGATCTCCCCCAGGCTGCCGTGTACGAACCAGGTTCGCTGGCGCCGCTGGATCTCCATCAGCGCCTCATCCTGGACGAGGCCGCTGAGGGAGCGCTGCACCAGGGTCTGCTCCTGACGAAAAATTCGCACCAGAAACAGCAGGCTGCACAGCCAGATACCGAGCAGCGTCAACGCCGGCAGCACCACCATCAGCAGGGTATCTTGCAGGTTGCCATGAAAGTGGGCGGGGGGCAGATAGATGTTGAGATCCCAGTCGATATCCGACAGCGGGCGCTTCAGGTGACTGCCTGCCCGGATCACGTTCAACCCGGCCCCCTGGCTCGGCGTGCCGGGCGCCGCCGGCAGCAGTGACAGGTTGTGTCCCACCACCAGCCGGTCTCCCTTGCGCTCTGTGATGTAGAGGGCCGCCTGATCGCTTCCCATCGCCCGTCGCAGTGCCGCCTGCAGCGAATTGAACAACATGTCGACCATCAGCAGGCCCAGCAGTTGCCCCTCGTCATCCTTGACCCGTTTGATCAGGGACAGAACCTCTGCGTTGCCGCCGAACTCCTGGTAGGGACCAAACCAGACAAGCTCCTCGTTGTCGCTGGCAAGGGTCTGATACCAGGGGCGCTTCTGCACCTGGTAGTCTGTCGGCACCTGCCAGTCCGGGTAACTGTCGAGACGGTCGAAGCGGGTGTTGTAGAAGAAGAGGAAGTGGGCGTCGTGCTTGAACTGGTGGGCGATGGCCCAGATAGCATTGACGGCCGATTCTCCCTTCGCGATGGCCTGCTTGTCCAGGGAGTCCTCCAGCACGCCGAGCTGCCGCCGATTGGCCTGCACCATCTCATGAATAAAGGTGACATCGATGGAGGTGAGCATGTGCTCATAGCCGGCCAGGGTCTTGTCGATGCTGCGCAGGTAGCTGGCCGCCGCCAGCAACAGGGTGGCGATCAGCACCAGGGCACCGAGCAGAAACGACAGCGGCGTCAGTATGTAGTAGCGTTCCTTGATGATGGTTGCAGCCATGCCACCCTCTATAAAAGGTCACGTAAGATGCATTTTATAGTGGAAAACACCACCATCATATTGATTGAAGTCATTAACTCCTGCGGTTAATGACAATAAAGACACCAGCGGGCCATGCCCGGTTTCGTCATGTGAATATACATAAAAAGTAGAAACAGTCATCACCCTGCGTTGACGGTTTATCGAACAGAAGGTGTTATAGTCCGTGACTCGAGAAATCGGAGCCAGATGACCTTTGTCGGCCACGCTGGCAGCAACGATTCATCAACCAAGGAGATGTTATGAGCAGTCCGTTTATCGAACAGATCAAAGCACGTCGTACCATCTATGCCCTGGGCGACCAGGTGACCCATTCCGAAGCCCAGCTGACGGCCCTCATCAAGGAGGCCATCAAGCACAGCCCCTCCTCTTTCAACTCCCAGAGTTCTCGCGCCGTCATCCTGTTTGGCGAGCAGCACCACAAGCTGTGGGACATCGTCAAAGCTGAATTGAAAAAGATTGTGCCGCCAGAGGCCTATCCCCAGAGCGAAGCCAAGGTCAACGGCAGCTTCCGCGCCGGTTTCGGCACTGTGCTGTTCTTCGAAGACACCGCCGTCATCGAGGATCTGCAGCAGAAATTCGCCCTCTATGCCGACAACTTCCCCATCTGGTCCGAACATGCCACCGGGATCGCCCAGTTTGCGGTCTGGACCACCCTGGCCCAGGAAGGCATAGGCGCCTCCTTGCAGCACTACAACCCGCTGATCGACGAAGCGGTTCGCCAGGAGTGGGACCTGCCCGCCAGCTGGCTGCTGCGTGCCCAGATGCCCTTTGGCAGCATAGAGCAACCGGCCGGTGACAAGACCTTCATGGACGACGAGGTCCGCTTCCGGGTCTTCAAGTAACCCGGGCGTCTCGTCCGATCAAGCCCCCGTTCACCGGGGGCTTTCTGTTGCCGGCCTCTCAGGTCAGCAGCGTCACCTGCAAGGAGCCCGCCGCAGCCGTGACCACAGTCACCTGGCGCCAGTGCTGGATCACCGCCGCAACCGCCGGGTCGAACCTTTTGCTGCCCCCGACCTGCACCACCTGGCAACCGGCCTGCAGGGCGCTGGCGATGCCCGCCGGCGCATCCTCGAACACCAGGCAGTCGGCAGGGGCCACGCCAAGCCTGCCCGCGCCGAGCAGGTAAGGCTCGGGATCCGGCTTGCCCCGCACCACATCCTCAGCCCCGATCAATTGCTTTGGCAACGGCAATCCGGCACTGGCCAGACGGTGCCGCGCCACCCGCTGGCTCGCGGAGGTCACCAGTGCCCAGCACTCTGCCGGCAGGGCCGCAAGCAAGGCGCGGGCCCCGGCGATCGGCTCGGCCGCCCCCGTATGGTTGATCTCCAGCTCGTCCAGCAGCGCCACCTCCCGGGCCATGTCAAGCTGTGGTGCCAACGCGCGGATCACCTCCCGCGAACGTACCCCGTGACACATGGCCAGTACCGGCCCGGGATCCAGCCGATGACGCCGGCACCAGAGCCGCCAGACGGTCTCCACCTCGCCGGTGGAGTGCACCAGGGTGCCGTCCATGTCCAGCAGCAGGGCCTCGGCCCTCAGGGTAAGCCTGGTCATGCGGATCTCCCCGCCAGCACGTCGACGAAGGCCTGCCGCTGGGCCGACTGCTCATAACAGGCGAGCGCCTGCTCGGCATTGCTCGCCCACACCGGCAGGGGCCCGACGGCGAACCCCTGCTGCAGCAGGCTGGTCAGAAGCTCC
This sequence comes from Aeromonas sp. S16(2024), assembly GCF_041403065.1. Classification (NCBI taxonomy): domain Bacteria; kingdom Pseudomonadati; phylum Pseudomonadota; class Gammaproteobacteria; order Aeromonadales; family Aeromonadaceae; genus Aeromonas; species Aeromonas sp. S16(2024). The sequence continues at coordinate 98,204 of NZ_JBGLQX010000008.1, read as the reverse complement.
CCCGTCTCCGGCGCCGCCAGTGGCTGGGCCATTACCAGGCTTCCCTTGATCAAGAACAGATAGCGTTCGCTCGACATGACATGACTCCTTGTGGCTGGTCAGCGGGCAAAAGGCCCGTTTCGAGACCATTAGAACAAGGTAGTTAGATAATTTATAATCAATAAATCGCCATATTGGATAACCAAACGGAATGAAATTCGACTTAAGACAGCTGCAGGCCTTCGTCGTGCTGGCCGAGACCGCCAACTACCGGGAGGCCGCCAGTCGGCTCTTCATCACGCAACCGGCGCTGACCAAGCAGATCCAGGGGCTGGAGCTGGCGCTCGGCAGCACCCTGTTCAACCGGGGCCGCCACGGCGCCGAGCTGACCGCCATCGGCACCCAGTTGCTGCCCCAGGCCTGCGCCCTGGTGGAACACGGAAAGGGATTCGAGCAGCATGCTGTGGCGCTGGCGAGTGGCGCCGCCGGGCGCCTCAAGATAGGGTTCGGGCTGTCAAGCTTCGCACTGGCCCCCTCCCTGGTGGCCCGCTTCAAGCAGCAGGCCCCCGATGTGATGGTGCACCTGCAGGACATGACCTCCGCCGTCCAGCACGATCTGCTGCTGGCAGGGCGACTGCAGATAGGCTTTATGCGCAGGCCACAGGCGCCACAGCTGAGGGAGCACAGGCTGTTGACCGACCGGCTGGTGCTGGCCGTGCCGAGCCAGATGACGGGGCCGGATCCGGCTGCGTTCGACGTGGAGCGGGCGCTGACCACGCAGCCGCTGTTGCAGATGGTGGGCCACCGCTGCCCAGGCCTCAGCCAGCAGATCGCCCGCTTCCTCGGCGCCAACCGGCTGACCGGCATGATCCAGGAGGCGGAAGACATCCAGACCCTGGTGGCCCTGGTGGCCGCCGGCATAGGCAACGCCATCCTGCCCCGCAGCGTCGGCTTTATCGCGGGCAAGGACGTGACTCTCTATCCCCTCTCCGGCCCCTGGTCCGAGTGGGAGATAAGCCTGGTGTGGAACCCCGACTTTGCGGATCCCATTCGCGACCGTTTCCTGACCCTGGTCAGGGCTATGCACCCGGAGGGGGACAGCCTCTGACAGGAGCGCTGCCCAGTCAAGGAAAGGGAAAGCAGCAAGGCTGGCTCAATGGCCGCCCCACTGATCTTCCCCGTGCGGGCCTGATGCGCCGACGAGCAGACATCAGATACCCTCATCGCTTTCCGGTCAGGGGAACTTTTTATACCAGCCCCAGGGCGTAGCGCAGCGCCATCTCCTTGAGCGGCCCCGCCTTGTCCGCCAGGGTCAGGGCCAGATTGCGGGCCAGCTTGAGCGGGCCTATGTCGTTGCTGAACACCCCGTAGAAGAGATCCATCCCCGACTGCATCAGCAGGTTGTCGGGGCGGCGACGGCGCTCGTAGCGGCTGGCCAGGGTGATGTCGTGCCAGTCAGCCCCCGCCTTGCCGAGCAGCTCGGCCCAGCAGGCTACGTCCTTGAAGCCGAGGTTGACCCCCTGCCCCGCCAGCGGGTTGATGGTGTGGGCAGCGTCGCCGAGCAGCAGCACCCGTCCGGCGTGGTAGTGGTTGGCGTGGCGGCGCACCAGGGGGAAGCTCCCCTTGCCGGTGACGGTGAAGCCGCCGAGCCGGGCCGGGAAGTGACGGCGCACCTCCTCCCCCAGCTGCTCGTTACTCATGGCGGCCAAGGCCCGGATGCGGGCCGGGCTGTCATACCACACCAGGGAGCCGTGCCGGCCGGGCAGCGGCAGGAAGGCGCGCGGGCCCTGCGGGGTGAACTGCTGCCAGGTGATGTCCTCCTGCTCGAACTCGGTATCTATGTTGATCAGCATGCAGTGCTGGCGGTACTCGAAGCGCGACACCCCGATCCCGGCGAGGCGGCGGGTGAGCGACTCGGCGCCGTCGCAGGCCAGCACCCAGCGCGCCTGCAGCTCGGTACCGTCATCGAGCAGCAGGCTGGCGTGCTCGGCACCTTGCTGCAGCCGGACCACAGCCGCCGGGGTGTGGGTCTGGATGTTGGGGAAATCCTCCATTCGCCTCAGCAGGGCGAGCTGCACCAGCCGGTTCTCTATGATGTAGCCGAGCTGGGGCAGCCCCAGATCCGCCGCGTCGAAGCGGGTGGCGAAGCCATCCAGCTCCCAGGTCTCCAGCCGGCGGTAGGGACACAGCCGCATCTGCTGCAGGTGCGACCAGGCGCCGGCCTTGTCCAGCAGCGCCACCGAGGCCTGGCTGATGGCGGAGACCCGCAGATCCAGCGGCTGATCAGGGGCGTAATGTTCCGGCAACCGGGTCTCGATGACCCGCACGTTAAGACCCTCTGCCGCCAGCAGGCAGGCGGTGGCGGCGCCCACCATGCCGGCGCCGACGATGGCGATATCACACTGTTCCATAACTTGATTCCTGCAAGGGGTCGCCCCGGACAAGGGGAGAGGAGCGAATCGAATGGGGCATGATAACGCAAGGAGACCGGATAAACAGTGAGTCAGACGGGCAATTGCCGCGACGGGCCAGGCCATATGGCGGCGGCGCGGCCCCAGACTGGTCAGCACCGGGATTGCGGAGTAAAATGGCCGGTCCTTTGACCCTGCCGATCTTAAACACAGTCAAGAGTAGCAATGAGCAAGAAACTTCATATCAAGACCTGGGGCTGCCAGATGAACGAGTACGACTCGTCCAAGATGGCCGACCTGTTGGACGCCAGCAATGGCTACACGCTGACCGAAGAGCCCGAGGAGGCAGACGTCCTGCTGCTCAATACCTGCTCCATCCGTGAAAAGGCCCAGGAGAAGGTGTTCCACCAGCTCGGTCGCTGGAAGAAGCTCAAGCTGAAAAAACCGGGACTGGTGATCGGAGTGGGTGGCTGTGTCGCCTCCCAGGAAGGGGAAGCCCTGCGCAGCCGGGCGCCCTATGTGGACATCGTCTTCGGCCCCCAGACCCTGCACCGCCTGCCCGCCATGATCAAACAGGTCCAGGAGGGGCGCGGTGCCCAGGTGGACATCGCCTTCCCCGAGATAGAGAAGTTCGACAACCTGCCGGAGCCCCGCGCCGAGGGGGTCACGGCGTTTGTCTCCATCATGGAAGGCTGCTCCAAATACTGCTCCTTCTGCGTGGTGCCCTACACCCGCGGTGAGGAGGTGAGCCGGCCGCTCGACGACGTGCTCTACGAAATCGCCCAGCTCGCCCAGCAGGGGGTGCGCGAGGTGAACCTGCTCGGTCAGAACGTCAACGCCTACCGCGGCCCGACCTTCGATGGCAATGACTGCACCTTCGCCGAGCTGCTGCGCCTGGTGGCCGCCATCGACGGCATAGACCGCATTCGCTACACCACCAGTCATCCCATCGAATTTACCGACGACATCATCGAGGTCTACAAGGACACGCCGGAAGTGGTCAGCTTCCTGCACCTGCCGGTGCAGAGCGGCTCGGATCGCATCCTGACCATGATGAAGCGCCCGCACACAGTGCTGGAGTACAAGTCCAAGATCCGCCGCCTGCGCGCCGCCCGTCCCGACATCACCATGAGTTCCGACTTCATCGTCGGCTTCCCGAACGAGACGGACGAGGATTTCGAGGCCACCATGAAGCTCATCGAGGAGATCAACTACGACATGAGTTTCAGCTTCATCTACAGCCCGCGCCCCGGCACCCCGGCCGCCGATCTGCCGGACGACGTCGACATGGAGGTGAAGAAGGCCCGTCTCACCCGCCTGCAGAACCAGATCAATCACCAGTCCATGCTCATCGGCCGCGCCATGCTGGGCTCGGTGCAGCGCATCCTGGTGGAGGGGCCCTCCAAGATGGATCCCATGCAGCTCAGTGGCCGCACCGAGAACAACCGGGTGGTCAACTTCGAAGGGCCGCACCGCCTCATCGGCGGCTTCGCCGACGTGGAGATCACCGATGTGCGCCCCTACTCCCTGCGTGGCCGCTTCATCCGCGGCGAGGACGAAATGAATCTGCGCATCGCCACCGCGCCGAGCGAAATCCTGGCTCGCCGCCCGGACAACGTCCCCGATGATCTCGGGGTGGCGGCCTTCAGACCCCATTAATTTTCTCCCCCCTCCCGAGGGCGGGGGGAACAGCCGATACGAGGACATTTTGAGCCGACACATCTCGACCCTGAACCTGCACCTGGAGCCCGCCGACAACCTGCGTCTCGCCAGCCTGTGCGGCCCCTTTGACGACAACCTCAAGCAGCTGGAGCGCCGTCTCGGCATCGAGATAAGCTACCGTGACAACCACTTTCAGGTGCTCGGCAAGCAGGCCCAGATAGATGCGGCGGCCGTCATCCTCAAGCACCTCTATGTGGAGACCCAGCCGCTCAGGGGCGGCAAGGTGAATGACATCACCCCGGAGATGGTGCACCTGACGGTGCAGGAGTCCCGTGTGTTGGAGCAGGACGATGACGAGGCGCCGAGCCAGCCCTATGGCAAGGAGGTGACGGTCAAGACCAAGCGCGGCCTCATCAAGCCGAGGAGCCCGAACCAGGCCCAGTACATTGCCAACATAGTGCGCCACGACATCAGCTTCGGCATCGGTCCGGCCGGTACCGGCAAGACCTATCTGGCGGTGGCCGCCGCCGTGGATGCCCTGGAGCGCCAGGAGATCCGCCGCATCCTGCTGACCCGCCCGGCGGTGGAAGCCGGTGAGAAGCTCGGCTTCCTGCCCGGGGATCTCTCCCAGAAGGTGGACCCTTACCTGCGTCCCCTCTACGACGCCCTGTTCGAGATGCTGGGATTCGAGCGCGTCGAGAAGCTGATGGAGCGCAACATCATCGAGGTGGCGCCGCTCGCCTATATGCGCGGCCGCACCTTGAATGACGCCTTCATCATCCTGGACGAGGCCCAGAACACCACCACCGAGCAGATGAAGATGTTCCTGACCCGCATCGGCTTCAACTCCAAGGCGGTGGTGACCGGCGACATCACCCAGGTGGACTTGCCGCGCAGCACCAAATCCGGCCTGCGCCACGCGCTGGAAGTACTGCAGGGGGTCGATGGCCTGTCGTTCAACTTCTTCGAATCCAAGGACGTGGTGCGTCACCCCGTGGTGGCCCGCATAGTGCAGGCCTACGAGGCGTTCGACGCCCAGCAGGCGGCCGACAAGAGCGCCCCCAATACCCGCAACGAGAACACCAGCAAAGAGAGTGCCCAATGAGCGTGACCCTGGATCTGCAACTGGCCTGCGCCAGCACCGACGGCCTGCCGACCGAAGCCCAGTTGCAAGGCTGGCTCGATGGCACCATTCCGGGCTTCCAGGACGAGGCCGAGGTGACGGTGCGCCTGGTGGACGAGGCGGAGAGCCGCGAGCTCAACCACACCTATCGCGGCAAGGACAAGCCCACCAACGTGCTCTCCTTCCCGTTCGAAGCCCCCCCCGGCATGGAACTCCCCCTGCTCGGGGATCTGGTGATCTGTCGCCAGGTTGTCGAGGCCGAGGCGGTCGAACAGGGCAAGCCCCTGATGGCCCACTGGGCTCACATGGTTGTGCACGGCAGTCTGCATCTGCTAGGTTATGACCATATCGAGGACGAGGAGGCCGAGGAGATGGAGGCGCTCGAGCGCGACATCATGCAGGAACTCGGCTTTGCGGATCCCTACCTCGACGACGAAGTAGAAGGATAAGGTGAATAGGAAGCCGAGGAGATGATGCGGTTCAAGAGCGCGACATCATGCAGGAACTCGGTTTCCCCGACCCCTATCTAAATGATGAAGAGTAAGGGCTGACGAGGCGATCACGGCATTGAAACACGCCGCTGTCATCCTTATATAACCAAGACAATATCCCCTGTGTTCACACGAGTAACCAAGAGAGAAAATGACCGACGATCACCCTAGTACCGGCTCGCCGAAGAAAACCTGGCTCGACAAGCTCAGCCAACTCTTCCAGGGCGAGCCAAAAGACCGCAACGATCTGGTGGAAGTCATCGCCGATGCGGAAGAACGTGACCTTATCGATCAGGACACCAAGGACATGATCGAGGGCGTGCTCGAAATTGCCGAGCTGCGCGTGCGCGACATCATGATCCCCCGCTCCCAGATGGTGACCATAGAGAAGTCCCAGCCGGTGGACGACTTCCTGCCCGTCATCATCGAATCCGGCCACTCCCGCTTCCCGGTGATCAACGAAGACAAGGATCACGTGGAGGGCATCTTGCTCGCCAAAGATCTGCTGCCGTTCGGCTTTGGCGGCCATCTGGCCTGCGAGCCGCTGCAGCTCGAGAAGATCCTGCGCCCCACCGTGATAGTGCCGGAGAGCAAGCGGGTCGATCGCCTGCTCAAGGAGTTCCGCGAAGAGCGCTACCACATGGCCATAGTGGTGGACGAGTTCGGCGGCGTCTCGGGTCTGGTGACCATAGAAGACATACTGGAACTCATCGTTGGCGAAATAGACGACGAGTTTGACGACATCGAGGATGAGCCGGAAGAGATCCGCCGCATCAGCAAGCGGGTCTTCTCCGTCAGCGCGCTGACCGAGATCGAGGATTTCAACGACTTCTTCGGCACCCAGTTCAGCGATGAAGAGGTGGATACGGTGGGCGGCCTGGTAATGCACGCCTTCAGCCACCTGCCCAAGAAGGGCGAGGAGATAGAGCTCGACGGCTACCTGTTCAAGGTGATGCACGCGGACCGTCGTCGCCTGCAGCAACTGCAGGTGAAGATCCCGGAGAATCACGTGGCGGCCCAACCGGAGTCCTGATCCCGCGCTCCTCGCGCCGTCAATCAACGCCCCTGCTTTCAGGGGCGTTTGTCATTCTGCCGCCCCCGCGCCTTCCCATTCCCCTGCTGCGCGCCCCTTCGACATCCGGCTGGCCGGGAGGCTCGCCGTTGGCGCGGTTTGCGGTTAAGATGTCGGCCATTCCATTTTTATTCAGCCCAATTCGAGCCCCGATCCCCCGTGAAATCGAAACTTCTGACAAGCCTGTTCGCCCTGGCCTCTGGCGCCATCGCCGTGCTGGCCTTCTCCCCTTTCGGCTACTGGCCTCTGGTGATCCTCTCCCTGCTCGGTCTCTATGCCCTGCTGGACAAGGCCAACCCCAAGCAGGCGGCCTGGCGCGGCTTCGGCTATGCCATGGGGCTGTTTTTGCCCGGACAGTGGTGGATCCATGTCAGCATGACGGAGTTTGGCGGCATCCCGCTGCCCGCCGCCTTCGTGCTGCTGGCCGGCCTCTGCGCCTATCTCTCCCTCTATCCGACCCTGGCCTGCTGGGCCTTCGCCCGCTTCTTTGGCGGCCGCCACTGGAGTCGCTGGCTGCTCGCCTTCCCGGCGCTCTGGCTGATGACTGACTGGCTGCGGGGCTGGGTGATGACCGGCTATCCCTGGCTCTGGTTTGGTTACACCCAGATAGACGGCCCCCTCAAGGGCTTCGCCCCCATCCTCGGGGTGCAGGGCATCACGCTCGCCCTGCTGCTCACCACCTCCGCCCTCTGGCTCACCTGGCAGAGCCGCAAACCGGCCTGGCTGCTGCTGCCGGTCGTGCTGGTCGGCGCCGCCCAGGGGCTGATGCAGCTCAACTGGGTGACCCGGGGCGAGCCGGTCAAGGTGGCCCTGGTGCAGGGCAACATAGCCCAGTCCCTCAAGTGGGATCCCGAGGCCCTGATCCCAACGGTGCGCACCTATCAGGATCTCAGCCGCGAGAATCAGGACGCCGACATCATCATCTGGCCGGAATCGGCGATCCCGGCCATCGAGAAGGAGATGGGTACCTATCTGGAGAGCCTGGACAAGGCGATGAAGGTGAATGACACCGGCCTGCTGGCGGGGATCATCCATTACGATCTGAAGCAGCAGCGCTTCTACAATACCGTGCTCGGCATGGGGGTGCAGGATCTGGACGGCAAGGAGTCCTATCACTACGAGCACAAGAACCGCTACTACAAGCACCACCTGTTGCCCATCGGCGAGTTCGTGCCCTTTGAAGATCTGCTGCGTCCCATAGCCCCCTTCTTCAACCTGCCCATGTCCTCCTTCAGCCGGGGTGACGCGGTGCAGCCGAACCTGATCGCCAAGGGGCTCAAGTTCGCCGCCGCCATCTGCTACGAGATCATCTTCCCGGACGAGGTGCGCCGCAACGTGCAGCCGGACACCGACTTCCTGCTGACCGTCTCCAACGATGCCTGGTTCGGCACCAGCATAGGCCCCTGGCAGCACATGGAAATTGCCCGGATGCGCGCCCTGGAGCTGGCTCGCCCGTTGTTGCGTGCAACCAACACCGGCATCACCATAGTCACCGAGATCGACGGCAGCATCATGGGCCAGATCCCCCAGTTCGAGGCCGGAGTGCTGCGCGCCGAGGTGCGTCCGGCCCACGGCCAGACCCCCTACCTGCGCTTTGGCAGCTGGCCCATGTACGCGCTGGCCGCCCTGCTGCTCGGTCTGGCACTGGTGCTGAGGCCCCGCGCCCACCCCTGGGCTCGCCAGCGTTAAGCGACCCTGGCCCATATAAAAGAGGCGCCCTTATGGGGCGCCTCTTTTTTCATCGGTTCACTGAACTCAAGGGGAGAGCGGTTCGCGATGATACTCGTTGGCACCGCACTCCGGGCAGGTGCCGAGCTGCTCGGGATGCAGTACGGTGTGGCGCCACTCGCAGTGATCGCACACCAGCACGCCGAGCCCCACCCAGTCGCCGGCCCGATAGACGCCCTTATGTTCCAGCTCGTCCGCCAGCTCGCTCCACTCCACCTGGGCACGGTCGGTCACATCCGCCAGCCAGGACCACACTGTATCTTTCAATGCCAGCATAAAGGCGGACTCGGGCACCTCGGCACGGCTCTCGTCATAGTTGCCGAGATCCCGCTTCACGTATTCTGCGATCAGCGCCAGCTCGTCCTGGGTCAGATCGCCGGCCGCCTCCAGATAGGCCTGTACCTTGGCGATCATCCGGTTGAGGCGTTCCCCCTGAAACTCTTCGGTCTCCTCCCACTGCTTCTTGAGCTGGGCGATGAAGGCTTCATACCCTTGTCGACGTTTGTCCATGGCCATTACTCCTCTGCTGAACCCTGATCGTGCCCGGCCTGAGCCAGAGACTAAGCGGTGCAGGCGGTGGTTGCCGCCCTCTGTCACCCTTGCTGCTTTGCGAAACCTCCATGCTGCCCGGGCCGGCCTGAGACTGGGCGGATGCTGGCGGTTGTTGCCGCCGCAGGATATGGGTATTCTATCGGGATTTCCCAGCCGTTTTATCTATTCATTTCACAGATCCGGATGTCACCAATGCAAGAGCAATACGTTCCCCAATCCATAGAACCAGCAGTGCAACAGCACTGGGATGCCAAGAAAACCTTCAAGGCCGTGGAGAAAGTAGACAAAGAAAAGTTCTACTGCCTCTCCATGTTCCCTTATCCGTCTGGTCGTCTACACATGGGGCACGTGCGTAACTACACCATAGGTGATGTGATCTCCCGTTATCAACGGCTCAATGGCAAGAATGTGCTGCAACCCATCGGCTGGGATGCCTTCGGTCTGCCGGCGGAAAACGCCGCCATCAAGAACAGCACGGCGCCGGCCCCCTGGACCTACGAAAACATCGAATACATGAAGAACCAGCTGAAGATGCTGGGTCTGGGCTATGACTGGGACAGAGAGCTCGCCACCTGCAAGCCGGACTACTACCGCTGGGAGCAGTGGTTCTTCACCAAGCTCTACGAGAAGGGTCTGGTCTACAAGAAAACCTCCTCCGTCAACTGGTGCCCGAACGACATGACGGTGCTGGCCAACGAGCAGGTGATCGACAACTGCTGCTGGCGCTGTGACACCCCGGTGGAGCAGAAAGAGATCCCCCAGTGGTTCATCAAGATCACCGACTATGCCGAAGAGCTGCTGAACGACATCGACAATCTGGAAGGCTGGCCGGACATGGTCAAGACCATGCAGCGCAACTGGATTGGTCGCTCCGAAGGGGTCAACATCAGCTTCAATATCGACGGTCAGGATGAGCAGCTGGAGGTCTACACCACCCGTCCTGATACCTTCATGGGCGTGACCTATGTGGGCATTGCCGCCGGTCACCCGCTGGCCGCACAGGCTGCTGCCAGCAATCCGGAACTGGCCGCCTTTATCGAGGAGTGCAAGCACACCAAGGTCGCCGAGGCTGACATGGCGACCATGGAGAAGAAGGGCATGGCCACCGGCCTCTACGCCATTCACCCGCTCAATGGCCGCAAGGTGCCGGTCTGGGTCGCCAACTTCGTGCTGATGAACTACGGCACCGGCGCCGTGATGGCGGTACCGGGTCACGATCAGCGTGACTTCGAATTCGCCACCAAATATGGCCTCGACATCAAGGCGGTGATCAAGCCCGCCGATGGTGAAGTGGACGTGAGCGAAGCTGCTTATACCGAGAAAGGCGAACTCTTCAACTCCGGCGAGTTTGACGGTCTCGACTTCCAGGGCGCTTTTGACGCCATCGCCAACAAGCTGGAAGCCCTCGGCCACGGCAAGCGTACCGTCAACTTCCGTCTGCGTGACTGGGGCGTCTCCCGTCAGCGTTACTGGGGTGCCCCCATCCCCATGTTGACCCTGGCTGACGGCACTGTGGTGCCGACCCCGGAAGATCAACTGCCGGTGCTGCTGCCCGAAGATGTGGTGATGGACGGCATCCAGAGCCCGATCAAGGCCGACCCCGAGTGGGCCAAGACCACTTACAACGGCCAGGAAGCCTTCCGCGAGACTGATACCTTCGACACCTTCATGGAGTCCTCCTGGTACTACGCCCGCTACTGCTCCCCGGACTACGACAAGGGCATGCTGGACCCGGCTGCTGCCAACCACTGGCTGCCGGTAGATCAGTACATAGGTGGCATAGAGCACGCCTGTATGCACCTGCTCTACGCCCGCTTCTTCCACAAGCTGCTGCGTGACGCAGGGCTGGTCAACAGCGACGAGCCGTTCAAGCGCCTGCTCTGCCAGGGTATGGTGCTGGCCGACGCCTTCTACTACAAGGACGAGAAGGGTGGCAACGTCTGGGTCAGCCCGACCGACGTCAAGGTAGAGCGTGACGACAAGGGGCGCATCACCAAGGCCGTGGATCTTGAGGGCCGCGAGGTGATCCACTCCGGCATGACCAAGATGTCCAAGTCCAAGAACAACGGCATAGACCCTCAACTGATGGTGGAGCGTTACGGCGCCGATACCGTCCGTCTGTTCATGATGTTCGCCTCCCCGGCCGACATGACCCTGGAGTGGTCCGACTCCGGCGTAGAGGGGGCCCAGCGCTTCCTGCGTCGCCTGTGGCGCACCACCTTCGAGCACGTCTCCGGTGGCGCCGTTGCCGCGCTGGATGTGGCCGCCCTCTCCAACGAGCAGAAGGCGGTGCGCCGCGAGTTGCACAAGACCATCGCCAAGGTGAGCGACGACGTGGGTCGCCGTCAGACCTTCAACACCGCCATCGCCGCCATCATGGAGCTGATGAACAACCTGGCCAAGCTGGGCTCTGACGAGCAGGACCGCGCCCTGATGCAGGAAGCGCTGGAAGCCGTCGTCGTCATGCTCTACCCCATCACCCCGCACATCGGCTTCGAGCTGTGGAAGATGCTGGGCAAGGAAGGGGACATAGACGTGACCGGCTGGCCGGTGGCGGATGAAGCCGCCATGGTCGAGACCGAGAAGCTGGTGGTGGTGCAGATCAACGGCAAGATGCGCGGCAAGCTGACAGTGCCGGCCGAGATAAGCCAGGCCGACGTCGAGAAGCTGGCCATGGCCGATGCCTCGGTGCAGAAGTTCACCGAAGGCCTGACAGTGCGCAAGGTGGTCTATGTACCGGGCAAGCTGCTCAACATAGTCGCAAACTGAGGATAACCAGCACTCCCTGCCTCCTCCCCTGTCGGGGGAGGAGAGCTGCAGGAGTCTGAATCCATATGTGACGGCGGGCAAGCGCCCGCCGTTCTTCACTTGATGCAAAGAGGAATTCACATGGGCATGTCCCTCACTCGCTGGATTGCCATCATGCTGACGGGCCTGCTGCTGCAGGCCTGCGGTTTTCAGATGCGGGGAACCGCGATCCCCCCCGAGCTGATGACCATGAAGGTGGTCGGTGACAACAAGAGCGACTTCTATCGGCTGGTGACCACCCGCCTCAAGGCCTCCGGGGTGACCCTGGCAGACAAGGAGGGCATTCCGGTGCTGACCCTGTCCGGGGTGAGCAGCAGCAGCCAGGTTGCCTCCGTCGACTCCATCGGCCAGGACCGCGAGTACCTGCTGGGTTACAGCACCCAGTTCACCGTCTCCATGCCGGGCAAGCCGACCCAGGTCTTCCCCATCACCTTCAACCGCAGCTTCCTGAACAAGCCGGATGCGGCGCTGGCCTCCTCCCGCGAGCAGGAGCAGCTCGGCAAGGAGATGCAGGAGCAGGCTGCCAATCTGGTGATCCGCCAGCTGAGCCAGGTCAAGTTCTGATGCGAGTGTTTTAAATTGAGAGTCTATCCCGAGCAGTTTGCGGACCATCTCAAGGCAGGGCTCAAGCCCTGCTATCTCGTTTTTGGTGACGAGCCGCTGCTCAAGCTCGAGGCCATAGACGCCGTGCGTCAGGTGGCCCGCAAGCAGGGGTTCGATGAACGCCACACTTTCGTCGTGGAAGCCGGGCTGGACTGGAATCAGGTCTATGACGCCTGTCAGGCCATGAGCCTCTTCTCCGCCCGCCAGATCATCGAGCTGGAGCTGCCCGCCAAGGTCGACAAGGATCTCGCCGCCCGCATCACAGAGATCGGCAAGCAGCTCCATCCTGACCTGCTGCTGGTGCTCTCGGGGGGACGTCTCAACCAGACCCAGATGAAGGCAGCCTGGTTCGACAAGCTGAGCCAGAGCGGCACCTATGTGCCGGTCAATCACCCCGAGCCCCGTTTCTTCCCGCGCTGGATGAGTGCGAGGTTTCAACGCTTCGGCCTCAAGGCGCTGCCGGATGCGGTCAACTTCATGTGTCACGCCTTTGAGGGCAACCTGCTGGCCGCGAGCCAGGAGATAGAGAAGCTGACCCTGCTCGGCCCGCCCCAGCCCATCAGCGTCGCCTATCTGCAAGAGACCATCATACGGCACGCCCACTTCACGCCGTTCCAGCTCGTCGATACCCTGCTGGAGGGCAAGGTGAACCGGGCCCAGCGCATCCTGCTGGCGCTGCGGGCCGAGGGCACCGAGCCCGGCATGCTGGCCTGGACCCTGTGCCGGGAGCTGGAGCAGCTCACCGAGCTGGCCCTGGCCGCCCGCGCCGGTCAACCGCTGGTGGAACACTTCAGCCGGTTGCGCATCTGGCAGAGCCGCCAGCAGCTCATTCAGCAGGCCCTGACCCGGCTGCCCGTTGGCAAGATACAGCAGCTGTGGCAACTGATGGCCCGACTCGATGACGCCCAGCGCCGCTTCGACACCGAGCAGGCCTGGCTGATGTTGCAGACCATAGCCCTGGGTTTTCGCGATGGCACGCCGCTGCCCCTGCTGGAGGTGGAACCATGCTGAGCGCCCCCATCGCACGCCTGGCCGACCCCTTGGCTCCCCTCCATGACCTGGCAGGAGCCGACTCATGCTGAAGGCTCCCATCGGCATCCTGGGCGGCACCTTCGACCCCATCCACATCGGTCATCTGAGGCCCGCCATCGAGGCCCGCGACGCTCTGGGCCTGGCCGAGGTGCGCCTGCTCCCGAACCATATCCCGCCCCATCGCGCCAATCCCTTCTGCTCCAGCGAGCAGCGGCTCGCCATGGTCGCGCTGGCGGCGGCGGAGAACCCGGGCTTCGTGGTGGATGAGCGGGAGCTGCAACGGGATAAACCGTCCTGGACCATAGACACCCTCATCGAGCTCAAGCAGGAGCTGCCGGATACCCCCGTCTGTTTCCTGATGGGCATGGACTCCCTGCTCGGCTTGCCGAGCTGGCATCGCTGGCAGGAGCTGCTCGACCATGCCCACCTGGTGGTAAGCAAGCGCCCGGGCTGGCAACCGGATTACCCGGGTGAGGTGGCCAACCTGCTGGCCCGCCACCAGACCCGGGATGTGCGGGATCTGCATCGACACCGTCAGGGCCATGTCTGGATCGCCGACAACCTGCCCATCGAGCTGTCGGCCACCCGGCTGCGGGCCCTGCTGGCGGCGGGGCAGGACCCCAGGTACCTGCTGCCGGACCCGGTCGCCGACTACATCCGGCAGCACCGGCTCTATCAGCCATCGCCAAGCCGGTGAGCGGCGCCCCCCGGGCTTGTCAGCCGACACCCGAAGGCGCAGCCGGCACAGGCTTGACTATTGTGCCGCCTGGTTGCGCACTATAGTGATCAACAGGGGCCTGCCCTGCCCATGGCGGCGGCCCCGGATCCATTCCCCTTTGCCAGACTGGGAAACGGGAATGACCATGATATAATCCGCCGCCCTGACGTAAGTAGCAGGGCGCCGGAATACAGGAGAGAATCATTGCAAGGCCAAGAACTGCTCGCCTTTATCGTCGACAAGATCGATGACATGAAAGGCCGCGACATCATCACCCTGGATGTACGCGGCAAATCCAGCATCACGGACACCATGATCATCTGCTCCGGCAACTCCAATCGCCACGTCAGCGCCATTGCCCACAACCTGGCCAGCGAGGCCCGCCATGCGGGGCTCAGCCTGCTCAGCGTGGAAGGTGAGGTCACCGGTGAGTGGGTGCTGGTGGACATGGGTTCCGTCATCGTCCACGTGATGCAGGATGAATTTCGCGATTTCTACCAACTGGAAAAGCTCTGGGGCGGCGCCCAAGTACAGGTGCAATAAGGGTGCAAGCGTAAAGAACGATGAAGATCCAGTTGATTGCTGTGGGCACCAAGATGCCTGCCTGGGTAGAGCGTGGCTTCGAAGAGTACCGTCGCCGATTCCCCAAAGACATGCCGTTCGAGCTGGTCGAGATAGGCGCAGGCAAACGCGGTAAAAATGCTGACATTCCCCGCATCCTGCAAAAGGAGGGGGAAGCCATGCTGGCCGCCGCCGGCCGCTCGCGCATCGTCACCCTGGACATTCCCGGCAAGCCCTGGACCACGGAGCAACTCGCCGTGTCGCTGGAGGCCTGGAAGCTCGATGGCCGGGATGTGGCGCTGCTGGTGGGCGGGCCTGAAGGCCTCTCACCCGAGTGCAAGGCCGCCGCCGAACAGAGCTGGTCGCTCTCCCCCCTGACCCTGCCCCATCCGCTGGTGCGGGTACTGGTGGCCGAGAGCCTCTACCGCGCCTGGAGCATTACCACCAATCATCCGTATCACAGAGAGTGATCCATGCAGAGCCCACGCATTCCGCTCACCCGCCCGGCCCCCGGAGCCTGAGCATGCATACCGCCTCTCTCACCCGCACGTCAGCCATAAGGTAACGGCATGCTGAAGAATCGCATCGAAATGCGCGATCACAGTGCCGAGGGACGTCTGTTCTTCCGGCGCACCCTGGTCGCCTACATCGGCATGGTCGTCCTCATGCTGGTGCTGCTGGGTAATCTCTATTACCTGCAGGTAGAGTCTTACGAAACCTACCAGACCCGTTCCAACGACAACCGGATCCGGGTCGTGCCGGTGGCACCGCCGCGGGGCCTCATCTATGACGCCAACGGCGTGCTGCTGGCGGAAAACCGCCCGGTCTACAGCCTGGAGATAGTGCCGGAAGAGACCGAGGATCTGGAGAAGACAGCCGACGAGCTGATCACCCTGCTGGCCCTGCCGGAGGGGACCAAGGAGCGGTTCCTGGCCGAGGTGAAGCGCCAGCGCCGCTTCAAGCCTGTGCCCCTGTTCGAGAAGCTGACCGAGTATCAGGTCGCGCTCTTCTCGGTCAACCAGCACAACTACCCGGGCGCCAGCATAGAGGCCTATCTCAAGCGCTACTACCCGTTTGGCGATACCCTGACCCATGCGCTGGGCTATGTGGCCAAGATCAACACCCGTGACGTGGAGCGCCTCGACAAGGAGGACAAGCTCGCGAACTATGCCGCCACCAAGGACATCGGCAAGCAGGGGGTGGAGAAGTTCTACGAGGATCAGCTGCACGGCGTGGCGGGCTACCAGGAGGTCGAGGTCAACAACCGCGGCCGGGTGGTGCGCACCCTCAAGTTCCAGCCACCGGAGCCGGGCAAGGACATCTACCTCAACATCGACATCCGCCTGCAATTGAAGGCGCAGGAGCTGCTGGCTGGCCGCCGGGGCGCCATCGTCATGATGGATCCCAACACCGGCGCCATCCTGGCCATGGAGTCGAGCCCGAGCTACGACCCCAACCTGTTCGTGACCGGCATCTCCAACACCAACTACTCGGCGCTGCTCAACGATCCGGCGCGCCCGCTGGTGAACCGCACCACCCAGGGCATCTATGCCCCCGCCTCCACCGTCAAGCCCATGATGGCGGTGATGGGGCTCAACGAGGGGGCCATCACCCCCAACTATCGCTACTTCGGCGGTCCCAGCTTCTCCATCCCGGGCACCACCAAGAAGTTCCGCGACTGGCGCCGCTGGGGCCATGGCTGGCTCGACGTCTATCGCGCCATCGAGGTGTCGGCGGACACCTACTTCTACGATCTCGCCTACCGGGTCGGCATCGACAAGATCCACAGCTACATGACCAAGTTCGGCTTCGGTCAGTACAGTGGCGTCGACCTCTATGAAGAGACCAAGGGGGTCATGCCGTCCCGCGACTGGAAGATGGCGCGCTGGCGTCAGCCCTGGTATCAGGGGGACACCATCTCCATCGGCATCGGTCAGGGCTACTGGAGCTCCACCCCCATCCAGCTCGCCAAGGCGATCAGCATACTGACCCAGAACGGTCACGACGTGACGCCGCACCTGCTCAAGAGCACCGCCTCGGTGGATGGCGTGGTCAACGCCCCCATCAACCCGAACGTGGCCATCGCCGCCAAGAGCGACACCTACTGGCAGGTGGCCAAGGACGGCATGTGGCGCGTCATCAACGGCCATGAGGGGACGGGGCGCCGCGCCTTTGCGGGCACCCCCTACAAAGCGGCGGGCAAGTCAGGCACCGCCCAGGTGGTGGGCCTCAAAGAGAACCAGGTCTACAACGCGGCCACCACCAAGGTGGAGCACCGCGACAACGCCCTCTTCGTCGCCTTCGCGCCGTTCGAGGCCCCCAAGGCCGTGGTGGCCCTGGTGCTGGAAAACGCCGGTGGCGGCAGTGCCATGGGGGCGCCGGTCGCCCGCCACATGCTGGACGCCTACCTGCTGCCGCCAGAACCCCAGCTGCCGCCGGCGCCTGACAAGCCGTCCGCCCAAAGCCCGGATCAGAGCGAGGTCGTGCCCAATGAATAACGCCGCACGCCTGCTGCGCACCTTGCCTCCCCTCCCGAGGCCATCCATGCAGAACGAGGTCTTCTCTCATGAGTAACTCCGCCCGCCAGCAGAGTATCTGGTACCGACTGCACATCGACCTGCCGCTGCTGCTCGGCCTGCTGGCGCTGATGACCCTCTCCATGGTGGTGCTCTACTCCGCCTCGGGCCAGGACTTTGACTCCATAGTGCGCCAGCTGGTGCGTGGCGGCCTCGCCTTTGGCCTGATGATAGGCCTGGCCCAGCTGCCCCCCTCCCTCTATGCCCGCTGGTCCGTGCCCCTGTTCACCCTGGTGGTGCTGCTGCTCATCGCGGTGGATGTGTTCGGCCATATCGGCAAGGGGGCCCAGCGCTGGCTGGATCTCGGTTTCATGAAGTTCCAGCCCTCCGAGGTGATGAAGCTCTCCATGCCCATCATGGTGGCCGCCTGGCTCAGCCGCCATTCGCTGCCCCCCAAGTTCAGCCATGTGATGATAGCCCTGGTGATGGTGCTCTTGCCCACCCTACTCATCGCCGCCCAGCCCGATCTCGGCACCTCCATCCTGGTGGCGGCCTCCGGCTTCTTCGTCATCTTCCTGGCCGGGATCAGCTGGTGGCTCATCGGGCTGGCTGTGCTGCTCATCACCGCCTTTATGCCGGTGCTCTGGTTCTTCCTGATGCACGACTACCAGCGCCAACGGGTGCTGATGCTGCTGGACCCGGAGAAGGACCCCCTCGGGCGCGGCTACCACATCATCCAGTCCAAGATAGCCATCGGCTCCGGCGGCGTGTTCGGCAAGGGTTGGCTGCAAGGCACCCAGTCTCAACTCGAATTTTTACCAGAACGGCATACCGACTTTATCTTTGCGGTGTTCAGCGAGGAGTTCGGCTTGGTGGGGGTGGCCCTCTTGCTGGTGATCTACCTCTATATCATCAGCCGCTGCCTCTTTATCTCCATGCAGGCCCAGAACAGCTTCGAGCGCCTGCTCGGCGGCGCCCTGACCCTCACCTTCTTCGTCTATGTGTTCGTCAACATGGGCATGGTGAGCGGCATACTCCCTGTGGTGGGGGTGCCCCTGCCCCTGGTGAGCTATGGCGGCACCTCCATGGTGACCCTGATGGCGGGCTTCGGCATCCTGATGTCCATCCAGACTCACAGACGACTGCTGGCCTGATGAGAGCTGGTTGGCTGGCGCTCTGGGCCTGTTCGCTCACGGCGGGGGCGAGCGTCTCCCCCGAGCGGCTGGTCCAGCTCGCCGAGCAGCAATCCGTGCCGCTGGCCGAGTTGCAAGCTGCCGCCGCCCAGGCGCGGCTGCGCCAGGAGGTGCTCGACACCATCAGCCGTCCCTGGGAGGCCAAGCCCTGGCATCGCTACCGGCCGCTGTTCGTCACCCCGGAGCGGATCCGGGACGGGGTCGGCTTCTGGCAACGCCACGCCGCCACCCTGACCAGGGCCGAGCAGCACTACCGGGTGCCAGCCTCTCTCATCGTCGCCATCATCGGTATCGAGACCTTCTATGGCCGCCAGATGGGCCGCCATCCGGTGCTCGACAGCCTCTACACCCTGGGGTTCCACTACCCCGCCCGTGAGGAGTTCTTCGCCAAGGAGTTCGCCCAGCTGGTGCTGCTTGCCCGGGAAGAGCAGTGGCCACTCACCGCTCTCAAGGGCTCCTATGCTGGCGCCATGGGCATGGGCCAGTTCATGCCCTCCAGTTACCGCCACTACGCCGTCGATTTTGACGGGGATGGCAAGCGGGATCTGTTTGCCAACCCGGCGGACGCCATCGGCAGCGTGGCCAACTACTTCGCCGAGCACCGCTGGCGCTGGGGGGAATCCGTCGTGGAACCCGCCTTGATCGGATTGGCGCCTGTGGGTACCCTGCTGAGGCCAGAGCCCGAGCTCAAGCAGCGCTGGGCCGAGCTGGCCGCCGCCGGGATCGAGCTCGCCACCCCGCTGGCACCGGACACGCCGGTCAAACTGCTGGCATTGGATCAGGCAGACGGGCCCGAATACTGGGTCGCGCGCCACAATTTTTATGTGATCACCCGCTACAACCGCAGCCCCCTCTATGCGATGGCGGTGCATCAACTCAGTCAAGCCATCCAGGACGCTTATGCATTACAGCCACAAACTTCTCCCCCTCAGCCTGACCTTGTTGCTGGCCGCCTGTAGCAGCCAACCGGAGCAGGCTCCCCCGCCGCCGGTCCAGGTGCAGCCGGAAAAACCCCAGGTGATCGAAATCCCCCAGGCGACCGGTGCCATCCCGCGCCCCGAGCCCATGAGCGAGAGCGGCAACCGGGACTACTGGATCGGCAAGCAGAAGTACGAGGTGTGGCGCGACATCAAGCACTACAGCGAGGAGGGCACCGCCAGCTGGCTGTCCCGGGATCTCGATGGCAACAAGACCGCCAACGGCGACGTGCAGGACAGCACCCTGTTCAGCGCCGCCCACCGCAACCTGCCGCTGCCGAGCTATGTGCGGGTCACCAACCTGGACAACGGGCTGGAGACCATAGTGCGAGTCAACGATCGCGGCCCCTTCGGCAGCGAGCGCCTGATCGATCTCTCCCATGCCGCGGCCAAACAACTGGAGATGGTCGACGGGGGCGAGGCCAGGGTACGTCTCGAGCTCATCACCGATCAGCCGGATCAGATGGTCGAGATGGTGCCCATGACGCCGATGCAACCCATGCAGCCGGCCGCCCAGGAGGCCGCCTTCCTGGGTGAGGCCCAGCCAGCGGCTGCAACCACAGTCCCCCCGGCCAAGGCCGCTCCCGCGGCGGCCGCCACGGCGACCAGCACCCTCTCCACGCCCAAGGCCGCCACCGGCCAGGGCAAGATGATCCAGGTGCTGGCCAGCGGCTCCCAACCCAGGGCCGAGGCCATGGGCAAGGTGATGACCCAGCGCTACGGCGTGCCCTACCAGGTGGTGGCCCATGACGCCATCTTCCGGGTGCTGCTGGGACCGGTCGCCGCCGATCAGCAGGCAAGCCTGCTGGAACAGATCCGGCAGGGGGGGCTGGAGCAGGCCTTTATCGTTCCTTGATAGCAACAGATCACAACCTCATACAGGCGTCACGTCGTTTCCCGGCGTGACGCCGACAACCGATGGATAAAAAACCAGACCAGATGGCACGCCGGACTATGACCGACCGGCACATCTGGTATAGTGGAGCCCGCTTTTTTTCAACTTGGGTAATCCCCATCCAGGCACCAGGAATTTCAAGATGTCCAAATTTGCCCGTTCCGTTATTCTGGCCTCCCTGCTAAGCGCGACCGCCCAGGCCAACCAGCCGGTACCGACGCCGGATTCGGCTCTGCCGACTGCCCAGCCGGTCCCCACCCTGAACAGCGCCCCCATGGTGGTGCCTGCCGCGCCGGAGATCTCCGCCAAGGCCCATATTCTGATCGACTACTTCTCCGGTCAGGTGCTGGCCGAGCAGAACGCCGACGAGCGTCTGCCCCCCGCCAGCCTGACCAAGATGATGACCTCCTACATAGTCGGCAACGAGCTGCTGAAGGGGAACATCAAGGGCACCGACATGGTGACCATCAGCCAGAACGCCTGGTCCAAGAACTACTCCGACTCCTCCAAGATGTTCATCGAGGTAGGCAAGCAGGTCTCCGTCGATGATCTCAACAAGGGCATCATCATCCAGTCCGGCAACGACGCCTGCGTCGCCATGGCCGAACACCTGGCGGGCAGCACCGACTCCTTCGCCAGCCTGATGAACTCCTGGGCCGCCAAGCTCGGCATGAAAGACTCCCAGTTCAAGAACCCTCACGGTCTGGATGAAGAGGGTCACTACAGTACGGCTCGCGACATGGCCCGCCTGGGTCAGGCCCTGATCCACGATCAACCTGAGGAGTACAAGATCTACTCCCAGAAATCCTTCGTGTTCAACGGCATCACCCAGCACAACCGCAACCGCCTGCTGTGGGATCAGTCCCTGCAAGTGGATGGCATCAAGACAGGTCACGTCAGCCAGGTCGGCTACAACCTGGTCTCCTCCGCCACCAACAACGAGGGCATGCGCCTGATCGCCGTGGTGCTGGGCGCCAACAGTGAAGGCTCCCGCGCCGCCGAGAGCAAGAAGCTGCTCACCTACGGCTTCCGCTTCTTCCAGAGCCTGACCCCCTACAAGGCGGGTACCGAGCTGGTGACCCAGAAGATCTGGATGGGCGACAAGTCCGAAGTGAAACTCGGGGTCGATCAGGATGTCTCCGTGCTGGTCACCCGTGGCCAGGGCAACAACCTGAAGGCGGACTTCCAGCTTGAGAGCGAGCTGAAGGCCCCGCTGGCCAAGGGTCAGCGCGTCGGTACCGTGTTCCTCAAGCAGGGTGACAAGGAGATCAAGCAGGTTCCGCTGGTCGCCCTGGAAGAGGTGCAGGAAGGTGGCCTGATGAGCCGTCTGTGGGATTACCTGGTGATGCTGGTCGCCAGCTGGTTCAAGTAATCTACCGCACAATCCCGACCAAGCAGCGGCGCCAACAGGCGCCGCTGCTGTCTTTACCGCATCATGGCAGTGAATAACCCTGCAATCTGCAGGTTCCGCCGACGCGCCATTTGTGGTAAAAAGCAGCATTCCCACGTCCTGTCGACCTGGCGGGCTTGATCCCGCGCCGGGCAGTGCCCATATAAGATGGAGCCGTGCCCATGGTTGACGCGACTGGCGGCCCGAGTCCTTCGGCCAGACAAGATGCAAGATGAAGTCGTTTCGTGACGACGCTAAAGGTGAGTGAGATGAATACCAAGTTTGATGAGCTGCTGGAGTTCCCCTGCAAGTTCCCGTTCAAGGTGCTTGGCGTGGCCGATCCCGCCCTGCCGGATCAAGTGGTTGAAGTGCTGCAGCAACATGCCCCCGGTACTTACAGCCCCACCGTTCAGCCCAGCTCCAAGGGCAACTACCACTCTGTCCGCGTAACCGTGACGGCCCAGAGCAAGGAGCACATCGAAGCGATGTATCACGCCCTTGGCAAGATCGAGCTGGTGAAATACGTACTGTAATTTCTCTCTCGCCCCGCCATCGGGGCGAGCGATTATTTGCCATTCTGTTTTGCCGACGCAAGCGCCCGTCAGTGAGGAAAGATGTCATCACAGATCCCCGCCCAGCCACGGCTGTTAGTCAGACAGTTGGGCCGTCGCCCCTACCAGCCGGTGTGGGACGCCATGAAGGCCTTCACCGACAACCGCACCAGCGAGACCCCCGACGAGTTCTGGGTGGTTGAGCACGATCCCGTCTACACCCAAGGCCAGGCCGGCAAGGCCGAGCATCTGCTCGCCCCCGGTGACATCCCCGTGGTGCAGAGCGATCGCGGCGGCCAGGTGACCTATCACGGTCCCGGCCAGCTGGTGCTCTATGTGCTGGTGGATGTGCGCCGCAGCAAGCTCTCGGTGCGCGAGCTGGTGACCTGCCTGGAAACCGCCATCATCAACACCCTGGCCAGAAGCGACATCCAGGCCTATGCCAAGGCCGATGCCCCCGGCGTCTACGTGAAGAACGATCTCGGCATCGAGGCCAAGCTCGCCTCCCTGGGCCTGCGGATCCGCAAGGGCTGCTCCTTCCACGGACTCGCCCTCAATATCAACATGGACATGACCCCCTTCCTGCGCATCAATCCGTGCGGTTATGCGGGCATGGCCATGACCCAGACCAGCGCCCTGGGCGGCCCGCAGAGCGTGGCCGAGGCGCAATCCATCCTGGTGATGGAGCTGGCCAGCCTGATTGGCTATGAAAAGATCACGAATACCGAAGAGGCAGCATGAGCAAGCCCATGCCGCGTGGCCATGAGGGCCCCGAGAGGACCCTGATGGCTATCAATCAGACAATAACAAACACCGAGAGTGAATCATGAGCAAACCCGTTCGTATGGAGCCGGGCGTCAAGCTGCGCGATGGCGACAAGATGGCCCTGATCCCGGTGAAATTCATGCCGGATCCCAACGAGGAAGTGCTGCGCAAGCCGGACTGGATGCGGATCAAGCTGCCGCCGTCGAGCCAGAAGATCGAGCACATCAAGAGCACCCTGCGCAAGAACAAGCTGCACTCGGTCTGTGAAGAGGCCTCCTGCCCCAACCTGGCGGAGTGCTTCAACCACGGCACGGCCACCTTCATGATCATGGGCGCCATCTGCACCCGCCGTTGCCCCTTCTGCGACGTGGCCCACGGCCGCCCGCTGGCACTGGATCCCGAAGAGCCGAAGAAGCTGGCGCTCACCATCAAGGAGATGGGGCTGAAATACGTGGTCATCACCTCGGTGGACCGCGACGATCTGCGCGACGGTGGTGCCCAGCACTTCGCCGACTGCATCAAGCAGATCCGCGAGCACAGCCCCCAGACCCGCATCGAGATCCTGACCCCGGACTTCCGCGGCCGCATGGAGCAGGCGCTGGAGGTGTTCCGCGAGACGCCCCCTGACGTGTTCAACCACAACCTGGAAACCGCCCCGCGCATGTACCGGGTCGCCCGCCCGGGTGCCGACTACAAGTGGTCTTTGGAGCTGCTGCGTCGCATCAAGGAGATGCACCCCCATGTGCCGACCAAGTCCGGCGTCATGATGGGTCTGGGCGAGACCAACGAAGAAATCGTGCAGGTACTCAAGGATCTGCGCGAGCACGGCGTCAACATGCTGACCCTGGGTCAGTACCTGCAGCCGAGCCGCCACCACCTGCCGGTGAAGCGCTACGTGCCGCCCGCAGAGTTCGACGAGCTCAAAGACGTCGCCATGGGGCTGGGCTTCTCCCACGCCGCCTGCGGCCCCTTCGTGCGCTCCTCCTACCACGCGGATCTGCAGGCCAAGGGAGAAGAGGTCAAATAACCTCGCCCGGAAAGAGAGGTCAAATGATCTCGCCCGAAAGAGGGGTCGAATAACCTCTCCAGCTAAAAGAAGAGCGCCCAAGGGCGCTCTTCTTGTTGAACATGTCGGACTCGACACGCCCGACCAACCCCTTGGCTAATTCCCGGTTCCGGGGTTAAGGTGGCGACTCCCTTTCCTTGAGTGACACTCAGATGCCAACCCCTATCGTTCGTCTGATCCCCATGGATGAGGCGGCTTTCCCCGCCTATCGCGACTACTTCATCGACGACTACGCCCAGGATCTTGCCAGCAATCACGGGCTGACCCTGGCCGATGCCCGCCAACAAGCCGAGGCTTCCTTGCTGCAACACCTGCCCCAAGGAGCCGCCACGCCGGGCCAGAGCCTGCTCTGCATCATCCCTGTGAGTGACAATGTCGGGAGTTCAGTCGCACCGATGGCGGGCATTGCCGGCTATCTCTGGCACAGCATCGACAGCGCCGCCCACACCACCTTTGTCTATGACTTCTACACACTCCCGACCCATCGCGGACTGGGATATGGCAAGGCCGCCATGGCGGTGCTGGAGAGCGAGTTGAAGTGCCTTGGCGTCGGCCAGATCAAGCTGAGAGTCGCCTATGACAATCCGAGGGCCAGGGCGCTCTACGAAGAGATAGGCTTTCACATCACGGGCTACAACATGGCCAAGACGCTGGGTTGATGGCTCCCGCCATCGACCCTCTTCCCGGTTTCAGTTCGCGCGGGCACTCAGAGCGAGATCCCGGAAAACGACATGAAACCGAGCGACATCAGCCCCGCCACTATGAAGGTGATGCCGATGCCTCGCAGCCCTTCCGGCACGTCCGAGTACTTCATCTTCTGGCGCAGGCCCGCGATGGCGACTATGGCCAGCAGCCAGCCTAGCCCCGACCCCGCCCCGTAGATCACGGATTCGATAAAATCGTAATCCCGCTGGGCCATGAAGATGACGCCGCCGAAGATGGCGCAGTGCACCGTCAACAGCGGCAGGTAGATCCCCAGGGCCTGATGGAGCGCCGGGAAATGCTTGTCCAGCACCATCTCCATCACCTGCACCAGGGCCGCCAGCACCCCTATGTAGATGATGAAATCGAGAAAGCCGAGATCAAATTCCCCGAGGAAGGTGCTGTCCGGACGCAGTATATGGCGGTAGATCAGGTTGTTGAGGGGAATGGCGATCACCATGACCACCAGCACCGTCATGCCAAGGCCGAAGGCGGTGTTGATGTTCTTCGACACTGCTAGGAAGGTACACATGCCGAGAAAGAAGGCCAGGGCCAGGTTTTCCACAAAGATCGACTGAATAAACAAATTGACGTAATAGTCCATGAAGGCTGCTCACCACTTGATTGTGCAAAGAGAGGATCCGTCCCTGACCAGGGGCCAGCGGCGGGAACCGGATGACAGTCAGCACGGGCGCGAACGCAGACGACAGGGGTCGGCGGATCAACAGACAGGGATCAGCGACAGAGACGGCGTGTGCCCGGCGAGGGGAGGGACGCTAGTCGCCGTGGCAGAAGCGATATTGCAGGTGATGGCAGAGCAGTTGCCGCTGGTGCAGATGACCAAGGCAGCCCGGTAATTGCCTGAGGTAGATGAGGGGCTGGAAGAACAGCAGGCCGCAGAGCCAACCCAGGATCTCGTGCTGGAACCAGGCCAGCAGCATCTGGTAGAGATCCGGGTCGATAGCACCTTCCAGCCGCCGCCCCTGCTCGAAGCTGAGCCGCCACTGGGAGGCGGGAGGCAGGCTGACGCTGTCGGCCAACCCCGACGCAGGAGGCTCGTGCAACTGCATCGAGGATGTCGATGTCCCCTGGGCCGACAGCGCGGGCGCACTGAGCCCTGCCGCGGCAGAGGCGGCAAGCCACAGCAGGCAGGCGACGGCGAGCGCCATCGGCCAGCGCAATGGTCGACCAAGGGGTAGCAAGGGGACAGGCTCCTTGAAAAGGCAAGGGGTTGAACGGGGCCGAATATATCACAATCCCTCCTTATATTGAATTTTGGCCTCAGCTAACCGACAACATTCGATACAAACAACCTGTTTTTCCCACAAAGCGGGCATTTAACACCCTCAAGGAAAACAGCGGGGAACGACTCCCATCCCCACCCCTTGAGCCCCATTCAGTGAGGGCATAGCCGCTCTCGCAACAAAAACGGCCACCCCAGGGTGACCGTTTTTGTTGCCGGGCATGGCGACTGCCCACTAGAGACCGGCGGCCTCCAGATGCTCCACCAGCAGCTGAACGCTGCGATTGCCGCGCCACTCGTTGACGTCGAGCCGGTAGACCAGCCGCACCCGTTTCACCGAGGCATCGGGCCAGCGCTTGAGATCCACCCCGAAGGCGATGGCATCCACCGCATGACCGGTATCCGTGGTCAGCATCATCTTGAGGTGTTTCTCCCCCACCAGCCGCTGCGCCACCAGCACGAACTCGCCGTCGAACAGCGGCTCGGGGAAGGCCTGACCCCAGGGGCCGGAGGCGCGGATGAGCTCCGCCAGCTCCAGGCTGAGCTCGTCCGGCAGCAGCTCGCCATCGGTGAGCAGCACCCCGGTCAGCAGCTCCGGGGTCACCAGCTCGGCGATGACGGCTTCAAACGCCCGGCCGAACGCCTCGATATTGGCCTTGGGCAGGGTCAGCCCGGCCGCCATGGCGTGGCCGCCAAACTTGCCCATCAGGCCGGGATGGCGGGTATCGAGCAGCTCGAGGGCGTCGCGCAGGTGCACCCCGGGGATGGAGCGGCCCGAACCCTTGAGCTCGGTGTCGCTGCTCTGCGCAAACGCGATCACGGGTCTGTAGTACTTCTCCTTCACCTTGGAGGCCACCAGCCCCACCACCCCCTGATGCCACTCGTCCCTGTGCAGCACTATGCCGGAGGGGACTTCGCCATCACGAAAACGGATCTGCTCCAGGGTGGCGAGGGCCTCCTGCTGCATCCCCTGCTCTATCTCCTTGCGCTCCTGATTGAGGCTGTCCATCTCGGCCGCAAGCTGGCGCGCCAGGTTGATGTCATCGCTGAGCAGACAGGCGACCCCGAGGGACATGTCATCGAGCCGGCCCACCGCATTGAGGCGGGGCCCCAGGGCAAAGCCGAGATCGGCGGCGCACAGGCGGCGGCCATCACGGCCGGAGACATCCACCAGCGCCTGGATGCCGGGGCGGCAGCGACCGGCCCGGATCCGTTGCAGCCCCTGATGGACCAGGATGCGGTTGTTGCCATCCAGCGCCACCACGTCGGCGACGGTGCCAAGCGCCACCAGATCGAGATAGTCCGCCACATTGGGGGCGCGAATGCCCTGGCGATCATACCAGCCGCTCTGGCGCAGGTGGGTGTTGAGGGCCGCCATCAGATAGAAGGCCACCCCGACCCCGGCCAGGGACTTGGAGGGGAAGTCGCAACCACGCTGGTTGGGGTTCACTATCGCATCGGCATCAGGCAGATCCTGGCCCGGCAAGTGGTGATCGGTAACCAGTACCCGCATCCCGGCCGCCTTGGCCGCCGCCACCCCGGCAATGCTGGAGATGCCGTTGTCCACAGTGATCAGGAACTCGGCGCCCCGTGCCACCGCCAGCTCGACGATTTCGGGGGTGAGGCCGTAGCCGAACTCGAAGCGGTTGGGCACCAGAAAGTCGACGTGATGGCCCCCCATGGCCCGCAGCGCCAGCACACACAGGGCCGAGCTGGTGGCGCCGTCGCAGTCGAAGTCGCCGACGATCAGGATGCGCTGCTGCGCCGTCAGGGCATCCGCCAGCAGGGGCACCGCCTGCTCCATGCCGAACAGGCGCTGGGGCGGCAGCAGCTGGCTGGCGCTGCGCTCCAGCAGGGCGGGATCCTCCACGCCGCGGCTGGCGAAGATTTGACGAAGCAGTGGGTGCAAAGTAGCGGGCAGATGGGAATCATCAACTCGCGGACGACGACGGATTTGCAGGGGCATTGATGTGATCCAGTATCTTGAGCAGTTGTTCAGGGCTCTGATATCCCCGCACCAGATCCCCGTTTGGCAGGACCCAGCTCGGTGACGCCTTGATCCCGAGCCACTGGCTCAGGCCGATATGATGGGCAAGGATCTCATTACATCCGGCCGCAGGCAAACGATCACTGAGACTGAGTTCACCCAGGAGCGCGGGATCGCACCAGAGCGCCTGCGTCTCGGCCAGCTTGGCGAAAGGCGCAGCCAGGGGCAGCACCTGCACGCTCACCCCTCTGGCCTGCAACTGGGGCAGCTCGTCCAGAACGGCGTGACAGCGGCGGCAGCCGAGATCGGTAAACAGGGTAACACGGTAGTGCTCGTTTGGTGCCTTGAGCCAGAGCCGTGCCTCGCCTACTTGCTCCAGCGCCAGCCGGCGCTGCTGTTGCTGGCTCAGGCGGGTGAGATTTTGCATGTCGTGGGCCAGATCCAGCATGGAGCCCTGCAGCACATAGTCGCCTTTGGCATCGCTGTAGATCAGCCCCTGGGCCGTGCCCAGCAGATAGAGACCCGGCACCGGGGTCTCGTCCACCAGGAAGACCTGCACCCCGAGCCGCTGCCCTATGGTCTGTTTCAACAGCTGGGGGTCCATCCCCGCACTGGCAGCAAAGGTGCACAGCAGCATCATTCCCAGCAGTAAATGTCGCACTTGATTGCTCACTTAGCATGATTGAATGGATTCATAAGGTAACTCAGTACACATCCTTGTCCCAACACCTTAATCAGAGATTTGTTAATAGAACCTGCCGCAAAAAAATCCCGACCTGACAGGTTGCCAATTGGGCTAAGGCCCAGCAAGCTAATCAGGACGACGGGAGACACCATGGTCATCCCTCTGTTTTATTGATGTTTTATCGTTCAAGTAGCGATGCGGTCAGACCGCATGCTGTCCGTTTTTAGGGGGAAAAATGAGTCTGATTAAAGAGTTCAAGGCCTTTGCGGCCAGAGGCAACGTCATCGACATGGCGGTCGGTATCATCATAGGTGCCGCCTTCGGCAAGATAGTCTCCTCCTTCGTGGGCGACGTCATCATGCCTCCCATCGGCCTCATCCTGGGGGGAGTGGACTTCAGCGACCTCGCTGTCACCCTGAAGGCCGCCGAAGGTGACATCCCGGCCGTGGTCATCGCCTACGGCAAGTTTATCCAGACCTGCATCGACTTCCTGATCATCTCCTTCGCCATCTTCATGGGGCTCAAGGCCATCAACACCCTCAAGAAGAAGCAGGAAGAAGAGCAAGCCGCCGCGCCAGCCGGCCCGACCAAGGATCAGGAATTGTTGACCGAGATCCGCGATCTGCTCAAATCCCAGCAGGGAAAATAAGCGCCAGCTCCTGTCGTGCAGTGATGAAAAAAACGCCGCTTGGCGTTTTTTTTGTTTGCAGCCGGGGCAAGTCAAGCCCGGGGATGGTGCTCCCCATGGAGCGCCTTGAGCCGCTCGTTGGCTACATGGGTGTAGATCTGGGTGGTGGAGAGATCCGCATGTCCCAGCAGCATCTGCACCACCCGCAGATCGGCGCCGTGGTTGAGCAGATGGGTGGCAAAGGCGTGGCGCAGGGTGTGGGGGGAGAGTTCCCCCCTGATCCCCGCCCGCTGGGCATAGAGCTTGATGCGATGCCAGAAGGTCTGGCGGGTCATCATCCTGGCCTGCTTGGAGGGGAAGACCACGTCCGAGCTGGTGCCCCCCAGCAGCAGGATGCGGGCCTCCCTGTAGTAGCGCTCCAGCCAGTACACCGCCTCCTCCCCCATGGGCACCAGCCGCTCCTTGTTGCCCTTGCCCACCACCCGCACCAACCCCTGGCGCAGGCTGACATGCTCGGCGGTGAGCCCCACCAGCTCGGAGACCCGCAGCCCGGTGGCATAGAGCAGCTCGAGCATCGCCTTGTCCCGCAGCTCCAGCGGATCATCCACCAGGGGCGCCGTGAGCAGCGCATCCACCTCGGCCTCGCTCAAATCGGAGGGGAGCTTCTTGGGCAACTTGGGCCCCTCCAGCAGCACTGTCGGGTCGTCGCTGCGCAATTTTTCCCGATTGAGATACTGATAGAAGCGGCGCAGGGCCGAGAGGAAGCGGGCCGTGCTGCTGGCCGCAAACTGCTGGTCAACCCGCCAGGCGAGGTAGTGCTGGATGTCGTCCATCCCCGCCAGCAGCAGGGAGCCCCCCTGCCCATCGAGCCAGAGGGCAAACTTTTCCAGATCCGAGCGATAGGAGCTGACCGTATTGTCGGACAGTCCCCGCTCCAGCCAGAGGGCATCGAGGAAGGGCTCGATCAGGGGATGGTTGTGCACGGCAGGGGCTGGCTTGGTCATGGGGTGTCGGTCTTGGGCAAACGGTGGCCCATTGTAGCCTGCCAGGCCGGCGCGCACATCAGGGGCTTGCGCTTCCCCGGCAGGCATAGCAGGCGGTGAAGCACGAGGGGCAATCTGCTAGACTGGCGCCCTCACTCGGGCGGTCCAACCCATGGTTGCCCGACCCCCCCTTGCCTACTGCGATCAAGAGAAGAGCGATGAAGATAGGTTTGTTTTACGGCTCAACCACCTGCTACACCGAGATGGCCGCCGAGAAGATCCGCGCCCTCATTGGCCCCGAGCTGGTTGATCTCCACAACATCAAGGATGTACCCCTGGCCCGCATGCAGGAGTACGACATCCTGATCCTCGGCATCTCCACCTGGGACTTCGGCGAGCTGCAGGAAGATTGGGAATCCCGCTGGGAAGACATCAAGGATGTGCCTCTGGAAGGATGCATCATCGCCCTGTTCGGCATGGGCGATCAGCTGGGGTACGGCGAGTGGTATCAGGATGCTCTTGGCCTGTTGCACGATCAGCTGGTGCCCAAGGGGGTCAGGCTGGTGGGTTACTGGCCCAACGAGGGGTACGAGTTCGATGCCTCCAAGGCACTGATCGACGATGGCCGTCACTTCGTCGGCCTGGCCCTCGATGACGCCAATCAGTACGACCAGACCGAATCCCGCATCGAGCAGTGGGTCGATCAGATCCTGAATGAGATCCACGAGCTGCTGTGATCCAGGTAGCTTGCATGTTCGATGATCCCTTGGATGCGGAGCGACGATGGCCACCATCTTGTCGTCGGCCTGGCCCTCGATGACGCCAATCAGTACGACCAGACCGAATCCCGCATCGAGCAGTGGGTCGATCAGATCCTGAATGAGATCCACGAGCTGCTGTGATCCCGCCTGGCGGCGCCAAAGAGCGTCGACGGCCCGGCGTCCTCATCGAGCACCGAAAGCGGTGTTGATCTCCCCTGCCGGCAGCCGACCACACTGGCTGCCGGGCGCAGTTATCGCACCGATTATCTCGAACGGTATCATCGTCTGACGCTATAGCGACTTTTTACTGCTGGTCTGCAACAATGGGTTCGACACCCTATAACAACCTAACACCCGGTGTCGGAAGCAAACGGACAGATCAGAAAAGGAAATTCTATGACCTCATTCTCCCTGTTGGCCCCCACCATAGCCCGCGACGTGCTCGATCACGCGCTGGCGCTGGGTGCCGACTTCGCCGAGCTGTTTGTGGAGCGCAAGCGCCGCAGCCAGCTCAGCCTGCTCTCCAGCCAGATAGAGAACATCAGCGGCGGCCTCGATTTCGGCATAGGCGTGCGCCTGTGCTACGGCCACAAGGTGCTCTACGGCTACACCAACCTGGCCAGCCGCGACGAGCTGCTGCGCATCGTCAGCCTGCTGGCGGCCAAGGACAGGCGTGACCCCGTGGTCACCGCCACCGCCTTCGATTTCACCCGATTGACCGATCGCAACCCGGTAGCGTTGCCGCTCTCGGCCGACAAGCAGCTGGAGCAGAAGATTGCCTATCTGCACGCCATGGATGCGGTGGCTCGCGCCGAAAGCAGCAAGGTGAGCCAGTTCTCCGGCAACGTGCTGGGCTGGGAGCAGGAGGTGGAGATCTTCAACAGCGAAGGGCTGCAGGTGAGCGATCGCCGCCACTACAACCGCATCATGGCCCAGACCATCGCCGTTGAGGGGGGCGAGCAGAGCGTGGGCTATGAGGCGCCCGGCGCCCTGATGGGCTGGGAACACGCAGATCGTATCGATCCGCGCGAGCTGGCGCTCACCGCCACTCGCCAGGCACTGGTGAAGCTGGGTGCAGCCCCCTGCCCGAGCGGCACCCTGCCGGTCATCATGGAGAGCGGCTTTGGCGGCGTCATCTTCCACGAGGCCTGCGGCCATCTGCTGGAGACCACCTCGGTCGCCAAGAAGGCCTCGGTATTCCACGACAAGATGGGCCAGCTGATCGCCAATCCGGCGGTCAGCGCCGTGGATGAAGGCTTGCAGAGCAACGCCTGGGGCTCCATCAACGTCGATGACGAAGGGATGGCGACCCAGCACACCCAGCTCATCAAGGACGGCGTGCTGACCGGTTTTCTGGTGGACAGAATGGGCGCCCTCAAGACAGGCCATGCCCGCACCGGCTCGGGAAGGCGCGAATCCTACAAATACGCCCCCACCTCGCGCATGCGCAACACCTATATCGAACCGGGCAGCCACAGCCTCGACGATATGCTGGCCACCGTCGAGCACGGCATCTACGCCAAGAAGATGGGGGGCGGCTCGGTGCAACCGGGTACCGGCGAGTTCAACTTCAACGTGCAGGAAGCCTATCTCATCGAGCACGGCAAGATCACCCGCCCGCTCAAGTCGGCGACCCTGATCGGCACCGGCCCGCAAGTGCTCAAAGAGATCTCCATGGTCGGGCGCAATCTGGCGCTGGCCGCCGGTATGTGCGGCTCCGTCTCGGGCTCTGTGCCCACCTCTGTCGGCCAACCCGCCTTGAAAGTTGACAAGATACTGGTAGGAGGGAACGCCTGATGAGCACACTCGACATGAACCAACTGCTCACCCGCCTGCTGGAGAAGGTCGCGGACCTTGGCGCCGAGGCGGACGTCATCGCCAATCAGGACAAAGCCTTCTCCCTCAAGGCCGACAAGGGGGAGCTCGGGGAATACAAGGTCACCAGCAGCCAGCAGCTCGGCATTCGTCTCATCAAGGATGGACGGGTCGGCATCGCCTACTCGGAATCCCTCGATGAGGCGGCCCTCGATGCCATGCTGCAGGATGCACTGGATGCCAGCCGCTTTGCCAAGGTGGACCCGGATCAGCGCATCTCGGTTGCCGGCAGCCGGATCAGCACCGACTGCGCCGAAATAAACCAGCCCGATACCACGGCGGTGGAGGAGAAGATCGCCCTGGCCCTGCGCCTGGAATCTGACATGCTGGCCATGCCCGATGTGACCGGGGCCCCCTACAACAGCTTCTTCGAGGGGGAGAGCCGCCTCTGGCTCGCCAACAGCCTGGGCAGCCTCTGCCAGCACAGTGAATTCAGCGTCGGCTGCTATACCTCGGCGCTGGTAGAGCGGGATGGCCGCCAGTCGATGCACTCGCAAGGGCAGTATGGCCGCCGCTTCGACGAGCTCGACAGCCAGGCCCTTATCGAACAAATCTACGCCATCGCCGATGGCCTGCTGCCCGGTGAAGCGGTGCCGAGCGGTCGCTACAGCGCCATTTTCAGCACCAACTGCTTCGCCAGCCTGTTTGGCTGCTTCCAGGGGGCGCTGTCGGGCAAGTGGGCCCAGCAGGGGATCAACCCCTGGCGAGACAAGGTGGGACAGAGCGTGGCGTCACGCTGGCTCACCCTGGAAAGCAGGGCCTATATGCCGGGCGGCATGAACATCAAGGCGTTCGATGGCGAGGGGACAGCCACCTCGGATCTGCTGCTGATTGGCGAGGGGGAGCTGAAAACCCTGCTGCACAACAGCGCCACCGCCCGCCACTTCGGCGTGACGAGCAACGGCTCGGCGGCCCGCAGCGCCCGCAGCGCGCTGGATGTAACCGCCCGCCATCTGGTGTTTGGCACAGGTCCTCACAGCGAGGGCGAGGTGCAGAGCGGCGACTATCTGGAGCTGCTCAAGCTGGACGGTTTGCACTCCGGTGCCGATGCGGTGAGCGGCGACTTCTCGTTCGGCGCCTCGGGGTTCCTGTGCCGGGACGGCGTTCGCGTCCAGCCGGTGCGCGGCATCACGGTGGCGGGTAACTTCTACCGCCTGCTCGGGGAGCTGGAAGCGGTCGGTGACACCCTGCATCACAACGATGGCAAGGGATTCTACGCGCCGCTGATCCGCATTGGCGGGCTGAACATCGCAGGCAAGTGACTGTATCTAGCGGGAAAAGCAGTTATCTTCCCCATCCAAAAGCGGCGCCATCAGGCGCCGTTTTTTCATTGATGGCGCCCCTGTTCGGCCACTCCTACCCTCAAAGAGCCACCGACCGCATCGGCCGGAACATGCTGGAGAATACGAAGATGGACAACACCCTGGTCTGGGCCGACATTCCGACACGGGATCTGGATCGTGCCATGGACTTCTACTCGGCCCTGCTCGATGTGCAGGTCACCCCCATACAGGAGGAGGAGATGCGTTTTGCCATGCTGCGCTACGATGGCAGCAACGCGGCGGCCTGTCTCGGCCCCATGGACAAATACCACCAGCCCGGTGGCGCCGGTCCCCTCATCTATCTCTCCCTGGGTGACAGGCTGCAGGAGGCCGAGCAGCTGGTTCCCCGGCTCGGCGGGCGGGTGCTCGAACCCCTGCACTCCATCGGCAGCGGCCACGGCTCACGGGTCATCATAGAGGATACCGAAGGCAACTGGCTGGCCCTCTATGCCCCGCCCGCCCCTTGAGTCACATAAACAATAACGGCGACCCTGGGGTCGCCGTTATTGTTACCGAGCGTCTCGCAGAAGCGATCAGGCTTCGGGATTGAGGCGGGTCGGCATGCCGGTACGCTGTTCCAGCACCTGCTTGACCACGTTGGAATCGCTGTCCATGTGGGCGATGAAGCGGGTGGTGGCCGGGGTCATGGGGAGCGGCACCGAGGCGGTGGAGTTGAACTCCTCCTCGGTACGCGACAGCGGCTCGTGCACTTCCATGTAACGACCGCCATCCGGCTCGACCGTGGTCTTGACCGGCTGGTTGACGAACTGGACGCGGGTGCCGACCGGCACGTTGTCGAACAGGTACTTGATGTCATCGGCGCGCAGACGCACGCAGCCGCTGCTCACCCGCAGGCCAATGCCGAAGGTGGCGTTGGTGCCATGGATGGCATACAGGTTGCCGATATAGAGGGCGTGCAGGCCCATGGGGTTGTCCGGACCGGCCGGCCAGACCGCAGGCAGTGTCTTGCCCTGGGCGGCGTAACGGCGACGGATGTTCTCGGTCGGGGTCCAGGTCGGGTTGGCGCGCTTGCGCTCAACCTTGGTGATCCAGTTCTCCGGGGTGTTGACCCCCAGCTGGCCGATGCCGATGGGCAGCACCTGCACCACGTTCTTGCCTTTCGGGTAGTAGTAGAGACGCATCTCGGCCACGTTGATGACGATCCCCTCGCGCGGCGCATTCGGCAGGATCAGCTGATGCGGAATGGTCAGCTTGCTGCCCGGCGTCGGCAGATAGGGGTCGACGCCCGGATTCGCTTCCATGATGTTGGTCAGGCCCAGCTGGAAGTCGGCGGCGATCTGCTCCAGCGGACGATTGTCTGCGGGCACCACGTATTCCTGGTTCTCACCGATCAGACGGCTGTTGGCGGCTGGCAGCGCGTATTCAACGGCGGCGGCCTGCTGGCTGACCAGGGTCAGAGTGCAAAAAAGGGCCGAAGCGGCAATGCGAAGGGGATTCATAAAATTCCTGTATGGTTTCCTGTACCTGTTGGCCTGAAGCCGGTTCATCCTCGGTCTGCCCCTTGTCACGAGTCGCTCTCGCCCGAGGCCAATACCGAGCGCGCATTCTTTCCCGAGTCGGACAAAATTTCAACTTGAAGAGGGGGCTTTTTCGCGGAAAAGATCCATTCTCCCCCCAACAATCGACCGTATCGGGTGCCTGTTACCCTAACATCGCCAATCTGAGCGCAAAATGAACATGCATCCGGCCCGCCACCCTAGCGCCAAATTGCATGATGGCGCCGTCACGAGTACAATCTCGCACCCCTTTTATCAGGAGTATCGAGTCATCTCGTGCTCTGGGTGTACCTCATCGGGTGGCCGTGCGTCGAGTACGGTCGCACCATGCCGATGACCCTATACGGCGCCATCAGGTGGCGCCGTCCTGATTTGCAATCAGACAGAAAGAGTCCAACATGTTCAGACCAGAATTGCTCTCCCCCGCCGGGACCCTCAAGAATATGCGTTACGCCTATGCCTATGGCGCCGACGCCGTCTATGCGGGCCAGCCGCGCTACAGCCTGCGGGTACGCAACAACGAATTCGATCACGAGAATCTGCAGCTCGGCATCAACGAAGCCCACGCGCTGGGCAAGCAGTTCTATGTGGTGGCCAACATCCAGCCCCACAACTCCAAGCTCAAGACCTTCATCCGCGACATGCGCCCCGTGGTGGACATGAAGCCGGATGCGCTCATCATGTCAGACCCCGGCCTCATCATGATGATGCGCGAAGCCTTCCCGGAGATGCCCATTCACCTCTCGGTGCAGGCCAACGCGGTCAACTGGGCCACGGTGAAGTTCTGGCATCAGATGGGCCTGACCCGCGCCATTCTCTCCCGCGAATTGTCCCTCGACGAGATCGAAGAGATCCGCATGCAGGTGCCCGAGATGGAGCTGGAAGTCTTCGTCCACGGCGCGCTGTGCATGGCCTATTCGGGCCGCTGCCTGCTCTCCGGCTACATCAACAAGCGCGACCCCAACCAGGGCACCTGCACCAACTCCTGCCGCTGGGAGTACAAGGTGCACGAGGGCAAGGAAGATGACGTGGGCCAAATCGTCCACCGTCAGGAGCCCATCGCCGTGCGCCCGGACAACACCCTTGGGCTCGGCAAGCCGAGCGATGCCCTGGTGCTGCTGGAAGAGTCCAACCGCCCCGGCGAGTACATGACGGCGTTCGAGGACGAGCACGGCACCTACATCATGAACTCCAAGGATCTGCGCGCCGTCGAGCACGTGGAGCGCCTGACCAAAATGGGAGTGCACTCCCTGAAGATCGAAGGCCGCACCAAGTCCTTCTACTACTGCGCCCGTACCGCCCAGGTCTATCGCAAGGCCATCGACGATGCGGTCGCCGGTCGTCCGTTCGATCCGACCCTGATGGGCACCCTCGAGAACCTGGCCCACCGCGGCTACACCGAGGGCTTCCTGCGCCGTCACAACCACAGCGAGTACCAGAACTACGACTACGGCTACTCGGTCTCCGACACCCAGCAGTTCGTCGGCGAGATCACCGGTCGCCAGGGCGACATGGTGGAAGTGGAAGTGAAAAACAAGTTCCTGGTGGGCAACAGCCTGGAGCTGATGACGCCGCAGGGCAACGTCAGCTTCAACCTGGAGCAGATGCAGAACCGCAAGGGCGAGCTTATCGACACCGCGCCGGGCAACGGCCACGTTGTCTATGTGCCCGTCCCCAAAGAGATCGACGTCAACTACGGCATACTGCTGCGCAACCTGGGCGATCGTCAGGACACCCGTCAGCCCCACTCGGCGGCCTGAGATGGCGCTGCTCATCACCGACAAGTGCATCAACTGTGACATGTGCGATCCCGAGTGTCCGAACCAGGCCATCAGCCTGGGGGAGAAGATCTACGAGATAGATCCGGATCGCTGCACCGAGTGCGTCGGCCACTATGAGAAGCCCACCTGCATCAGCGTCTGCCCTATCGATTGCATCATCTGGGATCCCGCCCACGTGGAGACCGAAGAGCAGCTGATGGACAAGTTTGTGCTGATGCACAGGCAGTAGTGCCGGACCTGCGGGTCATCCAGAAATAGAAAAAGCCGGGCATGCCCGGCTTTTTCTATTGCGCTACAACCCACTCAGGGCTTGACCAGCTTCTGCAGCGCCTCAAGCTCGCGTTGGGCCTCCAGCAGCTCGGCCTGGGACTCCTCCAGCTTGACCTGCTTCTTGGCGATCTTGTCCGGCTTGCCAGAGACCCGGGCGCTCTGCAGATCCGCCAGGCGCTCCTCCACCTCTTGCTTCTGCTTGGCGACCTTCTCTTGCTGCTCCTCGACGAGGCCGGCATCGGTGCAATGGGTCTCGATGTTGCGCAGGGCCTGCTCCAGGCCCGCCACCTGCTCGGCGTTATCGTGCGCCCGGGCGAAGCTCAACTGCTCGGTCACTGCCTGATGCCTGGCCTTGCAGCCGACGTTTTCACTGCCATAGGCCTGTCCGGCCAACAGCAATAATCCTATTCCGGCAATCTTCCACATAACGACCTCTTTGCTCTGTCATACTGGATGGCCGCCTATGAAACCTGACTCATCCCCCGAGGTCAAGGCACAGGGAAAGGGCTACGACAGAGTTTGCACTGGGTCATGCCGCCGCCATGCCGGCGACGCTACAATGCCCCTTTCAACCCGGAGAGTCCCATGAAGCAACAGATCGTCATCATCGCCAACGGTGCCCCCTATGGCAGCGAAACCCTGTTCAATGCCCTGCGCCTGGGGATAGCCCTCAACGAGCAGGAAGACATCGACCTGAAACTCTTCCTGATGTCAGACGCAGTCAGCGCCGCCCTGGCGGGCCAATCCCCCGCCGAGGGTTACAACCTTCGCCAGATGCTGGAGATCCTGCTGGCACAGGGCACAGTCATCCGGCTGTGCAAGAGCTGCACGGACGCGCGGGGCATCACGGCCCTGCCCCTCATCGAGGGCATAGAGGTAGGCACCCTGCCCCTG
This sequence comes from Aeromonas sp. S16(2024), assembly GCF_041403065.1. Classification (NCBI taxonomy): domain Bacteria; kingdom Pseudomonadati; phylum Pseudomonadota; class Gammaproteobacteria; order Aeromonadales; family Aeromonadaceae; genus Aeromonas; species Aeromonas sp. S16(2024). The sequence continues at coordinate 59,463 of NZ_JBGLQX010000008.1, read as the reverse complement.
CTTGCCCAGTGGACTCTGGCGGCCGACAAGGTGCTGACCTTCTAGGGATCAGGGCTCGGCCCGGACCAGCGCAGGGCGTGAGGTCCGGGAACTCAGGCCATAGAGCATCAGGATCGCCAGGCAGAGCAGCGCCATGCAGCCATAGAGCCAGCTGCCCCCCCAGTTGGCCAGGATCCAGCCCCCCAGCAGGGCACCGATGGCGATCCCGAGCCCGGACATGGAGGCCGCCCCGAAGTAACTGCCCTTGAGGTGCTCCGGCGCCATCTGATCGACCAGCACATTGAGCAGTGGGAACAAGATGCACTCGCCGATGCTGAGCAGGATCACCGCCACTATCCAGTGCCACCAGATGGCGGTATCCCCGAGCGCGAACTGCAGCTGGGCGCTGAGGAAGAAGGCGACCCCGAGCTGCAGTCGGCGCTTGATAGACCAGTTGGCGGTCAGGTGCAGCAGCGGGAACTGCAGGATCACTATGGTCAGCGCATTGGTGCTCACCAGCCAGCCGATGAGGCGCTCCACCTCAGGGGTGCCCGCCCGGGTCAGGTATTGGATGAGCGGTGACTCGAACTGGGCATAGACCAGCATCAGCAGCATGTTGGCCATCGTCAGCAGCAGGAAGCCCCTGTCCTGCCAGAGCACCCGCAGCACGGCGCGCATGCCCGGGCCGGCGGCATGGCTTGGCTGACAGGCGGCCAGTCGAAAACCGACGAAGAAGATGAAGCCGAGCAGCAGATAGCTGGCACTGAGCAGCAGGAAAGTCTCCTGCCGAGCGCTCAGGCCGTAGCTGACCCCGAGCAGGGGACCGATGGCCGCCCCCAGGTTGAGCAGAAAGTAACGCAGGTGCAGCGCCAGCTCGCGGGCCTTGGGCTCGGCCAGGCTGTCGGCCATCAGCGCCTTGCCAGGGGAATCGATGAGCCCGTAGGAGAGCCCGCTGCCGATCACCCCGAGAGCCAGCCAGATCACCTGATGGGAGAGGCCGAGCAAGGCGACGCTCAGGGCGGACACCAGGCAGCCGAACAGCAGTATGTTGCGCCGCCCCCACTTGTCCGACAGCCAGCCGCCATAGAAGCTGACCAGGGTGGAGAGGGCCGCCGTGGCCCCCAGGATGAGGCCGATCAGGGTCGCCGAGAGGCCATAGTCGCGATAGAGCAGGATGGAGAGAAAGGGCCAGACCATGAAGAAGGTGGTGCGCACCATGAAGGTGCCCAGGATGACGATCCAGACTAACGGGGGAAACTGCCTGAGATAGGCCCATGACATGCTGCACTTCCTTTTGACAACGTGACGGCGAGTCGTCCCTTATAGCAATTGGCGCCAAAAGGAACAAGGCATCTTCTCTCTGGTCTCCACAGGCAGACAGGCACAAAAAAGCCGACCCTGAGGTCGGCTCTTCACAGAACGGGTGCCTTATTCGGCAGCCGGCTCTTCGGCAACGGCCACGTCGGCAACCGGGGCGACGGCTTCGGTCGGTGCATTCGCTTCCTTGATGGAGAGACGCACGCGGCCCTGACGGTCCACTTCCAGTACCTTCACCTTCACCACATCGCCGATCTTCAGGAAGTCGGCCACGTTCTGCACGCGGGCATCGGTGATCTGGGAGATGTGCACCAGACCGTCTTTACCCGGCAGTATGTTGACGAAGGCGCCAAAATCGGCCAGACGCACAACCTTGCCTTCATAGATGCGGTTCACTTCGATCTCGGCGGTGATGGCCTCGATGCGACGGATGGCTTCCATGGCGGCTTCGTTGGCAACGGCAGAGATGCGGACGGTACCGTCATCATCCAGCTCGATGTTGGTGCCGGTCTCTTCGGTCAGGGCACGGATCACGGAACCGCCCTTGCCGATGACATCCTTGATCTTCTCGGGATTGATCTTGATGGTGTGGATGCGCGGGGCGAAATCGGAGATCTCGGCACGGGGAGCCTGGATGGCTTCGTCCATCACCTTCAGGATGTGCAGGCGAGCGCCACGAGCTTGCTTGAGAGCAATCTCCATGATCTCTTTGGTGATGCCTTCGATCTTGATGTCCATCTGCAGCGCGGTGATACCCTGGGTAGTACCGGCCACCTTGAAGTCCATGTCGCCCAGGTGATCTTCGTCACCCAGGATGTCGGACAGCACGACGAAACCTTCTTCTTCCTTCACCAGACCCATGGCGATACCAGCAACGGAGGCCTTGATCGGCACACCCGCGTCCATCAGCGCCAGGGAGGAACCACAGACGGAGGCCATGGAGGAGGAACCGTTGGATTCGGTGATCTCGGACACCACGCGCACCACGTACGGGAACTCGGCGGCGCTCGGCATCACGGCAGCAACGCCGCGCTTGGCCAGACGACCATGACCGATCTCACGACGCTTGGGGCTGCCCATCATGCCGGTCTCGCCGACGCAATACGGCGGGAAGTTGTAGTGCAGCATGAAGCGGTCGGCACGGTGGCCAGAGAGCTCGTCGATGTTCTGGGCGTCACGCTCGGTACCCAGGGTCGCAACCACGATGGCCTGAGTCTCGCCACGGGTGAATAGGGCGGAGCCGTGAGCGCGCGGCAGGATGCCGGTGCCGACGGACAGGGCGCGGATCATTTCCGGATCGCGACCATCGATGCGCGGCTCGCCACGGACCACACGGCCACGGACGATGCGGCTTTCCAGGCTGTGGAACTCTTCGCCGATCTTCTTGGCATCTTCTTCCACGCCGGAAGCGATAACTTGCTCAACCACACGGGACTTGATGGCACCGATGGCGGCGTAACGCACGGCCTTCTCGGTGATGCGGTAGGCTTCACCCAGTTCGGCGGTGGCCAGCTCGGCAACCTTGGCTTTCAGCGCTTCGTTGACGGCAGGCGGGGTCCAGTCCCAGGGCTGGGTACCCACGTCGGCGGCGAATTCGTTGATGGCGTTGATCACCACCTGCATCTGCTCGTGGCCATAGACCACGGCGCCCAGCATCACCTCTTCGGAGAGGATGGCCGCTTCGGATTCCACCATCAGCACGGCGTTGGCAGTACCGGCAACCACCAGGTCCAGGTCGCTCTGGGGCAGTTCGGTGGTGGTCGGGTTCAGCACGTACTGACCGTTCATGTAACCCACGCGGGCAGCAGCAATCGGGCCGCCGAACGGGATACCGGAGATGGCCAGGGCAGCAGAGGCACCGATCATGGCAACGATGTCGGGGGACACGGCCGGGTTCACGGACATGACGGTGGCAACCACCTGAACCTCATTGAGGAAGCCTTCCGGGAACAGCGGACGAATAGGACGGTCGATCAGGCGGGAGATAAGGGTCTCACCTTCGCTCGGACGGCCTTCACGACGGAAGAAACCACCCGGGATACGACCAGCAGCATAGGTACGCTCCTGGTAGTTGACGGTCAGCGGGAAGAAATCACGGCCGTGATCGGCCTCTTTCTTGCCAACTACGGTCACAAATACGCAGGTATCGTCCATGCTGACCATGACGGCCGCAGTGGCTTGACGGGCCATCACACCGGTTTCCAGGGTGACGGTGTGTTGACCGTACTGGAATGACTTTACAATAGGATTCACGTGAATTTCCTTTTTACAATTTGGCGCTTTAAATTCGCGTGCAAGTATACTTGATTCGCATCAAAAGGTAAGCGGTGGCACGCATTCTGTGAGGCAGGCAACGGTTTGCCGCGCGATAAAAATGATCCATAAAAAAGGGGAACCTCACGGTTCCCCTTTTTCGCGAAATCTGATGGTCGATTAACGACGCAGACCCAGCTTGGCGATCAGAGCAGCGTAACGCTGAACGTCTTTACGCTTCAGGTAGTCCAGCAGCTTACGACGCTGGGAAACCATGCGCAGCAGACCGCGACGACCGTGGTGATCCTTGGCGTGCTCCTTGAAGTGACCTTGCAGATGGTTGATCTGGGCAGTCAGCAGGGCAACCTGCACTTCGGGGGAACCGGTGTCGTTGGCGCAACGAGCGTTGTCAGCAACGATGGAAGCTTTGATCTCAGCATTTAGAGACATGGTATTACTCCAGTAGAGTGTTTAAAGGTTCACAGCCAATCTCTAATTCAGCCGTGAAATGAGGGCGGTATCATAATCGCAGCCGCCCCTTTTCGCAACGATAAAGAGGAGCGAGCTGCACGCGCCCTGGCCGGTGAGCCAGGGCGATACCGCCAGAGGATCACTCCTCGCTGTTATCGTCGTGATAACGCACCAGCCGCTTGGGAGCGACCCGCCCTTCGTCGTCGATCTCGCCGACGCCGATGAACTCGCGCTCAGAACCCACCGTCATGCGGACCTGGCCGCTTTGCGGTGCACCCGCCACCTGCACTGCCTGACCCTGATTCACATAGGCGGCGACGGCCGTCAGCATGTTCACCTCGGGCAGGGACGCCACTGCGGTATCCATCGGCAGCAGCAGCGGGTCCAGCTGCTCCCGCGGCGGTATGCTCTCGGCCTTGGCCTGCTCGAAGATGCACTCGAGCTGCTCCAGGGTCAGCATCCTGTCGTAGGGATAGCTGGCCACCTGGGTACGACGCAGCTGGGTGACGTGGGCGCCACAGCCCAGCACTTCGCCGAGATCGTCCACCAGGGAGCGGATGTAGGTGCCCTTGCTGCAGTGCACCTCGAGGCGCACCTCATCCCCTTCAAAGCTCAGCAGTTTGAGCTCGAATACGGTGATGGGGCGGGCTTCCCGCTCGATCTCTATGCCTTCACGGGCGTACTCGTAGAGCGGACGACCGTTGTGCTTGAGGGCGGAGTACATGGACGGCACCTGCATGATGGGGCCGCGGAACTGGTCCAGCGCCTCGATCAGGGTACCCACGGCCACGTTCACCGGACGGGTGGAGACCACCTCGCCGTCGGAGTCGCTGGTGTTGGTGCGCTCGCCCAGCTTGGCGGTCACCTCATAGCGCTTGTCCGCCTCCAGCAGATACTGGGAGAACTTGGTGGCCTCACCGAGGCAGATCGGCAACATGCCGGTCGCCAGGGGGTCCAGGGCGCCGGTGTGACCGGCCTTGGCCGCGTTGTAGATCCGCTTGACCTTCTGCAACACATCGTTGGAGGTCAGACCGGTCGGCTTGTCCAGCAGCAGGATACCGTGTACGTCACGGCCCTTGAAACGACGTCTTCGAGACATCTCAGGCTTTATCCTCAGTTGTATCATCCGGTGCGGCTTCGTCTTCTTCACGACCGGCTTCGGTCATGCGACGCTTGTCTTCACGCACAGTGTTGGTCACCAGGTTGGAGAGGCGCATCCCCTCGACCAGGGTCTGGTCGTAGTAGAAACGCAGCTCCGGCACCACCCGCAGACGCATGGCGCTGCCGAGCAGGCTGCGAATGTAACCGGCCGCCTCGGTCAGGCCCTTGAGGCCTTCTTTGATCCGCTCGGCGTCATTCTCCAGCTGCAAGAAGGTGACGTAAATCTTGGCATAGTTGAGGTCCTTGGACACTTCCACGTCGGAGACAGTCACCATGCCGATGCGCGGGTCTTTCACCTCGCGCTGCAGGATCAGCGCGATTTCACGCTGGATCTGCTGCCCGACCCGACGGGTCCGGCTGAATTCTCTGGCCATATTCTATCCTGCGATAAAAGGGGGCCGCAGCCCCCTATTTGTTCTAACTGTCGGCTTACAGAGTCCGCTGAATTTCAATGGTCTCGTAAACTTCGATCTGGTCGCCTTCGCGCACGTCGTTGTAGTTCTTGACCGCGATACCACACTCGTAACCGTTGCGGACCTCGTTGACGTCATCCTTGAAGCGGCGCAGGGATTCCAGCTCGCCTTCATAGATAACCACGTTGTCACGCAGAACGCGAATACGGTTGGAGCGCTTGACCACACCTTCGGTGACCATACAGCCGGCAACGGCGCCGAACTTCGGTGACTTGAAGACGCTACGGACTTCAGCCAGACCGATGATCTCCTGACGATACTCAGGGGCCAGCTTGCCGCTCATGGCCTGCTTCACTTCGTCGATCAGGTCATAGATGACGGAGTAGTAACGCAGATCCAGGCTCTCGGATTCGATGACCTTGCGCGCAGAAGCGTCGGCACGGACGTTGAAGCCCACCAGGATGGCGCTGGAAGCAGCTGCCAGGGTAGCGTCGGTTTCGGTGATGCCACCGACCCCGGAACCCACGATCTTGACCTTGACTTCGTCGGTAGAGAGCTGCACCAGTGCATCGCAGATAGCTTGCACGGAGCCCTGTACGTCGGCCTTGATCACCACGTTCACTTCGGACACTTCGCCCTCGGTCATGTTGGCGAACATGTTTTCCAGCTTGGCCTTCTGCTGGCGAGCCAGCTTGACGTCGCGGAACTTGCCCTGACGATAGAGTGCCACTTCACGGGCCTTCTTCTCGTCACGCACGACAGTGGCTTCGTCACCGGCAGAGGGAACACCGGACAGACCCAGGATTTCCACCGGCAGGGACGGACCCGCTTCCTTGATCTCGCGACCCAGTTCGTCACGCATGGCACGAATACGACCGTATTCCAGACCACACAGCACGATGTCGCCCTGGCGCAGGGTACCTTCTTGTACCAGCACGGTGGCAACCGGACCACGGCCCTTGTCCAGGAAGGACTCGATCACGACGCCGCTGGCCATGCCATCGACGACCGCTTTCAGCTCCAGTACTTCGGACTGGATCAGGATGGCTTCCAGCAGATCGTCGATGCCTTCGCCAGACTTGGCGGAGACGTGCACGAACTGGCTGTCACCACCCCAGTCTTCGGACATGACGTTGTAACGGGCCAGCTCGGTCTTGACGCGATCCGGATCCGCTTCAGGCTTGTCGATCTTGTTGACCGCAACCACGATGGGCACTTCTGCCGCCTTGGCGTGCTGGATGGCTTCGATGGTCTGCGGCATGACGCCGTCATCGGCAGCGACGACCAGTACCACGATATCGGTCGACTTGGCACCACGGGCACGCATGGAGGTAAACGCAGCGTGACCCGGAGTATCCAGGAAGGTGATCATGCCACTGTCGGTTTCGACGTGGTAGGCACCGATGTGCTGGGTGATGCCACCGGCTTCGCCAGCGGCAACCTTGGCCTTACGGATGTAGTCGAGCAGCGAGGTCTTGCCGTGGTCGACGTGACCCATGATGGTCACGACAGGGGCACGCGGCTTGGCTTCAGAGGTCTCGTCACGATCGGACAGTACCGCCTCTTCCAGTTCGTTCTCACGACGCAGCAATACCTTGTGACCCATCTCCTCGGCGACCAGCTGAGCAGTCTCCTGATCGATCACCTGGTTGATGGTAGCCATGGCGCCCATCTTCATCATCGCCTTGATGACTTCGACACCCTTGACGGCCATCTTGTTGGCCAGCTCGGCCACAGTGATGGTCTCGCCGATGACGACGTCACGGTTCACCACGGCGGCAGGCTTGTTGAAGCCGTGCTTCATGGCGTTGGGCATGGCGACCTTGCCGCGCTTGCCTTTGCGAGCACGGGGATTGCGGGAGTCACGGTCGTCTTCGCGGCGAGTGGCCTTTTTCGGGGCCTTGACCGCTGCAGCAGCCGTGCGACGACTGGTCTCTTCCTTCCGGTCCAACTCGTCTTCTGCGGCTTGCGCATGCTTGTTGGTGGTCAGATGGTAATCACTGCTCTCTTTGGCGCGAGCAGCTTCTTCTTCAGCCCAGCGAGGGCCGTTCTGTTCCGCCATGAGACGAGCCTCTTCGGCTTTCTTGGCGGCGAGTTCTTCTGCTTTTTGCAAAGCGGTTTGTTCCTGTTGGCGCTTCAGTTCTTCTGCTTCGCGCTTGGCCATCTTTTCTGCCTCTTGCTGAGCTGTGCTAGCGGCTACTTTGGCGGGCTGTGGAGCCTGTCGAGCCTTTGATTGTGCCTCGATCCGCGCCTTTTCCTCAGCTTCACGACGAGCCTGCTCAGCCTCACGGCGAGCCTTCTCTTCAGCATCGAGACGAGCCTTGTTCTCGGCCTCGTGACGAGCTTTTTCTTCTGCTTCCAAACGCGCTTTTTCCTCGGCTTCCGCCTGACGCTGTTCATCTTCCAGCGCCGAGCGTTTTACATAGGTGCGAGTCTTGCGCACTTCAACCTGCACTTCCTTGTTCTTGCCGCCAGTGCCTTGAACACTCAGGGTGCTCTTGGTCTTGCGCTGCAATGTCATGCGGGCTGGTGCGGTGATCTCGTCACCTCCATGCTGTTTTTTCAAGTGAGCCAGCAGAGTCTGTTTCTCAGACTCGCTGACGAGGTCGTCGGCCTTGCTCTTGCTGATACCGGCATCGACAAACTGCTGGAGAAGACGATCAACCGGCGTGTCGATGTCAGTGGCAAGTTGTTTGACTGATACTTCTGCCATTCATTTTCCTCCGTTTGATCTTATTCAGACTGCTCTTCTCCGAACCAACAGATATTGCGAGCAGCCATAATCAGCTCACCGGCTTTCTCAGCGGTCAGCTCTTCAATGTCGGCAAGGTCGTCGATACCTTGCTCTGCCAAATCTTCCAGGGTGCCGACGCCGCGAGCGGCCAGGGCATACGCCATGTCACGGCCAAGGCCGTTGAGATTGAGCAGTTCTTCGGAAGGCTCTACGCCGTCGAAGGATTCTTCTTTGGCCAGGGCCTTGGTGGTCAGGACATCCTTGGCACGCTTGCGCAGCTCTTCCACCATGTCTTCGTCCAGACCGTCGATGGCCAGCAGCTCATTGACGGGTACGAAGGCGATCTCTTCCAGGGTGGAGAAACCTTCTTCCATCAGCAGACCGGCGAAATCGTCGTCGATGTCCAGCGCTGTGGTGAACAGGGTCAGGATGCGATCGTTCTCGGCCTGGTGCTTGGCGCGCATGTCCTCGACGGTCATGACGTTCAGCTCCCAACCGGTCAGCTGGGAGGCCAGACGCACGTTCTGACCGTTGCGACCGATGGCCTGGGCCAGGTTGGCGGCTTCCACAGCGATGTCCATGGTGTGGTTGTCTTCATCGACGATGATGGAGGCCACATCGGCAGGCGCCATGGCGTTGATCACGTACTGGGCCGGGTTGTCATCGTACAGCACGATGTCGGCACGCTCACCGCTCAGCTCGGCGGAGACGGCCTGAACACGGGCACCACGCATGCCGATACAGGCACCAATCGGGTCGATACGACGATCGTTGGTCTTGACCGCAATCTTGGCGCGAGAACCCGGATCACGGGCGGCGCCCATGATTTCGATCATCTCTTCGCCGATTTCCGGCACTTCAATGCGGAACAGCTCTTTCAGGAAGTCCGGGCTGGAGCGGCTGACGAACAGCTGGGAACCACGGGCTTCCGGGCGGACTGCGTAGAGCAGGCCACGGATGCGGTCACCGGGACGGAAGGTCTCACGGGGCAGCATGTCGTCGCGGAAGATCACCGCCTCGGCATTGCTGCCCAGATCCAGGATCACGTTGTCGCGGTTGCTCTTCTTGACCACACCGCTGATGATGGTGCCTTCCTTGTCCTTGAACTGGTCAACGACTTGGGAACGCTCGGCCTCGCGCACTTTCTGCACGATGACCTGCTTGGCGGTCTGGGTGGTGATGCGGTCGAAGGTGACAGAGTCAATCTGGTCTTCAACATAGTCGCCGATCTGGATATCCGGCTGCTCGATCTGAGCGGCTTCGAGGGTGATTTCCCCGTACGGGTTCTCCATGGAAGCCTGATCGGCCACCACGACCCAACGGCGATAGGTGTCGTAGTCACCGGTCTTGCGATCGATCTCGACCCGAACTTCAATCTCGCCTTCGTATTTTTTCTTGGTCGCAGTCGCCAGCGCAGTCTCCAGAGCCTGGAAAATCTTCTCGCGGGGGACAGCCTTCTCGTTGGACACAGCGTCAACGACCAGCAAAATCTCTTTATTCATATCCGATAGCCTCGTTAACCAAAGTTCGGCACTATGTTCGCTTTTTGGATATTGGTGAAAGCCAACACCTCGTCCTTACCATCTACTGTCAGGGTGATCATGTCCCCCTGCACAGCTTTGATTACGCCTTTGAACTTGCGGCGGTTGTTTGTTGCCATCCGAAGCGAAACCGCCGCCTCTTGGCCAACGTATTTTTCGAACTGGGCAACCTTGAACAGCGGACGATCCAGACCCGGGGAGGAAACCTCGAGGTAATACTCCTCGGTGATGGGATCTTCAACGTCCATGATGGCGCCAACCTGGCGGCTCACCTCAGCACAGTCTTCCACCGTCACGCCTTGCTCTGAGTCGATGAAGACGCGCAAGGTCGAGTGCTTACCCGCACGGATAAACTCGACACCCCAAAGTTCAAAACCCAAGGCAACGACCGGAGCCTCGAGCAGATCGGTCAAACGTTGTTCCAACGTAGCCAAAGTCACCCTCCGAAAAACAAAAAAAGGGCATATAGCCCAGATAGAGATCGATTCAGAGTAAATCGCACATAACAAAAAGCCCCGATGTCAAATCGGGGCTTGGCGCTTTACCCTGATTGTCGCCTCGCAGCGACCGCCTTCCTGAGCGTAGGAAATGCGTGAAATTTGGTTGCGGGGGCCGGATTTGAACCGACGACCTTCGGGTTATGAGCCCGACGAGCTACCATGCTGCTCCACCCCGCGTCCGAAATCGTGCGAGATTATAGCCACTTCATTCTCATCACACAAGACTGACTGGCTATAACTTCCCGGTTACCCGGGTTCACTGCTTAATTGGTGCCGTGGGCGGGACTCGAACCCGCACACCCTAGAGCACTACCCCCTCAAGATAGCGTGTCTACCAATTCCACCACCACGGCAAAAACTCTTTACTCGGGAACGTCAGTGTCTTTCTTCACTGGCGCTTTGGTCTGCTCAACTTGCTGAGTCTGTTGCAGATTTTCCCATTCGCTACCCTGTTTTACCTTGTTGCTTGACATGGAGCCAAGCACCAGGCTGATCAAAAAGAACAGAGTGGCCAAAATTGCAGTTGTGCGGGTCAGGAAACTGCCTGAACCACCGGAGCCGAATACAGTATTCGATGCCCCTGCGCCGAAGGAGGCGCCCATATCAGCCCCTTTACCTTGCTGTATCATCACCAGACCGATCAGAGCCAGTGACACCAGCAGATAAACGACTAAAAGAATCTCGTACATTTAACTTGCACCCTTTGCCGCTTCAACAATTCCTAAAAACGCATCGCTGTCGAGGCTTGCTCCACCTATCAGTCCGCCATCAATGTCGGGCTGGGCAAACAAATCTCTCGCGTTGGTCGGCGTCACGCTCCCACCATAGATGATTCTGACTTTCTCACCTATTACCGGAGTATCCTCCGCCAAGCGACCACGTATAAAGGAATGAACCTCTTGTGCCTGCTCGGGTGTGGCGCATTTACCTGTACCTACAGCCCAAATCGGCTCGTAGGCGATGATAGCATTATCGAAAGCCATCGCGCCATTTTTCTCTATGACGATATCAAGCTCTTCGGCGATCACCTCGAAGGTTCTTCTCGCCTGTCTCGCCGCACCTGACTCCCCCAGACAAAGGATGGGAATCAAACCTGCCGCTCTGACTGCCGCAAACTTCTCTGCGACGATAAAGCTGGTCTCACCAAAGAGACGCCTGCGCTCGGAGTGACCGACCAGTACGTATCGGCACCCTGCCTCGACCAGCATCTCACACGAGACTTCACCCGTATAAGCGCCCTGTCGGTGCTGACTCACATTCTGAGCCCCCAACCTTATCACCTTCTGCTCATCGAGCAGTCGTGCGGTAAAGTCGAGATGCACATGGGAAGGACAGAGAACAACATCTACATCATCACCAATACCCTTCAGGCATTGACTCGTAAACTGCTCTAACTGCGACCTACTACCGTGTAACTTCCAGTTGGCTGCTACAAACGGCTTGCGATGTCCCATCGGCAACTCCCTTGCGAAAGCGGGGCTGATAATATCCAGAGGATGATCAGCTGACAAGTGCTATTTTCAAATTTTCGAATCGTTTGAACAAGATACAACCAGGGCGATTAAAAAATCGCCCTGGTTGCTCATTAAAACGCCGATTCGACCTGTTGGGCGATGCGTTGTGCCATGTCACGCACCTGTTGCTCATGCTCCCCTTCCACCATGACCCGGATCAGGGGCTCGGTGCCGGATTTGCGCAGCAGGACACGGCCACGGCCGCCCAGTTCCTGTTCCACCTTGGTCACTTCCTGCTGCACGGCTTCGGCCGCCAGCGGATCCTTGCCCTCGGCAAAACGTACGTTCACCAGTACCTGGGGGAACTTGCTCATGCCGGAGCGCAGCTTGGCCAGCGGCATCTCCGCAGAGCACACCGCCGTCAGCACCTGCAGGGCGGCGACTATGCCATCCCCTGTGGTGGTCTGATCCAGGCAGATGATGTGACCCGAGTTCTCGCCACCGATGCGCCAGCCCTTCTCGTTCATCATCTCGAGCACGTAGCGGTCACCCACCTTGGCACGGGCAAACGGAATACCGAGCGTCTGCAATGCCAGCTCCAGGCCCATGTTGGCCATCAGGGTACCGACTACGCCGCCCTTGAGGCGGCCGTTGCGCAGGGCATCGCGGGCGATGATGTAGAGGATCTCGTCTCCGTCGATGATGTAGCCAGTGCTGTCTACCATCACCAGGCGATCGCCGTCACCGTCGAAGGCGACACCGAGATCGGCCTTGCACTCCAGCACCTTGGCGGCCAGCGCCTCAGGCGCGGTGGAGCCCACTCCATCGTTGATGTTGAGGCCATCCGGGCTGCAACCGATGGCAATCACCTCTGCGCCCAGCTCGCGAAACACCGAGGGGGCGATGTGATAGGTGGCGCCATGGCCGCAATCTACCACCATCTTCACCCCTTCCAGGCTCAGATGGGTGGGGAAGGTGCTCTTGCAGAACTCAATATAGCGACCGGCGGCATCGTCGATGCGCTGCGCCTTGCCAAGTTCGGCGGACTCCACGCACTTGAGCTCGTTGTCCAGTTCGGCTTCGATGGCCAGCTCCACTTCATCGGGCAGCTTGGTGCCGTCGGCGGAGAAGAACTTGATGCCGTTGTCGTAATAGGGGTTGTGGGAGGCGCTGATGACGATGCCAGCCTCGGCACGGAAGGTGCGAGTCAGGTAGGCCACCGCCGGCGTCGGCATAGGGCCCATCAGTATGGCCTTGAGGCCAGCAGCGGAGAGACCCGCTTCCAGCGCCGATTCCAGCATGTAACCGGAGATCCGGGTGTCCTTGCCGATCAGCACCTTCTTGGTGCCCTTCTTGGAGAGCACCTTGCCGGCGGCCCAGCCCAGCTTCATCACGAAATCCGGGGTGATCGGGTATTCACCCACCTTGCCGCGCACACCGTCTGTGCCGAAGTACTTTCTGGTCATTGTCTGTTCTCGTTATTTTATCTGGATACGAAATCTTGTCCCGTCATGGTCATCCAGCCTACGCGCAGCGCGTCCATGGTGGCTCGCACGTCGTGCACCCGAATGATCCTGGCGCCATGCTGCAACCCAATCAGGGCGCAGGCCAGGCTGCCGGCCAGCCGCTCATCAACAGGGCGGCCAAGCAGATTGCCTATCATAGACTTTCGCGACATCCCCACCAAGAGCGGCAGACCGTAATCCAGCAACTTCTGCTGCTCGGCCAGCAACTGATAGTTGTGTGCTACCGTCTTGCCAAAGCCATAACCCGGATCCAGCAGCAGGTGCTGGCGCGGGATCCCGGCATCCAGGCAAGCGGCTATCCGCTCGTCGAAGAAGGCCCTCACCTCCCCCAGCAAGTCGTCGTAATGGGGTTCGGTCTGCATGGTTCTCGGCTGGCCTTGCATGTGCATCAGGCACACAGGCACGTCAGCCTCTGCCGCGGCAACCAGGGCACCAGGCTCGAGCAGGGCCCGCACGTCATTGATGAGGTGAGCGCCTGCCGCGCAGCCCGCCCTCATCACGGCAGCCTTGGAAGTATCGAGGGAGATCATCACATCGAGATCCTGCACCATCCGCTCGACCACGGGAATGACCCTGTCCAGCTCCTCCTGCTCGCTCACGTCGGGGGCGCCGGGACGGGTCGACTCGCCACCGATGTCGATGAGGGTAGCCCCCTCCTCCATCATCTGGCGGGCATGGGCCAGGGCCAGTTCAAGCTGCTTGAAGCGGCCACCATCGGAGAAGGAGTCCGGCGTCACGTTGAGGATCCCCATGACGTGGGGACTGTCCAGAGAGAGGCTGCGCCCCTTGCTGATTAGTTGCATCTTTACATCTACCTGTCACAAGAAAATCTGGGTATTGCATAAAGAAAAACCCCGGGCAAGCCCGGGGTTTGGATCATGAAAGCTTATTTGGCCGGCACATCGTTCGCCTTGTCGATGTCATTGCGCGGTGCGCTGTTGTCATCGGCCTGCGCCTTGACATCGGGCTCGCTGCTCACGCTGGCGCCGCCTTGCGGGGTGTCACCGTGTTCATCGTGCCAGTTGCTGGGGGCACGTACCTCACGACGAGCCATCAGATCGTCGATCTGCTTGGCATCTATGGTCTCGTACTTCATCAAGGCATCCTTCATGGTGTGCAGCACATCCATGTTGTCCTGCAGGATCTGCTTGGCACGAGCATAGTTGCGATCGATGACCTGCTTGACCTCGGCATCGATGACGCGCGCAGTGTCGTCGGACATGTGCTTGGCCTTGGCCATGCTGCGACCAAGGAAGACTTCACCGTCTTCTTCGGCATAGAGCATGGGGCCCAGGCGCTCGGACATGCCCCACTGGGTCACCATCTTGCGGGCGATGTCGGTGGCACGCTCGATGTCGTTGGAGGCACCGGTCGATACCTTCTCGGCACCGTAGATCAGCTCCTCCGCCAGACGACCGCCGTACAGGCTGGAGATCATGGACTCCAGATGCTGCTTGGAGTGGCTCCAGCGGTCCTGCTCCGGCAGGTACATGGTCACCCCAAGGGCGCGGCCACGTGGAATGATGGAGACCTTGTAGACGGGATCATGATCCGGCACGACCCGACCGATGATGGCATGGCCGGCTTCATGATAAGCCGTCATCTCCTTCTCGGACTCCTTCATCACCATGGAGCGACGTTCTGCACCCATCATGATCTTGTCCTTGGCCTTCTCGAACTCGTTCATGGAAACTACGCGGCGGCTCTCACGGGCGGAGAACAGGGCGGCCTCGTTGACCAGGTTGGCGAGATCGGCACCGGAGAAACCGGGCGTACCACGGGCAATCAGCGCCGGATTGACGTCATCCGCCAACGGAACCTTGCGCATGTGCACCTTCAGGATCTGCTCGCGACCGCGGACATCCGGCAGACCGACCACGACCTGACGGTCGAAACGACCCGGACGCAGCAGAGCGGGATCCAGCACGTCGGGACGGTTGGTCGCGGCGATGACGATGACGCCTTCATTGCCTTCGAAACCATCCATCTCGACCAGCATCTGGTTCAGGGTCTGCTCACGCTCATCGTGGCCGCCACCCAGACCGGCGCCACGCTGGCGACCGACCGCATCAATTTCATCGATGAAGATGATGCAGGGTGAGGATTTCTTGGCCTGCTCGAACATGTCGCGCACCCGGGAGGCACCGACACCCACGAACATCTCGACGAAGTCGGAACCCGAGATGGTGAAGAAGGGCACCTTAGCCTCACCCGCGATGGCCTTGGCCAGCAGGGTCTTACCTGTACCGGGCGGACCGACCAGCAGCACGCCGGTGGGGATCTTGCCGCCCAGTTTCTGGAACTTGGTCGGATCGCGCAGATAGTCGACCAGCTCTTTGACCTCTTCCTTTGCCTCGTCACAACCCGCCACGTCGACGAAGGTGGTCTTGATCTGATCTTCACTCATCAGGCGAGCCTTGCTCTTGCCGAACGACATGGCACCCTTGCCACCGCCGCCCTGCATCTGACGCATGAAGAAGACCCAGACACCGATCAGCAACAGCATCGGGAACCAGGAGATGAAGATGGACGTGATAAGAGACGGCTCTTCCGGCTTCTCACCCATCACCTTCACGTTGTGGTTGAGCATGTCGTTGAGCAGTTGGGGATCCGGCGCAGGGATGATGGTGGTGAAACGTTCACCGGTGCGCTTGACGCCGTTAATGACCTTGCCATCCATCCGCACTTCACGGATCTGCTCTTGGGTCACTTCTTTCACGAAGCTGGAATAGTCCAGCTGGCGACTGGTGGTATCGCTGGGGCTGAAGCTATTGAACACCGACATCAGCACGACGGCGATGACCAGCCACAGGATTAGGTTTTTCGCCATGTCACTCAAATCAATGACCTCGCAGACTGACAGTTAACGATGAGGGTTAGGGTACTACAGTTTAAAACCGGTAGCCACAATGTAGACTTCTCGTGAACGGGCACGGGAGGAGTCTGGTTTACGAATCTTGACGACAGAGAAAAGTCTACGAATTTCATTGAGATAGGCGTCAAACCCCTCCCCCTGGAATACCTTGACCACAAAACTGCCATTACTGCGCAAGACCTGATTGCACATGTCCAGCGCCAGCTCGATCAGATACATGGAGCGAGCCTGATCCACCTGCTGGGTCCCGCTCATGTTGGGCGCCATGTCAGACATGACCACATCAACCTTGTCCGGGCCAACCCGGGCCAGCAAGGCGGCAAGCACAGTTTCCTCCCGAAAGTCCCCTTGCAGGAAATCGACACCGGCAATGGAATCCATCGGCAGAATATCGCAAGCAATCACTCTCCCCTTGTCACCCACCTGATCAATGGCGAACTGGGACCAACCGCCGGGGGCCGCCCCCAGATCCACCACCGTCATGCCCGGCTTGAGCAGTTTGTCCTTGCCCTGGATCTCATCGATCTTGAACACTGCGCGGGAACGCAGTCCCAACTTCTGGGCTTTTTTGACGTAATGATCGTCAAAATGTTCTTTTAACCAGCGGGTTGAACTGGGGGAATGTTTTTTCTGGGTCATGATTGTCGACTTTAAAAAACCACAAGGGTTATTAGTATTAAGGGCTAAGTGGGGGTAGAATACGCCCCTTTCAACCCTGACTTATGAAGAAATTGCCATGATTCTCAACAATAAACAGAAACAGTACCTCAAGGGCCTCGCCCACAGCCTGAAGCCGGTCGTCCTGCTGGGACAACACGGCCTGACCGAAGGGGTGCTGGCCGAAATCGATCTGGCGCTGAACCACCACGAGCTGATCAAGGTTAAGGTGTCGTCTGAAGATCGTGAGATGAAACAGCTGGTGATGGAAGCCATCGTCCGTGAGACAGGCGCCATCAAGGTACAGAGCATGGGCCATGTACTGACCATCTATCGTCAAGCCACAGAACCCAAGATCCAGTTGCCCCGCAAGTAACAGGAAAGAGCGTTCGCTCTTTCCTTCATTTCTCTTCTTCCCAAGTCGCTTGCCAAAATAGTCGTCAGGCCCTTAACCTGCGATGAATACTTGCGGACACCCACTATGGACAAGCATCAGATTCTCACCGACGAGGAGCTGGCTATGCTGCAGGACTTGGGAGACGCAGAGGACATGGCCGCCGGCCAGTTCCTGCGAGGCAACCTGAGTCTTCCCCTACAGAGCTTGCTGCAACGGGCCAGCCCCTTGACGATCGAGGCCCGTATCGCCGGCCATCAACTGCGTTTTCCGCTGCATTGTACCCTGGCGGCGGAAGGCCACACCGAGCTGCGCATCGCCGCCCCCACCATCACAGAGCTGGGCTCCCCTCACCTGCGCGCCTGGCGACTCGATGAGAAAGCCGTCCTGCACACCAGCGATGCCGAGTATGAGGTGCACAGCCTCTCCCTCGGCGGTCTCATCGTGGCCGGTTTGCCACCGACTCTGACCAAGGGCGATCGGCTGCACGGCACCCTCGGCATCGAGGGATTGCCTCCCCTGGCACTGAGCGGCACCCTCATAAGGCATGTCCAGTCCCACCAGCAGCACCATGACTGGGCCTTGCAATTCCAGCTGGACAAGGGAGATCAGGAGCAGCTGCGGGACTGGCTCTTCCAGCGTCATCAGGACGCCTTCGTCCAGACCTATCAGGGGGACTAAATGGAACAGGGGAGCCGGGCTCCCCTGTCTCTTCACCGCCCCTTATCGTCAGAGGTAGGCGACTTCCAGAATTTCGTACTCAACATCGCCAGCCGGTGTCTTGACGATGGCCACGTCGTCCACTTCCTTGCCGATCAGGGCACGGGCAATAGGCGAGTTCACGGAGATCATGTTCTGTTTGATGTCCGCCTCGTCGTCACCCACGATGCGGTAGACCACTTCCTCTTCCGTTTCGCTTTTCAGCAGAGTGACGGTCGCACCGAAGATGACGCGGCCATTGTTGGCAATCTTGGTGATATCGATCACCTGGGCATTGGAGAGCTTGCTCTCAATTTCCTGAATGCGGCCTTCACAGAAACCTTGCTGCTCGCGAGCGGCATGGTATTCGGCGTTTTCTTTCAGATCACCATGTTCACGGGCATCAGCAATCGCTTCGATAATCTGGGGACGCAGCTCGCTCTTCAGATAGTCGAGCTCTTGACGCAGCTTTTCAGCGCCGCGAACAGTCATCGGAGTATGATTCATAGTCGAAACCTGGGTTGCTTGAAAAAGAGAAGCTGCGGCAATCAAAGAGAGCCGCAGCTATCGGTTCGGATGAGGCATCTTAATATGAAGCCGCCACAAAATCCATGTCAGCCCCTGCGAGCGGGATCGCGCTTTGAATGACCAGAGGCCTGCCGGGAGGCTGAAGAAAATCGAGAGGATGAGGCGAGCGGAGGCAGCCACGGCGACCTTGACCCTGGCTGCAATATTTTCGTTTTGGTTGTCTGATCAGGCTCACCACCGCATCGAGCCTCGCCTTGCCTAGGTGAAATCCTGCTTGCAGACACGTTTCCATGCCTTGCTGGCGATCATAGGCCGGAGGGGATCAAAAGGCAGACCAACATCAAGCCAGCGTGCAAAACCACCTCAGTACCTGGTGTCGTAATAGCTGTAGATGCTCTTTTCCCAAGAGGTATCTGCCATGTTGGGCCAGTGGTCGCTATCAAAACCCGGGGCGTTCTTCATGCGTTCCTCTGTGGTATCCATGATGAAGCGCTTGTTTTCAGTATCGACCTTCAGGGCGCTCCAGGGTACGGCAAACAGCTTCTCGCCGAGACTGAGGAAACCGCCGAAGGAGAGCACCGCATAGCACACCTTGCCGTTTTCGATATCCAGCATGAGCTCCTTGATGCTGCCCAGCTTTTCACCTCTCGGGTCGTACACATCGTCGCCACTGAGCGTGCTGGCGCTGAGTACTCTTGACCCAAGACGGCTGGATGGAATGATATTGTTCATTTGATACTCCTGACATTGTTGGAAGAAAGAGTGAGGGGAAAAGCGCGTTGGCAGAACGCTAACCAACGCGGTAACGATTTATTTCCCCTTTCTGGCGTCCCTGCGCTCTTCTTTTCTATCGTCGGGGGCTGCCTGGTGTTTGCCGGCAGACGCTGGAATCGCCCCCTTTGATTCCTTATCGTCCTTACCCTTGCCTTTGGTCTCTTCAGTACGACCCTTGAGTTGGTCCTTGTTCATGATGAACTCCTGATAGTCAGTTGGATGAGGGGTGCGAGAAGCAACAAGGGATCCCGCACCAACCATCGTGAGAATAAGCCGCACACAACAGGGGGTCTGTACGTTGACCCACATAGAGCACGGGCCCGGCACCTGACCAATGGCTCGCTGATACGGCGTTAAGCCAGAGCACCACTTGTTCGATCCCCTCCCCCGTCTACCACCGGCAAGGCCCCGAGGCGACACAACCCGCCGACAGGAGAGGCTGAGTGTCAGGCATCAAGATGAAGCCCCGTCCAGATGTCAGAACCAAGAGCGCGTGCAGCCCCCCTGCCTGTGCCTGCCCCCTTTTCCCTGCCATGTCTGCGGTTCAGCGGCGCGCCCCGGGTGAGGGGCGCCAGTTGCCTGTGGCGTCGGCACAGAAGCTGGCCAGGCGCTGCACGACCTGCTGAACGGCACTATTGGCCGCTATCACGCCGCCGTAGGGATTGGCCTGCGGTGCTGGCACTGTCTCGTCGAATTCGCGCCAGGCCAGCACCTGGCGGCTGTCGCTGTCCACCAGGTAGGCCCGCAGCGTGAAGCGGGTACGGCTGGGTGATCTGTCGAACTCCTGCTGCAGGCGGATGATTTCGACATCGAGGCGCAGATCCCCCGCAGCCGCGCTGGGGGCCAGGACGACGGCGCGAAAGGCCCCCGTGCCCTCGAGTGCGGCGACGATGCGCGGGGCTATCATCCGGGCGGGCGTATCGATCCATTCACTGTGCGCGAAATACTCCAGCTGATAGGGCTCGCGAACGTAGATGATCCGCTGGCTGTCGAAACCGGGGGCGGCACGCGGCGGGTTGACGATCAGCGTAGGCGCGGCGCCCAGTCTGGCCGCTGCGGCCTTGGTCGGGGGGGGTGCGCCCACCCCGGAGAGCGAATAGAAGGCCGGTGGCGGCACCTTGGCCGCATCGAACATGCTGCAGGCAGCGGGCAGGAGCAGCAACAGCGCGGCGACGGCGAGCCGGGTGAAGAGACGTGCTGGCTGGCGGATCATGGCTGTTGCCCTCCTTCGGATGATTCTCCGGGGCCATCCGGTACCGGCTTGTGGCCGAACAGGAGTCCGGAGGGGTTGCGTTCGGTCTGCTAGCTGAGGCGGCGCAGCGAGGTCGTCAGCACGCTAAGCTCACCGAGCAGGCGTTCCAGCTGGGGCAGGGTCTCCGCCGTGAAGCGGTTGATGTCGCTGCCGACCGCGTTGAGAGTCTTGCCTGCGCTGGCACTGGTGCCGGCGATCTCATTGCCCATCTTCTCAACGGCATCCGCCGCCCGCCCGATACGCGCGATCAGGGGGGCGAGCTCGTCGCTCGCGCTCGCGCTGTTTTTCATCACACTGGCCGCATCCATCAGGCCGGCATCTATGCTCTCGTTGCGCGCGGCCAGGGTATGCGCCACCCGGGCAATGTCGGTCAGGGTGCTCTGGAAGGCGGCCTGATTCTCCGGACCGAGCAGGGTATTGAGGCTGTTCGAGGTACTGTCCAGCTTGGCCAGCACGCTGGTAAGGACGTTCTCGAGGCGAGCGGCGAGAGAGGGATTGGTGCGGATCACCGGATACTCATAGCCGGCGCTGGCCTGCAACAGGGGCATGTCGCTGGTCCCGCCGCTCAGCTCGACGTAGGCGATCCCCGTCAGGCCCTGTGTCTTGAGCACGGCCACAGTGTCCTGCCTGATCGGCGTGCCTCGCTCGATGGCGAACAGCAGATTGACCTGCTCGGGATTGGCCGGATCGAGCCGTATCTGCCTGACCCTGCCGACATCGACACCGTTGTATTTGACCGGTGCATTGAGATTGAGGCCGGCGACCGACTCCTCCGAGATCGCCAGATAGAGATCGTATGCCTTCTGGAAAGCCCCTCCCGAGGCGAGCCAGAGGATGACGGCCACCAGCAGGGTGCCGAGGATGACGACAAAACCCCCTACCAGGGCGTAACTGACCTTGGTTTCCATCATGTCCCCTCGCTGCGTTGCTCGGCGGCCCGCCCTCGCGGGCCGTCGAAGAATGGCCGGATTGCCGGCAGATCCATCTCTGCCAGCGCTGTCATCGACCCTATCCCCTGTACCTTGCCGTCGCCGAGCACGGCGACGCGGTCGGCCACCTGCCACAGCAGATCGAGATCGTGGGTGATAAGGACTATGGTCAGGCCGAACAGATCGCGTAACTTGCGGATCAGACTGTCTATCTCGCCAGCGCTTTCGGGGTCCAGACCTGCGGTCGGCTCATCGAGAAAGAGCAGTTCGGGATCGAGGGCCAGGGCACGAGCCAGCGAGACGCGCTTTAGCATGCCGCCGCTCAGCTCGGCCGGGTACTGATCACCCACGACCGGCTCCAGGCCGCTCATCGCCAGCTTTCTATCGGCGATGTCGTCGATCAGCCCCTCTGTGAGTTCGGTGTGCTCACGCAGCGGCAGACCCACGTTTTCCCTGGCGGTCAGGGAGCCGAACAAGCCGCCACTCTGAAACATGACGCCCCAGCGCTGGCGCAGGGCAAGGGCGTCGGCGTCTTCGATGTCGGCGAGATCGACCCCGAGCACCCGGATCGAGCCCGACTCGGGTTGCTGAAGCAGGATGATCTCCCGCAGCAGGGTCGACTTGCCCGATCCCGAGCCGCCGATCAGCGCGAAGATCTCGCCGTGGTTGACCACCAGATCGATCCCGTCATGGACGACATGTTCGCCAAAGCGCGTCATCAGCTGGCTGATGATGATGGCCGGGGTGACACTGCCATCTGGCGCCTTCATCTCAGAGATCCAGGGCGCTGAAGGCAACCGAGAAGAGCGCATCGGCCACGATCACCATAAAGATGGAGTGGACGACGCTACGCGTGGTCTGCCGTCCGACACTGTCGGCGCCTCCCTTGGTTTGAAACCCCTGGAAGCAGCCAACGGTCACTATGATGACGGCAAATACCGGCGCCTTGCCGATGCCGATCAGCAGATCCGTGACGCTCACCGTCTTGACGAAGCGAGCGAGGAATTCGGCCGTGCCGACGTCCAGCTGGATGTGCGCCATCAGCATGCCCCCCAGGACGCCGAAGAGATCGGCGAAAAGGGTGAGCAGGGGGAGAGTGATCAGGAGAGCGAGCGCCTTGGGCAGCACCAGCATGTCGAGCGGTGCAATGCCTATGGTACGCATGGCGTCGATCTCCTCGGTCACCGCCATGGTGCCGATCTGCGCCGCGTAGGCGGAACCTGAGCGGCCGGCGACTATGATGGCGGTGATCAGCGGTGCAAACTCTCGCAGCATCGAGAGCGCGACCAGATCGACGACAAAGATGTTGGCGCCATAGAGGCGCAGCTGAGCGGCCCCCTGATAGGCGACGACGATACCGAGCAGAAAAGAGAGCAAACCGACGATGGGCAGGGCATCGACACCTGCGCTGCGGATGTTGTAAAGAATTGGGCGCCAGCGAATCCGTGTCGGATGGGCCAGCCAGCCACCAAAGGCGAAGGTGCACTCGCCGATGAAGGCGAGCAGGGCGCAGCCTTGTGCCAGCAGGGTCGCCGTGCCGTGGCCCAGGCTTTCCAGGCGGGATAGAGGGTGAGAGGGTACAGGCGCGGGTCCCGGTGCGGCCTCCTGAGCCAGAGCATCGAACAGCCTGATGAACTCCGGGCGCAACTGGCGCAATTCGACGCCAGCCGCACCGTCACGCAGCCGTCGCAGCAGTGTTTGCAGGATCCAGGCCCCTGCCGTATCGAGGGCCTCGATGCCAGAGGCGTCGATGACCCAATGCTCTCCGGCCGGGGCGGCAAAGGCGTCGAGCTCGCTTGTCAGCCTGCCTATGCCACGCGCAGTCCAGGATCCCGACAACGCCAGCGCCTGTGGCGCCGTCCGGCTCATGGCCGCCGGTGTGATGATCGGCTTCAAGGCTGGCCACCCTGACAACAGAGTGGCAACCCCGAACGGATGAAGTGCAGAAGGGGCGCCATCGGCCGATGGCGGAAGCCAGGCAGGCAGCGTGCCGGATCAGCAGGGTCAAGGGTTCCCCTGCAGGGCATGGCGCCATGACATGAGGGCGCGTCGGGCGTTTGCCTAGCGGTCGGTCCCGACCTTGATGTCATTCTTGACAGAGGTCACCCCCTCGACGCCCATGGCAATCGCGACAGCCTTGTCCAGCGCCGCCTGATCCACCGCGCCGCCACTCAGGGTGACCTCCCCGGCCTCATCGGTATCGACATGGATATTGATCAGGCTGGACATCTGCTCGGCAGCGAGCCCCGCCTTGATCTTGGTGGTGATGACCGAGACCTCGACATATTCCAGCGTCGAGGACTCCATGGTCGTCGATTCCGATGGCATCGACTGCACGGCATCGGTGTCGTCGGTGAGCCCGGCGCCATGGCTGGCCAACGGGAGCAACAGCAGTCCGGTGAGGAGCAGGTTGGCACTGAAGATATGGTTCATGGTGGTTCCTTCCTGGAGGGCTGAAAAAACGCACGTCCGGCAGCCCAGGTGCTATCCATTCGCCGTGACGAAGATGTAACACGGGGCAGCGCGCAGTTCTGTACGGCATCGTACATAACGAGGGAGGTCGACAAGGCCACGGAGGAGCGGCATGACATCAGGGGGAGATGAGGGAGCCTTGCCGCGCGACAGGCGCCGCATTGGGAGTGACTGATGGGCGGGCGAACCGCAGAGGCGCGGTTCAATCGGCCACTGTTCTCACCCGATTTGCCAGGACATGCGGCGAGCGGAGGTCCTTTGTTCGGCCACTCGAATCCACCAGAAAAGAGACGCAGCGGTTATCGGAAACAACCGCTGCGAGCGGGATGGTGCTGGCTGGTAAAGGCTACTTGGGCTCAGCGACACCGATCGGGGCGGAGACCGTCGGTTTACCCTGCATGATGGCGATCTCCACCCGCCGGTTCATGCGCCTGTTCTCCGGGCTGTTGTTCGGCACCAGCGGCTGGGAGTCCGCCATGCCCTGCACCACCAGACGGCTGCCGTCAAAGCCGGGCACCTTGATCATCTGGTGGGCCACCGCCACCGCACGCTGGGACGAAAGCTCCCAGTTGGACTGGAACAGCTCGTCTTCGGTGGCGACGTCATCGGTGTGACCGGAGACGGTGATCTCCCCGGGCACATCCTTGAGCAGGGTCGCGACTTTACGGATCACCGGCCAGAACTGGGGTTGCAGGAAGGCCGAGCCCGCCGGGAACGCCGCCTTCTCGCGGATGCGAATGATGATCTGCTGACCCAGCGCCTCTATCTCTATGGCCCCATCCTGGATCTGGGCCTGCATCTGCTCGGCCAGCGCCTTGGCCAGTTCGTTGGACTGCTCCTGCGCCTTCTGGGCCTGCTGGGCGGTGTCGCCCCCGCTCTGCTGACCCTCGGTCTTGTCATGCCCCCCCGCCTGATCCGCATCCCCGGGCTGAAAATCCAGCTCGGTCTGGGTCATGTCGATGGTCTGCTGCATGATGGTGTCGATGGGAGTCGGTTCAGGCCGGCCAGGGCGAAACTCCTGGGCGATGACCGAGGTCCCCTTGGGGATGTCTTTCACCTCCAGGATGTTCTGCACCCCGAACGCCTTCTCCATGGAGCCAGCGATCTGCTTGAACTTCTGCACATCCATCTCGGCGAAGGAGAGCAGCAGCACGAAGAAGCACATCAGCAGGGACATGAGATCGGCGAAGGTACCCATGTAACCAGGCAGGCCGGGGGGCGGACACTTGCACTTTGCCATGGGGCCTCCTATTCGAGCCCGTTGTTGCGTTTGGACTGATTCAGGTAGTTCTGCAACATGGCCTGGATCACGCGAGGATTCTGGCCGTCCTGGATACCCATGATGGCGTCGAGGATCAGGGTGCGGCTCAGTTGCTCCTCGCCGCTGCGCAGCTCCAGCTTGTCGGCGATGGGGATGGCGATCATGTTGGCTTCAATCGCCCCGTACAGCGTGGTCAGCAAGGCCACCGCCATGGCCGGACCGATGGATTTGGGGTCGCTCATGTTCGCCAGCATGGCCACCAGCCCCACTAGCGTACCTATCATCCCCATGGCGGGGCCGAGATCGCCGAGGGAGCGAAACACCTTGATGGCGATGACGTGACGCTCCGAAGTCAGCTCTATGTCCTTCTCCATCACGGCGCGCACCACGTCGGCGTCATGGCCGTCCACCAGCATGTCGATGCCCTTCTTCATGAAGGGATTGGGGATCTCCGCCGCCTCCAGCGCCAGAAAGCCCCCCTTGCGGGCCGCGTCCGCCAGTTCCACCGCCTTGGCAATCAGATCGTCGAGCTTGTCGCCCTTGTACATGAAGGCCTTGCCCGCAACCTTGAACGCCATCAGGAACTGGCTGAGGTTGAACTTCATCATGCAGATGAACAGGGAACCCAGTATGGTGATATAGACCGAGGGCATATCCACATACATGCTCATGGGGCCACCCAGCAGCATGCCGTACACCACTACCCCGAATCCCAGCACTATGCCTATCAGACTGCCTAAATCCACATCCCTACTCCTGTCGCCGAACTTGCCATCTATTTATATTTTGTTGAATTTTCTGCTATTGCGCCCCTGGCAGCAAGCCCGGCACACCTCAATAACCCGTCGGCAGTACATGGATGCCAGCCCCTTCTTATCGGCCGGGGTCTGGATAGTTTGAGGACGGCACACTTTTCTGCCTCCCCCCTGTGCCCGGTCGATGTTAAGATGAGCCGTTTTTTTCAATCCCCGAGGATGGACATGGCCAGTAAAAAAATCGACCGTCTGAGTTTTGATGCCACCCTGGAAGAGCTGGAAACCATAGTGCATCAACTCGAACAGGGGTCGCTCCCCCTCGAGGAGGCACTCAAACAATTCGAGCAAGGCATCCATCTGGTGCGGGCCGGCCAGCAGAAGCTGGAGCAGGCCGAGCAGAAGATCCAGATCCTGCTGACCCAGGCCGACGGCAGCGAACAGGCGGTCCCCTTTCGATCAGAGCAAGGAGAGGAGTGAGTGACCCTGGACGATTTCTCCCGCCTGCACCGGCGCCGCATCGACGACTGTCTCTCGGCACAGCTTGACGCCCTGCCCGCCATGGCGCCGCGCCTGCGGGACGCGATGAAATACGGCCTGCTGCTCGGCGGCAAACGGGTGCGCCCCTTCCTGGTCTACGCCGTGGGCGAGATGCTGGGGGTCAAAAGCGAGCTGCTGGATGGCCCCGCCGCTGCGGTGGAGTGCATTCACGCCTACTCCCTGCTGCACGACGATCTGCCCGCCATGGACAACGACGATTTGCGCCGTGGCCAGCCCACAGTGCACAAGGCGTTCGATGAAGGCACCGCCATCCTGGCCGGTGATGCCCTGCAGACTCTGGCCTTCTCCATACTGGCGGACCATCCCCTCCCCGACGAACTACTGGCCAACCGGGTACGGATGCTGAGCGCCCTGGCCCGCGCCTCCGGTTATCTCGGCATGTGCGGCGGTCAGGCGCTGGATCTGGAGGCCGAAGGCCGCCAAATCAGCCTCGCCGAGCTGGAGCAGGTGCACCGCCACAAGACGGGCGCCCTCATCGAGTGCGCCGTCACCCTGGGGGCCCTGTGCAAGGCCGACGTGGCGCCTGCCACCCTGGCTGCGCTGCAAACCTATGCCGCCGCCATCGGGCTCGCCTTCCAGGTGCAGGATGACATCCTCGACATCACGGGCGACACCGCCACCCTGGGCAAGCCGCAAGGTTCGGATCTGGCGCAGGAGAAGAGCACCTATCCGGCCCTGCTCGGTCTCGACAGTGCCCGTGAGCTGGCTCGCGAACTGCATGACAAGGCCTTAACAGCCCTGCAATCCTTGCCCTACAATACCGACATTCTGGAAGCGTTTGCCGATTACATCATCGAGCGAACCCACTAAACGCTGGATAACAGTAACAATATGAGCGTTGATATTAGCGATTTCCCCAACCTGGCCCTCGCGGATACGCCGGTCGAGTTGCGATCCCTGCCCAAAGAGCGGCTGCCCATTCTGTGCGAAGAGCTGCGCGAGTATCTGCTGCGCTCGGTGAGCCGCTCCAGCGGCCACTTCGCCTCCGGCCTTGGCACCGTCGAGCTGACGGTGGCGTTGCACTACGTCTACAACACCCCCTTCGATCGACTGGTGTGGGACGTGGGCCATCAGGCCTATCCCCACAAGATCCTGACCGGTCGGCGCGAGCGCATTCACACCATTCGCCAGAAAGATGGCCTGCACCCCTTCCCCTGGCGGGAAGAGAGCGAGTACGACGTGCTCAGCGTGGGCCACTCCAGCACCTCCATAGGTGCCGCCCTCGGCATGGCGGTTGCCGCCGAGAGCGAGGGGCTGGGCCGCAAGGTGGTGGCCGTCATAGGTGACGGCGCCATCACCGCGGGCATGGCCTTCGAGGCCCTCAACCACGCCGGCGATGTCCACAAGGACATGCTGGTGGTGCTCAATGACAACGAGATGTCCATCTCCGAGAATGTCGGGGCGCTCAACAACCACCTGGCCAGGCTGATGTCCGGCAAGCTCTACACCACCATCCGCGAAGGCGGCAAGAAGGTGCTGGCGGGGCTGCCGCCGGTCAAGGAGCTGGCCAAGCGGGCCGAGGAGCACCTCAAGGGCATGGTGGTGCCAGGCACCCTGTTCGAGGAGTTCGGCTTCAACTACATAGGCCCCATCGACGGCCACGACATCCACGCTCTGGTCGAGACCCTGCGCAACATGCGCAACCTCAAGGGCCCCCAGCTGCTGCACGTCAAGACCAAGAAGGGCAAGGGCTACGAGCCCGCAGAGAAAGACCCCATCGGCTATCACGCCGTCCCCAAGTTCAACCCGGACGAGTGCGCCCTGCCCAAGAGCGCCGGTGGCAAGCCCACCTTCTCAGCCATCTTCGGCCAGTGGCTGTGCGACATGGCCGCCAAGGACGAGCGTCTGGTCGGCATCACCCCCGCCATGCGGGAGGGCTCGGGGCTGGTCAAGTTCAGCCAGCAGTACCCGGATCGCTACTTCGACGTTGCCATCGCCGAGCAGCATGCGGTCACCTTCGCCGCTGGCCTGGCCATCGCCGACAAGAAACCCGTGGTTGCCATCTATTCAAGCTTCCTGCAACGGGCCTATGACCAGCTGATCCACGA
The DNA here is from genome assembly GCF_041403065.1 of Aeromonas sp. S16(2024). NCBI lineage: Bacteria > Pseudomonadati > Pseudomonadota > Gammaproteobacteria > Aeromonadales > Aeromonadaceae > Aeromonas > Aeromonas sp. S16(2024). The sequence continues at coordinate 30,912 of NZ_JBGLQX010000008.1, read as the reverse complement.
TGTGGCGCTGCAGAACCTGCCGGTGCTGTTTGCCATAGACCGCGCCGGTCTGGTGGGGGCCGACGGCCCTACCCATCAGGGGGCGTTCGACATCAGCTTCCTGCGCACAGTGCCGAACATGGTGGTGATGACGCCGTCCGACGAGAACGAGTGCCGCCAGATGCTCTACACCGGCTATCAGTGCAACCAGCCTGCGGCGGTGCGCTACCCCCGTGGCAGCGGCTGCGGCAGCGAGATCATGGGCGAGATGGAGGCACTCGAACTCGGCAAGGGTCGCGTCGTTCGTGATGGCAAGGGCACCGCCATACTGGCGTTTGGTACCCTGCTGCATCAGGCCAGGGCCGCCGCCGAGGCGCTGGACGCCACCCTGGTAGACATGCGCTTCGTCAAGCCCATGGATGAGGCACTGGTGCTTGAACTTGCCGCCTCCCACGATCAGTTTGTCACTCTCGAGGACAACGCCATCATGGGCGGGGCCGGCTCTGCGGTGAACGAACTGCTGATGCGTGCCAAGCAGTGCAAACCGGTGCTGAATCTCGGTTTGCCGGATCGCTTCGTGGAGCAAGGCACCCAGGAGGAGATCTATGCCCAGCTGGGGCTGGATGCCGTTGGCATCCGGGCCAGCATAGAGGCCTGGCTGCAAGCCTGATCAAGCGGTTAACGCGATCAAACAAAAGAAGGGCGCCTGATGGCGCCCTTCTTGTTTTCTGCGTGTCTGACCTTTCTTACCCTTTGTAGATCTTCGGGTTAAACACATCCCGCAGCCAGTCACCCAGCAGGTTGATGACCAGCACCAGCACCACCAGGCAGATGCCAGGGAAGGCGGTGATCCACCAGGAGCCGGAGAAGATGTAGTTGAAGCCCACGCTGATAAGCGACCCCAGCGACGGCTGATCCACCGGCATGCCCAGCCCCAGGAAGGAGAGTGCCGCCTCGCTCATGATGGCGTTCGCCACCTGCACGGTGGAGATGACCAGGATGGGCGACAGGCAGTTCGGCAGTATGTGGCGGAACATGATGCGCGGGGCACGGAACCCCATCACCTGGGCCGCTTCCACGTACTCCTTCTTCTTCTCAGCCAGCACGGAGGCGCGTACCGTCCGGGCGTACTGGGGCCACTCGGCGATGCCGATGATCACCACCAGCATCAGGATGGCGAACTTCGAGTAGAACTCGGAGCCAAAGGTCGCCTGGAAGATGGCGGAGATGATGATGGCCACCATCATGGTGGAGAACGACAGCTGCACGTCGGCAAAGCGCATCAGCAGGTTGTCGATGCGACCACCGAAGTAGCCGGCGATTAGGCCGATGACGATGCCGAGCACCAGCTGCAGACCGACGGCAAACAGGCCTATGGTCAACGAGATGCGGGCGCCATAGAGGATGGTGCTCCAGATGTCCCGTCCCTGGTTGTCGGTACCGAGCCAGAAGCGAGCCTCGCCCCCTTCCAGCCAGGAGGGAGGCAGCTCCGCATCCATCAGATCGAAGCTGGTCTGGTCATAGACGTTGTGCGGTGCCAGCCAGGGCGCCAGCAGCGCCGCCAGTACGAACACCACGAACACCGCAAAGCTGAACATGGCTACCTTGTCCCGCAGGAAGTAGTAGACGATGTCAGAGTTCTTGAATCGCGCCCAACGGCTTGGGCTTGCAGTTACAGCATTAGTCATCTGTTACCCCTTGGCGGTCAGGTTGACGGTCGGGTTGATGAACCCGTAGAGCAGGTCGACCAGGGTATTGGTCACCACGAAGATAAGGCCCACGAAGATGACGTAAGCGGTGATCAGCGGGGTATCGACCCTGTGGATCGCCTCGAGGAACAGGAAACCCGTCCCCGGCCACTGGAACACGCTCTCGGTCAGTATGGTGTAGGCCACCATGGTGCCGATCTGCACGCCGCCGACGGTGATGACCGGCAGCATGGTGTTTTTGAGGGCGTGGCTGTAGTAGACCTTGTTGTTGTCCAGCCCCTTGGCACGGGCGAACTTCACGTACTCGGAGGAGAGCTGCTCCAGCATCTCCGAGCGTACCAACCGGATGAACAGCGGCAGCATGATGGAGGAGAGGGAGACCGCAGGCAGGATCAGGTGCAGTATGCCGTCCCAGGTAAAGAAGCCCGACTCCCAGCCCAGCAGGTTGTAGGTCTCGCCACGGCCATAGGCCGGCAGCCAGCCTAGCTGGATGGAGAAGAGGTACATCAGCATGATGGCGGTCAGGAAGACCGGGATCGAGATGCCGATGCTGCTCACCGCCATGATGAGCTTGGTCAGGAAACTGCGCGGTCTTATCGCCGAATAAACCCCCAGCGGAATGGAGACCACGACGATGATGAGCGCAGCGGCAAACACCAGCTCAAGGGTAGCCACCAGCTTGTCGAGGATCACCTCGAGGGCCGGTCGCTTGAAGAAATAGGAGGTGCCCAGATCCCCTTGCACCGCGTTCTGCAGGAAGCGGCTGTATTTCACCAAAAAGGGATCGTTGAGGCCCATTTTGTCGCGCAGCTCCTGGCGCACGGACTCGGAGACGGATTGTCCCACCAGCTCGCGCAGCGGATCCCCCAGGTTGTCCTGGATGGAGAAGGCGACCAGGCTGATGACGAACATCACTATCACGGCCTGATAGAACCGTTTCAGCAGGAATGTAAACATGCTTGTCCTTCTACGTGGCCTGTGTCTTGGCACAGGCTTCTGTTAATGACGGGGCACCCATGGGCGCCCCGCCAGGTCCTTCCTTCATAACCTGTTCATGGTCTGTGACGAGAGGCCGTCAGCAAGGTAAAGAGCTGTGCAGGAACCGGAGTGTGTAATGACACATGAGGATTCCGAGCAGCGCATGAGCCTTGATCACGGCGTCGCAGTAAGAACATGAGCAGGTTCTTATTTGTTGACCACCAGGTCACCCAGGTAAGGGAAGTTCATCACGTTGACCACCGGCTTGATGTCGACGTTCTTCTTGGCACCGTAGGCCAGGTCCTCCCAGTGCAAGGGCACATAGGCAGCGTCGTCGATCAGCATGGCTTCCACCTTCTGCAGGATGGCGGCACGCTTGGCCGGATCGGTTTCGGTGTTCGCTTCCATCACCATCTTGTCAGCTTCTGCGTTGGCATAACCGCCGCAGTTGTACTGACCCATGCCGGTCTTGGCATCCTTGGTGAAGGTCAGGAACTCGAAGAAGTTCGCACTGTCTTCGGTGTCGGAGTGCCAGCCGATCAACTGCATGTCGGCGGCGCACTTGTCAAACTCGGGCCAGTACTGGGCCACCGGCATGGTCTTCAGATCCACCTTGATGTTGATCTTGGAGAGCATGGCGGAGACGGCCTGGGCGATCTTGACGTCGTTGACGTAGCGGGCGGCCGGGGAGATGAAGGTCATCTTGAAGCCCTGCTCGTAACCGGCTTCCTTCATCAGCTCCTTGGCCTTGGCCAGATCATACTGGGGCTTGAGCGCCTCGTTGTAACCGGCATAGCCTTTCGGGCTCAGCTGGCCAGCGGGGGTACCGAAGCCCTTGTTGATCTTGTCGACGATGCCCACCTGGTTGATGGCGTAGTTGATCGCCTGACGCACGCGCTTGTCTTTGAGCGCCGGGTTGGTGTTCTGGTTCAGCTCGATGATGATGGCGCGGGTACCGGACAGGGTCACCAGCTGGGAATCCTTGCCGTTCTTCACGCGCTCCAGATCGTTCGGGGCAACCGGGTAGATCATGTCCACGTCTCCACCCAGCAGGGCGGCTACGCGGGTCGCGTCTTCCTTGATCGGCACCACGGTCAGGTTCTGGACGTTGCCCTTGGAGGCCTTGTCCCAGTAGTTGGCGTTGCGGGCATATTCCAGCTTCACGCCCTGCTCGCGGAACTTGACGCTGAACGGACCTGTACCGGAGACATGGGTAGAGGCATAGGAGTCGCCGTTCTTGACGATGGCGGCCTTGTCCTTGCCGGCTTCATCCTTGCCGCTGTAGAACTTGGAGTCCATCGGGAAGATGTAGGTGACGGTCTGCAGCACCAGCGGGAACGGCTTGGCGGTGACGAGATCCACGGTGAAGTCATCCACCTTCTTGGCTTCGGCGATGGGGTCGAAAATCGCCTTGAAGTCCGGGGAGGCCTTCAGACGGTTGACGGTCCATACCACGTCATCGGCGGTGAAGTCGTTGCCGGAGTGGAACTTGACACCCTTGCGCAGGTGGAAGCGGACGGTCTTGTCGTCGATGCGCTCATACTTCTCGGCCAGACGCGGCTCGAATTGCAGATCCTGGGTGTAACGCATCAGGGGATCGAACACCAGGTGAGACATCTCCAGGGTCTGACCGGAGAGCTGCTCCTGCGGGTCCAGCGAGGTGGCGTCAGAGGCGACGGCAACCTTGATGTCGGCGGCAGAAACGTTGAACGCGAGACCCGCGGCGAACAGCGCCATGGCGATCTTGGATAATCCTTTCTTCATGTCTTTCTCCATGCTTTTGGCTTTTTATTGACAGACAAACCGGCGAACCGGTGCTTTCCTAGCTTGCGATTTCCAGCCCCTCGCGGGACATTCCCTTAAATTCCGGCATGAGGGAGATCAGCTTGCGGCTGTACTCATGCTCGGCATTGGTAAACAGTTTTTCGGTCTCCGCGACCTCCACCAGGTGGCCGTGCTGCATCACGCCGATGCGATCGCACATCTGGCGGATGACCGGCAGATCGTGGCTGATGAACAGCATGGTGAGCCCAAGCTCCTGCTGCAAATCCTTGAGCAAGTTGAGGATCTGGGCCTGCACCGAGACATCCAGCGCCGAGGTCGGCTCGTCGCAGATGAGGAAGCGCGGCCGGGTCGCCAGGGCGCGGGCAATGGAGATGCGCTGGCGCTGACCACCTGAGAACTCGTGGGGATACTTGACCCCGGCCCCGCGGCCGAGGCCGACGTGATCCAGCAGATCGCTCACTATGCCCTGGATCTGGCTCTCGCTGCTCGCCAGTTTGTGGAAGCGGATCGGCTCGGCGATGATGTCACGCACCTTCATGCGCGGGTTCATCGAGGAGTAAGGGTTCTGGAACACCATCTGCATCTGGCGGCGCAGCGGGCGGCGCTCATGCTCCCCTTTCAGGGCGGTGAGATCGATCCCCTCAAAGAAGATCTTGCCGGTATCGGGCGGATAGAGGCCTGTGATGGCACGGGCTATGGTGGATTTGCCGGAGCCCGACTCCCCCACCAGACCGAAGGTCTCCCCTTCGAAGATCTCGAAGCTGATGTTGTTGCAGGCGCGCACGTACTGGCGACGGCTCGGGAAGATGGAATCCTTGGTGACGAACTTCAGATCCACGTTCTCCACCCGCAGCAGGGCACCTTCATAGCTGCGCTCGTCCTGACTCTGACCGAGCCAGTGGGTCTTGAGATCGATGCTGAGATCCGGCGCACCGGCATCCTCTATGTAGGAGACCAGGGGGAAGCGCACCAGCTTCACATCGGAGCGGGGCACCGCCGAGATGAGGCTGCGGGTATAGGGGTGGCTGGGGCGACCCAGCACCTGTTCTGTGGTGCCGAACTCCACCAGATCCCCGCGATACATGACAGCCACCTTGTCGGTGACGTTGGAGACCACGCCCATGTCGTGGGTCACCAGCATGCAGCCCACCTGACGCTCCTTGCAGAGGTTGCGGATGAGCTGGAGGATCTGGTCTTGAATGGAGACGTCCAGCGCAGTGGTCGGCTCATCGGCGATGATGAGCTCGGGATCCCCCGACAGCGCGATGGCGATGACCACCCGCTGGCGCATGCCACCGGAGAACTGGTGCGGGTACTGCTTGATGCGGATTTCCGGCTGCGGTATCCCGACCGCCCCCATCAGCTCGAGGGCCTTGGCAAAGGCGGCCTCGCGATTGAGATCGGTATTGGCCAGTATGGTCTCCACCAACTGCTGCTCAACGGTGAACAGCGGATTGAGGGAGGTCATGGGATCCTGGAAGATGAAGCCGATACGGGAGCCACGGATGGCACGCATCTCGTTCTGGCTCTTGCCGGAGATGAGCTCGCCGTTGAGGTAGATATCGCCACGGGCGATGCGACCGGGCGGGCTCAACAGATCGATGACGGCATTGCCTATGGTGGACTTGCCGGCGCCTGATTCACCGACTACGCCGACGATCTCGCCTTTTTCCACGGAAAAAGAGAGATCCTTGACCGCGGCCAGTACCCCATAGCGGGAGGGGTACTCGATCCGCAAGTTTTTCACTTCGAGCAAGGACATGGTTACCTCTGCGGGGGACATCCGTCCCAAATAATTCGTCCGTAAATCAGCCGCAGATGCTGGTTGTGCCTTGGTACTTATGTTGAGAGCTTGTCTTGTGTAATAAACGCTCAATCCATGAGGCAACCAAACCAGCGATCCGGGCGGGTTTTTTGCATTTTTTTGGAATAACCCGCGAGTAAGTTAGTCGGTTTGTCCGCGGGTGTAAATGATCCAGTTATACAATTTCGCAATACTTTGCGCAGATAACGCACTCGCCATTGGCGCAAAATGTCGATAAATATCACATTAACAGAGATTGTGATGGAAATGCGAGAGATTAGCTTATTTAAACTTCAACAAAGATGTAACAAGCAATCGAATCCACTATTCAACACAGACTGCGCAGCTTCGAATGAGTAGTGAATATTTATGTGAAATGATTTTTTAACGGCAGCATATCTGGATGAAGGAAAACTAAGCAGAGATAAATAGGGTCAACTCAGAATGATCTGCCAGAGCCCGGTGCGCCGTCACCGGACAAGCCGGGGGGATTGCATACAAAAAGGCGCAGTCCCGACAAGGAACTGCGCCTGAAGCTTAATTGTATGGAAAGAGCGGGCAGACAGACGATGACACTGCGCGGCATCGGGGGCCGAGGCCACCGATCCCACCTACCAGCGAGCCAGCAACTGCATGCAGAGCAGGGCGAACAGACCGGCGATGAGGTCATCCAGCATGATGCCGAGCCCGCCATGGATACGGCGATCGAACCAGGAGATGGGCCAGGGCTTGAGCACGTCGAACAGCCGGAACAGCACGAAGCCGGCCAGCACCCACTCCCAGCCAGCGGGAGCGGCAATCATGGTGACGCCAAACCCTATCACCTCGTCCCAGACGATGGCACCGTGATCCGGCATGCCGATGGCATCGGTGGCCGCCTGGCAGATGCGTATGCCCGCCACGAAACCCACCGCCAGCAGAGCGATGAACCAGGGGGTCGGCAGACCGCTCACCAGCAGGTAGAGCGGAATGGCCACCAGGGTCCCCATGGTCCCCGGCGCCCTGGGAGAGAGACCGGCACCAAAGCCCAGCGCCAGACAGTGGAGCGGGTTCTTCAGGCTCAGGCTTTTGAGCTCGGGCCTTATCTTGAAAAAGCTCATGCGAAGTGATCCCAGCCCTTGAGATGAAGCTCGACTGGCTGCTCATCCTGCACATAGTCGATGCCGGGGTCGCCGGCCTGGATGCGGCCGATGCGGGTGAACCTGACACCACAGTTGGCCAGCGCCGTGTCCAGGGCGCCGTGATGCTCTTGTGGCACCGTGAAGCAGAGCTCGTAGTCATCGCCACCGGCCAGCGCCAGTTGCCAGGCATCCCGTACGGGCACGGCGTCCTGCAACACCGGCGAGAGGGGCAGCAGGTCGAGATCGATCTGGGCCCGAACACCGGACGCCTTGAGGATATGGCCGAGATCGGAAGCCAGGCCATCGGAGAGATCCAGCGCGCTGCTTGCCAGCCCGCGCAGGGCCTGACCGGCCAGGATGCGGGGATGGGGATGATCGAGCCTGGGCAGCACGGCCGCCAGCTGGTTCTCGTTGAGGGTGCGCTTGCCCAGCAAATGGGAGAGCGCCAGGGCCGCATCCCCCAGGGTGCCGGTGACATAGATGCCGTCCCCCACCCTGGCGCCGCTGCGCATCAGGGCACGGCCGGTCGGAACCGATCCCTTCACCGAGACGGTGATGGAGAGTGGCCCGCGGGTCATGTCTCCCCCTACCAGGGCCACATTGTAATATTCGGCAAGCTCCAGGAATCCTTCCGCAAAGCCCGCAACCCAGGCCTCGTTGACGGCAGGCAGGGTCAATGCCAGGGAGACCCAGCGCGGCTCGGCCCCCATGGCGGCGAGGTCGGAGAGGTTGACCGCCAGCGCCTTGTAGCCCAGATCCACCGGATCCATGTCCGGGAAGAAGTGCACACCGCTCACCAGGGTATCGGTGCTCACCGCCAGTTGGGTATCGGCGGGCAGGGTCAGCAGGGCGCAGTCATCCCCTGGGCCCATCACCACGTCCTTGCGGGCGTGGGGGACCTTGAAGTACTTCTCAATCAGCTCAAATTCACCCATACAGTAAAAAGCCAGCGGTTAAGCTGGCTCCTCTCTTAGATGCTGTAGATGCGCTTGCTGCGGCATCGTGATCAAGGCTCATCTGCTGCTCGGGCTCCGCATGTATCTCTATACACTCAGGCCCCTGCGCTGCTCTTCACCTTGCTGACGACTTCTCGCGACAGCGCATCTATCAGCACTGAATGCTGATGGACGGCGGGATCAACGCTTGGGCAGCGTCTTGATCACCTTGTCCAGTACACCGTTGACAAACTTGTGGCTGTCATCGGCGGCGAAGGCTTTGGCCAGCTCGATCGCTTCGTTGATCACCACGCGCGGCGGCACATCATCACGACGAGTCAGCTCGTAGGTCGCCAGACGCAGGATCGCCTTGTCCACCATGTCCACTTCTTCCAGCGGACGGGAGAGGAAAGGTGAGAACACCTTGTCCAGCTCGTTGCAGTGGACCGCTACCCCGAACAGCAGATCGCGGAAATAGCTCAGGTCCACACCCTTGGTGTCCTGATCGATCTTGAACTGCTCTTCGATGTCGCCCACGTTGGCCTGGGTCATCTGCCACTGGTAGATGGCTTGGGTGGCGCAATGGCGGGCCTTACGGCGCTCGGACGGTTTCAATGTACTTCTCCTCGTTACACGTCCAGCTGTTTCAGGACGTTGATCATTTCGAGCGCGCTCAGTGCAGCCTCTGCACCCTTGTTACCCGCCTTGGTACCGGCGCGCTCGATGGCTTGTTCAATGTTTTCAGTGGTCAATACGCCGAAGGCGACGGGAATTTCATACTCCATCATCACCTGGGCCAGCCCCTTGCCGTTCTCGCTCGCCACCAGTTCGAAGTGATAGGTGCCGCCACGGATGACGGTGCCGAGCGCGACTATGGCGTCGTATTGACCGCTCTTGGCCAGCTTCTTGGCTGCCAGGGGGATTTCGACGGCACCCGGCACACGCACCAGGGTGAGATTGCTGTCCTGGACCTGGCCTTGACGCTTGAGCACGTCCAGCGCGCCGTTCACCAGGCTGTCATTGATGAAGCTGTTGAAACGGGCAACGACAATAGCAACACGCGCCTCGGGAGCGGCGATATTCCCTTCGATAATCTTCATTGGAAATCCTGTCTCTGTGCAATCAATAGGGGCCGGGGCCAAAAGTGCACGCATTCTAGCACAACAGAGCCGCGACAAAAAACCATGGCCGCAACGAGCGGCCATGATAGTCATTCAAGCCATCAGGGACTTGTTCGCCGACGTACTCCACCACCTCAAGGCCGAAGCCGCTGACGAGGATGGTATTTCGTCAAGCGAGTACCAAGGCGCTTACTCGCCGACGTACTCCACCACTTCCAGGCCGAAACCGCCGAGGGCATGGTATTTCTTCGGCGAGCTCAAGAGGCGCATCTTGCCGACCCCGAGCGCCTTGAGGATCTGGGAGCCCACGCCGACCCGGCGCGAGGTGCCCTGCCACTTGGCCCCTTCCGGCGCCAGCCCCTTGTCGGCAGCTTCAAAGCCCTTGACCCGGGCCAGCAGCTCGGCGCCCTGGGCTTCCGCCCCCAGGATCACCAGCACACCGCCCTCGTCGGCGATGCGGGCCATGGATTTGGGCAGCGGCCAGCTGCGGGCGCTGTGGCGATCCGTCAGCAGCAGATCGCTCAGCACGTCGTGCAGATGGACCCGCACCAGGGTCGGCTGGTCGGCCTTCACCTCGCCTTTCTTGAGGGCGAAGTGCACCTGGTTGTCTATGGTGTCGCGGAAGGTGACCAGATCAAATTCCCCGAACTCGGTGGGCAGCTTGCACTCGGCCACCTTCTCCACCGTAGTCTCGTGCTGGTTGCGGTACTCGATGAGATCCGCAATGGTGCCCAGCTTGATGCCGTGCTGCTCCGCGAAGACTTCCAGATCCGGACGGCGCGCCATGGTGCCATCCTCGTTGAGGATCTCGACGATGACGGAGGCCGCCTCGTAACCGGCGAGACGCGCCAGATCGCAACCGGCTTCGGTGTGACCGGCACGGGTCAGCACGCCACCATCCTGCGCCATCAGCGGGAAGATGTGGCCAGGCTGCACCAGATCGGCGGCCTTGGCATTAGGTGCGACGGCGGCCTGTACGGTGACGGCGCGATCGGCGGCGGAGATGCCCGTGGTCACCCCCTCGGCCGCTTCTATGGTCACGGTGAAGGCGGTGGAGAACTGGGCGTTGTTCCTGTCCACCATCAACGGCAGCGCCAGCTGCTTGCAGCGATCCCGGGTCAGGGTCAGGCAGATGAGGCCACGACCGTAGCGCGCCATGAAGTTGATATCCTCAGGACGGACACAGGAGGCGGCCATGATGAGGTCCCCTTCGTTCTCCCTGTCTTCGTCATCCATCAGGATCACCATCTTGCCTGCCTTGATATCGGCAATGATTTCCTGGGTTGTGCTCAGCGCCATGGGCTACTCCATCAACATGCTTGGGGAATTGAGCCTGCCGGCTCGGCTTGATACTGCGTCATTGTGTGCTAGATGGGGGCGCGAGGCCCCATTTCAATCGGAGCGGGATCACAGAAAAGCGTTTTTCCCGCGACATCGGCCGTTACAGGAAGCCGGACTGGGCCAGCTTTTCCAGCGTCAGGGTCGATGACGAGCCGTCATGGGCCTTGCCTTGCATCAGCCGCTCCAGATAGCGGGCGATTTGATCCACCTCCAGGTTCACCCTGTGGCCCGGTTTCCAGCGGGCTATGGTGGTCTCCTGGGCGGTGTGGGGCACTATGGTGAGGCGAAAGAGATCCCCCTGCACGGCGTTGACCGTCAGGCTGATGCCATCCACCGCAATCGAGCCCTTCTCGGCGATATAGCGAGAAAGTTCCTTTGGCGCCTTGATCCAGTACTCGATGGCGCGGCCGCTGCTGGACTTGCTCTTCACCTCGCCGATGCCATCCACGTGGCCCGAGACCAGGTGGCCACCGAGGCGGGAAGTCGGCATCAGCGCCTTCTCGAGGTTCACCGGATCCCCTACCTTGGCCTCGGCAAAGCCGGTGCGAGAGAGCGTCTCAAGGGAGACGTCGGCGGTGTAGCTCTTGTCCCCCAGGGCCACCACGGTCAGGCAGACGCCGTTGGTGGCGATGGAGTCGCCCAGTTTGACGTCGCCAAAGTCCAGGGTCGGGGCGTGGACGGTGAGGGCCATGTCATCCCCCTGGCGGCGCAGGGCCGCCAGGGTCCCCATGGCTTCGATAATTCCGGTAAACATGCAGATCACCTTGATGATGACGGGGCCGAATCGGCCCCGATAGACAGTGAAAAATCAGGCAATTTTCGCTGTGATGCGAATGTCCTGCCCCACCATACGCACATCCTTGAGCTGGAGCTTGGGAGCCTGGAACAGCTTGGTCAACTCCGGCAGGTGGAACAGGCCACGCCCCTCATCCCCCAAGAGCTTGGGTGCCTGATAGAGCACCAGCTCATCCACCAGCCCCTTGGCCAGCAGGGCGCCGCACAGCCTGGGGCCCGCCTCCACCAGCACAGAGTTGATGTTCTGCTTGGCCAGCAGCATGAAGAGGCTCACCAGATCCAGCTTGCCATCCAGCAGCGGCAGGGTCAGCTGCTGCACCCAGGCAGGCCAGTCCCCGTCGACCTTGTGACGGGCCAGCAGCACGGGGCTCTCGCTCTGGAACAGGGGCAGGTCCGGGGTGAGCCGGTTCTGGGAATCGACGATGACCCGCAGCGGCTGGCGCAGGGTCTCTTTGGGATAAACGGCCTTGACCGAGGCCGGCAGCTCGTCCCAGCGCACGGTCAGGGAGGCGCCGTCGGCCAGCACCGTCTCGGCGCTGGAGAGCACGGCATCGTGGCGGGCACGCAGCCGCTGCACGTCCCGGCGCGCCTCCGGGGAGGTGATCCACTGGCTCTCGCCGCTCGCCATGGCGGTGCGACCGTCCAGGCTGGCACCGAGCTTGACCGTCACCTGCGGGAAGGCGGTGCGCATCCGCTTGAAGAAGCCGGGGTTGAGGGCCTCGGCCTCGGCGCTGAGCAGGCCGAAGTCGGTCTTGATGCCCGCCTCGGAGAGCATACGCAGGCCACGCCCCCCCACCTGGGGATTGGGATCCACCATGGCGGCGACCACCCGGGTCACGCCGGCCTTGATCAGCGCCTCGGCGCAGGGAGGGGTGCGACCGTGATGGGAGCAGGGCTCCAGGGTCACATAGGCGGTGGCGCCACGGGCCTCTTCGCCGGCGGCATGCAGGGCATAGACCTCGGCATGGGGTTCACCGGCACGCTGGTGCCAGCCCTCCCCCACCACAACGCCGGCCTTCACCAGCACGGCGCCCACACAGGGATTGGGGGCCGTGGTGTAACGACCTCGGCGGGCCAGTTCGAGGGCCCGACTCATCCATTGGTAATCATCTTGACTAAACATCAGGGCTCCCGTTCAAAGCGAGAAAATGGGCGTTGTAGGTTCGATTAGCGCAGCGTAATCGGACATTGGGAAGCTTATTTCTCCAGCTTGGCGATCTCTTCGCCAAACTCGCGGATGTCTTCGAAGCTGCGATAGACGGAGGCGAAGCGGATATAGGCCACCTTGTCCAGGCTCTTGAGCTCATCCATCACCAGGTTGCCCACCAACTGGGAGGCGACTTCGCGCTCGCCGGTGGCACGCAGCCGGGATTTGATGTGATTGACCCCCTTTTCGATGGCCTCCATGCTCACCGGCCGCTTCTCCAGGGCCCGCAGTATGCCGGCACGCAGCTTGTCTTCATTGAAGGGCTCGCGGGAGCCGTTGGACTTGATGACACGGGGCATCACCAGCTCGGCCATCTCGAAGGTGGTGAAGCGCTCGTGGCAGAGCAGGCATTCACGACGGCGGCGCACCTGATGGCCTTCTGCCACCAGACGGGAGTCGATCACCTTGGTATCAACGGCACTACAGAAAGGGCAATGCATCTGACCTCCGGCGTTAACGGAAAAGGCACCTGCCCCACGGGGTCAGGATCTTGGCCGGCCAGTGTAGCACGGCCATACAAGGGCGGTAAAAAGCGGAAAAGCGTGATTTTTCTGCCCGTTATCACCAAGGGGCAGCTCAGTCGTCGTAAGGCAGGGTATCGGGATCGCAATCCAGAAAATCGGGGGCGGGATCGACCGTAAACTGCACCGCATCGATATAGTCATGACCCAGCATCAATGCCTTGCCGATCCGGTGCATGCCATCCATCACCCGACCGGCGCTGTCCAGAATAACTGGATAAGCGAGATCCGCCGCCATGATGAGCTGGCAATGCTCGACCACACTGCGCACCGTGGGGCTGGCGGCGTCATGGCCGTACCAGTGCACCTTGTCGAGTTCGGCAATCCGGCCGAGTGCCACCGCCTGCACCGGCAGGTCGCGACTCAGTCGCACCAACCGGCGCACGTCCCACGCCTGCAGGCCCTCGGGCGCCGGGCGAAAGTGATACTGGGCTCGGATGGACGAGATCGCCTCCTCGTCGGCGGTCCGGATCTGACTGGTCATCATGCCTCCTCTTTACTGTTGTTAAACACGGACTGTTACATAAGAGCAAGGCCCATGGGCCACGCTAGAAAAAACAATGCCACCCGAAGGTGGCATTGGTCTCAAACCAGGCTGTCTGGCCAATCAGGCATAGACAGGGAAACGGCGGCAGATGTCCAGCACCTTCTCGCGAACGGTGGCCAGCACGGCATCGTTGTCGTGGTTGTCCAGCACGTCGCAGATCCAGTTGGTCAGCTCGATGGACTCGGCTTCCTTGAAACCGCGGCGGGTGATGGCCGGGGTACCAATCCGCACACCTGAGGTGACGAAGGGGGAGCGCGGGTCGTTCGGCACCGAGTTCTTGTTGACCGTGATGTTGGCCTTGCCGAGGGCAGCGTCGGCGTCCTTACCGGTCAGCTCGCGGCCGATCAAATCAACCAGCATCAGGTGGTTGTCGGTACCGCCGGAGACGATCTTGTAACCGCGCTCCATGAAGGTGGCGGCCATGGCCTTGGCGTTCTTGACGACCTGGGCCTGATAAGTCTTGAACTCGGGCTCCAGTGCTTCCTTGAAGGCCACGGCCTTGCCAGCGATGACGTGCATCAGCGGGCCGCCCTGACCGCCCGGGAAGACGGCGGAGTTCAGCTTCTTGTACAGATCTTCGTCGTCGGCGGCGGAGAGGATCAGACCACCACGGGGACCGGCCAGGGTCTTGTGGGTGGTGGAGGTGACCACGTGGGCGTGGGGCACCGGGTTCGGGTAGACGCCTGCGGCAATCAGACCGGCCACGTGAGCCATGTCGACGAACAGGTAGGCACCGATCTTGTCGGCGATTTCGCGCATGCGGGCCCAGTCGACGATGCCGGAGTAGGCGGAGAAGCCACCTATCATCATCTTCGGCTTGTGCTCAACGGCCAGGCGCTCCATCTCGTCATAGTCGATCTTGCCGGACTCATCGATGCCGTAGGGGATGATGTTGTACAGCTTGCCGGAGAAGTTGACGGGGGAGCCGTGGGTCAGGTGACCGCCGTGGGCCAGGTTCATGCCCAGCACGGTGTCGCCCGGCTGCAGCAGGGCCATGTAGACGGCGCTGTTGGCCTGGGAGCCGGAGTGCGGCTGCACGTTGGCATAGGTGGCACCAAACAGTTCCTTGGCGCGCTCGATGGCCAGGGTTTCGACCACGTCGACGTACTCGCAACCACCGTAGTAACGCTTGGCCGGATAGCCTTCGGCGTACTTGTTGGTCAACTGGGAGCCCTGAGCTTCCATGACGCGGGGGCTGGTGTAGTTCTCAGACGCGATCAGCTCGATATGTTCTTCCTGACGACGGGTTTCGTCTGTGATGGCCTGCCACAGCTCTGGATCATAGCCGGCGATGGTCATGTCACGTTTCAACATCCGTTTATCTCCTGAAAATCGTTTGCGCGATAGGTGAAATGGGCCCGCGCATTGTAACGTGAGCTGGATCAAAGAGACAGTCCAACCACCCAAAAACTTGTTTATAAAATGTAAAATACCTCGCAGTTTTTGAAGCCGGGCGCCCCTCTTTCCTCTTTCCCCTCGCCAGGTCTGTGCCCCTCCCGCCGACTCGGCTCCTCCTGAGGCGCCCGGCGATCCTGTCTGGCCCACCCTCAGATCCCGCCCCGATGGAGGGCAAAAACCAGAGCCAGATCATGGATATAGCATTTACTAACAGATAACATCTTTAGACAGCACCGCGGTTGCGAAGCCTGGCAAGCGGCCATTGGTTGGCAACGGCAGGGCCCTTTGGCGCACAGGGTCGCACCAGAGCCCTGCGTTTGCCTCTCTCACCACAAGGGGGAACTCCACCATGGATCATCTGATGCTGTTCGTGATTGTCTCTGTCTTTGCCATCTTCTATTGGGTCTATTACACCGGCAGTCGCAAGGGTGCCTGCACCACCAACTGGGAGGCGCTGCCCACCCGGGAGCAGTACCTGGCGGCCCACCCCGAGGCCGTCGATGGGGATCTCATCTTCTGCATCCATTGCGGCCACCATCAGCAGCTCGAGGTGGGGGTGGTGCATCAGGCCGACTACCGGCGCCAGCACATCTGCCCTCGCTGCAAACAGGCGCTCTATCGCGTCGAGGAGTAGGTTGGCCTCGTCGCCGCCCACGATGCGCTCTCCTGGTGCTATCCGGTCAAAGCGCCCCCTTGAGTTTCCTTTATTTTTAAAGTCGTTAGAATCGGGAGCCATCAAGGCTCCCGATTGCCATCCACGGAGGAAAAATGCAGGAATTCATGGCTACCAGCGAACGCCGGGCCCAACTCTACTGGTGGTTCTCCACCCTGTTTGCTGCCGAACTCAGTGATGAGCAGATCGCCGAATATGACACCTATGACGTGCGAAGCTTCCTGAAAAGCCTCTCCACCCTGGATCCCATGCGCGAGGCGGTGGCGGAGCTCAACGAGGCCATCGCCCGCCTGCTGGTGCGCACCGATCGCCAGCTGGAGCTCGCCGCCGATTTTGCCGGCCTGTTTCTGGTGGATCCCAAGCAGGGGGCCCTGCCCTACGAATCGCTCTACCGGGGCGATGCCAAATTGCTGATGCAGGCCCCCATGGCCGAGATGCATGCTCGCCTCGATCGCCTCGGCATCAATGTCAGCGACAAGTACAAGGAGCCAGCCGATCACCTGGCCATCGAGCTGGATCTGATGGGCAACCTCATCATTCGCGCCGCCGAGGCGACCACTGCCGCCCAGCGGGAGAGCTGGCTCGGGGAGCAGGAAGCGCTGCTGCACGAGCATCTGCTCGCCTGGTTCCCGCGCTTCGAGGCCGCCTGCCACGCCGCCGACACCTTCGGTTTCTATGGCGCCTGCGCCCGTCTGCTGGGGGTCTTCCTCACCATGGATGCCAACTACCTCTCTCTGGTCAAACCGGCGCAGTCCGCCGACTAAGCCCGCGATGAAAACAGCCCTGCTTCTGATTGCATGCTGGCTGCTGGCCCTGATCCCGCTGGATCAGGGCCTGACCCCCCTCGCCGTCCTGCTGTTTCACCCGGACAGGGAACTGTACGGCGCCGCCCAGCTGACCGGCTTTGGCGGCATACTGCTCACCCTCTACCTTGCCAATCTCGGTGTCGAGGTGGTGCTGCGCCGCCGCTTCCAGATAGCGGGCATGCTGACCCTGCTGGTGGCCTGGGTGGACTTCATCAACAGCAGCGGCTGCGAGTCACACTTCCTGCTGCTCTACCTGCTGGCCCTGCCGTTCCACCTGCTCGGCTGGCTGGTGCTGGTGCGCGGCATTCAGGCATTCGGCCGCCAGAAAGGCTGACATCCCGTTGATTTACCATCATTCCCAGACTTTCTCTCCCTCTTGAAACTTCCTGCCATACTGACACAGTCGTCTAAATGACAAAGAAATCAATTCAGGAGCCTCCATGGAAAAAGTGCTACCCGAATCGGTTCAGACACTGCATTTGTCAGACCCGTTATCCCTTCATGAATGGCAACAACTGTTCGAGCTGGCACCCTTCGGGATAGGGGTCTTCGATCGTGACTTCAGGTGCCGTGGCGTCAACGGTATCTTCACCGAGCTGAGCGGTCTTGCGCAGGGGGATCACCTCGGCAAGACGCTGTTCGACATCACCCCGGCCCAGGCCCCCATGTTGCTCCCCCGGCTCAAGCAATTGCTCCATGGCGCCCCCCGGGCCGAGCTGGATCTCGGCTGTATCCATGTCTCCCGCCCCGGCGGGCCGAGGCGCTGGCAGATGAGCTGCAGCCCCCTGATGGACGCCGCAGGGATCTTCAATGGCATCTTCCTCATCGCCCGCGATCTCACCCAGGATCCCCGCGCCTACCTGGGCGTGACCCGCTTCACCGGGGAGATCCAGGAGGCAAGCAGCCAGCACGCACAGCGGCTCTACCAGGCGGAGGCCAGGCTCCACCACCTCTCCTATCACGACCCCCTCACCGATCTTGGCAATCGCAACCTGCTGCAGGAGCGGCTCGCACTGGAGATAGAGACGGCCCGGCTCAACCGACAACCCCTCGCCCTGCTGTTCATCGATCTCGACGGCTTCAAGCTGATCAACGACAACCTGGGGCACAGCGCCGGGGATCAGCTGCTCAAGCTGCTGGCACAGCGCATCCGCCACAGCCTGCGCTCGGGGGATCTCGCCACCCGGCTCGGCGCAGACGAGTTTCTGGTGCTGCTGCCCGACATCGGGCAGACCCAGGATCTGGTGGGGCTGATCGAGCGGCTGCAACACAGGCTCCACGATCCGGCCGACATAGGACAGGAGCGGGTGAGGCTCTCCGCCAGCATAGGCGTCGCCCTCTACCCGGATCATGGCCTGACCCCGGACAGCCTCATCAGTGCGGCGGACAATGCCATGCATGAGGCCAAGCGCCGGGGCCGCAACGGCCATCTGTTCTACTCCCCCGAGATGATGACGCAGATGAGGGAGCGGATGGCCCTGGAGCAGGGGCTGATCAAGGCCATGGAGCAACAGCAGTTCCGCCTGCTGTACCAACCCATGACGGATCTGGCCAATGACAGCCTCAGCGGCCTCGAGGCCCTGGTGCGCTGGCAGCACCCCAGAGAGGGCATGATCTCCCCCGCCCGCTTCATTCCGGTGGCCGAGGAGTGCGGCCTGATAGAGCAGTTGGGGGAATGGGTGATGCGCACCGCCTGCCAACAGGGACAGCGGTGGCTGGCGGAAGGGTTCGCCGTGCCCAGATTGTCCGTCAATGTGTCGGTCAGGGAGATGCGCTCCCCCGACTACGTGGACAGAGTCACCGCCATCCTGGCGCAGACCGGTTTCCCGGCAGAGCGGCTGGAGATAGAGGTCACCGAGAGCATCATCCAGAGCGTGGATCAGAGCCTGCGCCTCTTTACCCGCCTCAAGGCGCTGGGAGTGCAGATCGCCATCGACGACTTTGGCACCGGCTTCTCCTCCCTGAGCCTGCTCAAGAGCCTGCCCATAGACCGCATCAAGATAGACAGGGCCTTCGTACAGGCGCTGCCCGACGACAAGCACAGCCGGGAGCTGTGCCGCACCATAGTCAGCCTGGCCGACAGCCTCGGCATGGCGGTCACGGCGGAAGGCATAGAGACCCAGCCCCAGCGCCAGTTCCTGCAGTCTCTGCGCTGCGAGGAGGGCCAGGGCTACCTGTTCAGCCACCCACTGTCAGAACCCCACATGACCTCCATGCTCGCCCCCCAGCGCTGACGACGGCCGCCTCAAGGGATCCAGTGAAGAAGGGAGCACCAGGCTCCCTTCTTTTTATTCCCTTCAGCTTGATCCCGTCAGGGCCTGCTCACAGGCTCCCCTCCTCCTCTCGTCGCTATCCAAAAGTCTAATTGCCCTCCCGTGCCAAAGGTATAAGTTGTTACTCAATCATTACAAAAATGTATTCACAGGAGTGAGAGATGAGCGAGAGCAAGGTCTATCCGGTCAAGGCCCACATAGGTAGCGACGCCCTGCTGGACAAGGAAGGTTATGAAGCCATGTACTTGGCGTCGGTGCAGAACCCGGACGCCTTCTGGGGGGAGCAGGGCAAGATCCTCGACTGGATGACCCCCTACACCCGTGTCAAGAACACCTCCTACGATCCGGGCCACGTCTCCATCAAGTGGTACGAGGATGGCCTGCTCAACGTGTCGGCCAACTGCCTGGATCGCCACTTGGCCCAACGCGGTGACAAGGTCGCTATCATCTGGGAAGGGGACAACCCGGCCGAGGATCGCAAGCTCACCTATCGCGAGCTCCACACCGAGGTGTGCAAGTTTGCCAACGTGCTCAAAGCCCAGGGGGTCAAGCGCGGTGACATGGTCTGCCTCTACATGCCCATGGTGCCTGAGGCGGCCATCGCCATGCTGGCCTGTACCCGCATCGGCGCGGTGCACAGCATCGTCTTCGGCGGCTTCTCGCCGGAGGCGCTCTCGGGTCGCATCATAGACTCGGGTTCCTCCATCGTCATCACAGCCGACGAGGGCCTGCGCGGTGGCCGCCCCATCCCCCTCAAGAAGAACGTGGACGAGGCGCTCACCCACCCGGATACCAAGGTCAGCAAGGTGATCGTCCTCAAGCGCACCGGCGGCAAGGTCGCCTGGCATGACCACAGGGACATCTGGTGGCACGACGCCGTCGCCGCTGCCAGTCCGGATTGCCCGCCCGAAGCCATGGGCGCCGAGGATCCCCTGTTCGTGCTCTACACCTCGGGCTCCACCGGCAAGCCCAAGGGGGTGCTGCACACCACGGGCGGCTACCTGGTCTATGCCGCCCTCACCTTCAAGTACGTGTTCGACTATCACGAGGAGGACATCTACTGGTGTACCGCCGACGTGGGCTGGGTCACGGGCCACTCCTATCTGGTCTACGGGCCGCTCGCCAACGGCGCCACCACCCTGATGTTCGAAGGGGTGCCAAACTACCCGGCCACCAACCGCATGAGCCAGGTGGTGGACAAGCACCAGGTCAGCATCCTCTATACCGCACCCACCGCCATCCGCGCCCTGATGGCCAAGGGCAAGGAGGCCATCGAAGGCACCTCCCGCCAGAGCCTGCGCATCATGGGATCTGTGGGGGAACCCATCAACCCGGAAGCCTGGGAGTGGTACTACCGCACCATAGGGGACGAGCGCTGCCCCATAGTCGACACCTGGTGGCAGACCGAGACCGGCGGCATCCTGATAAGCCCGCTGCCCGGCGTCACCGCCCTCAAGCCCGGCTCCGCCACCCGTCCCTTCTTCGGAGTGCAGCCAGCCCTGGTGGACAACCTGGGCGAGCCGCTGGAGGGCGCCACCGAGGGCAACCTGGTGATCACCGACTCCTGGCCTGGCCAGATGCGCACCGTGTTTGGCGATCACGAGCGCTTCGAGCAGACCTACTTCTCCACCTTCCCGGGCCGCTACTTCACCGGCGACGGTGCCCGTCGCGACGAGGATGGCTACTACTGGATCACAGGTCGGGTGGATGATGTACTCAACGTCTCCGGCCACCGCATGGGCACCGCCGAAATCGAGTCGGCCCTGGTGGCCCATCCGAAGATCGCCGAGGCGGCCGTGGTGGGGGTGCCCCACGAGATCAAGGGTCAGGGCATCTACGCCTATGTCACCCTGATCGCCGGGGAGGAGCCGAGCCGGGAGCTGCACAAGGAGGTGAAGGAGTGGGTGCGCAAGGAGATAGGCGCCATCGCCACCCCGGATGTGATCCACTGGGCCGAGGGGCTGCCGAAGACCCGCTCCGGCAAGATCATGCGCCGGATATTGCGCAAGATCGCCACCGGCGAGACCGACAGCCTGGGGGATATCTCCACCCTGGCGGATCCGGGCGTCGTGGACAAACTTATCCGCGAGAAGTCGGAAGCGGCATGATCATGCGTTCCATCATGCAGCGCAAGATCGCCACCGGCGAGACCGACAGCCTGGGGGATATCTCCACCCTGGCGGATCCGGGTGTCGTGGACAAGCTTATCCGCGAGAAGTCGGAAGCGGCCTGAGTCCTTCCCCCCTCTCACGACAAAGCCGGCCTTGTGCCGGCTTTGTCGTGTCTGGAAAGCCCAAAGAGGCGGATGCTGCGGCAGAGCGGCTCCAAGCGCAAAGGTGCTCAATAAATGGGCAGATGTAGAGATTAGACCAGTAAAATGCTGCTAATTTTCACGAAATCAATATAATTGCGAAATCTGTGTGCCAGGGCACACCGAATTGTGCAGAAAGTGGCTAGATTTTTGGTGGTCCACAGATAGCTGATAGATAGCAGCATAATCATCGAGGATGTACTCAATATGTCGCAACATCACCGAATCCTCCTGCTCAACGGCCCCAACCTGAATCTGCTGGGCAAGCGGGAGCCGGGAATCTACGGCAGCAAGACGCTCGATGAGATCGTCGCCGATCTGAGCCAGTACGCCAACGAACTCGGTGTCACCCTGGAACACCTGCAATCCAATGCCGAACATGAGTTGGTCGGCCGCATCCATCAGGCCATGGGCCAGGTGGATTTTATCATCATCAACCCGGCCGCCTTCACCCACACCAGCGTCGCCCTGCGCGATGCCCTGCTGGGCGTGGCCATCCCCTTTATCGAGGTTCACCTGTCAAACGTTCATGCCAGGGAACCCTTCCGCCATCACTCCTATCTGTCTGATGTCGCCAAGGGGGTCATTTGTGGGCTGGGTGCCGATGGCTACCAATTCGCTTTAACCGCGGCCGTGCATCAGTTGCGCGCGGCTTGATAATCACTGATCAGATAAAGAAGAAAGAGAATGCTAATGGATATCCGCAAAATCAAGAAGCTGATTGAACTGGTTGAAGAGTCCGGCATCGCCGAGCTGGAAATCTCCGAAGGGGAAGAGTCCGTTCGCATCAGCCGTAATTTCTCCGGCCAGGTTAGCGTTGCCCCGCAGATGATGATGCAGCCGGCACAGGTTCAACAAGCCGCCGCTCCGGTCGCCGCTGCCGCCCAGGCCGCCGCCCCTGCTGCCGATGCCGCCCCGAGTGGCCATCTGATGCGCTCCCCCATGGTGGGCTCCTTCTACCGCTCCTCCAGCCCGGAAGCCAAGCCGTTCGTGGAAGTCGGTCAGCACGTCAATGTCGGCGACACCCTGTGCATCGTCGAAGCCATGAAAATGATGAACCAAATCGAGTCTGACAAGGCCGGTGTGATCAAAGCGATCCTGGTTGAAAATGGTCAGGCCGTCGAATTTGACGAGCCGCTGTTCATCATCGAATAAGGGAAGACGCCACCCATGTTGGACAAAGTAGTCATCGCCAACCGCGGTGAAATTGCCCTGCGGATCCTGCGCGCCTGCAAAGAGCTCGGGATCAAGACAGTGGCCGTTCACTCCACTGCCGATCGGGAGCTCAAGCATGTGCTCCTGGCCGACGAAACCATCTGTATCGGCAAACCCGCCAGCGGTGAGTCCTACCTCAACGTGCCGGCCATCATCGCCGCCGCCGAGGTGACCGGGGCCGTCGCCATCCACCCGGGCTACGGCTTCCTCTCCGAGAACGCCGACTTTGCCGAAGTGGTCGAGAAATCCGGCTTCATCTTCATAGGCCCGCGCGCCGAGACCATTCGCCTGATGGGTGACAAGGTTTCCGCCATCGAGGCGATGAAGAAGGCGGGCGTACCCTGCGTACCCGGCTCCGACGGCCCGGTGGACAACGATGCCAAGCGCAACGCCACCATCGCCAAGCGGATCGGCTACCCCGTGATCATCAAGGCCGCCGGTGGCGGTGGTGGTCGTGGCATGCGCGTGGTGCGCAACGAGTCGGAGCTGGCCGCCGCCATCGCCCTGACCAAATCCGAAGCGGGCCAGTTCTTCAAGAACGACATGGTCTACATGGAGAAATACCTGGAGAACCCGCGCCACATCGAGATCCAGGTGCTGGCAGACGGCCAGGGCACCGCCCTCTACCTGGGTGAGCGGGACTGCTCCATGCAGCGCCGTCACCAGAAGGTGGTGGAAGAGGCGCCGGCACCCGGCATCACCGAAGAGATGCGCAAGTTCATCGGTGAGCGCTGCGTGCGCGCCTGTCTCGAGATCGGCTACCGCGGTGCGGGCACCTTCGAGTTCCTGTACGAGAACGGCGAGTTCTACTTCATCGAGATGAACACCCGGATCCAGGTCGAGCACCCGGTCACCGAGATGGTCACCGGCGTGGATCTCATCAAGGAGCAGCTGCGCATCGCCGCCGGCCAGCCCCTGTCGATCACCCAGCAGGACATCCGTCTTCGTGGCCATGCCATCGAGTGCCGGATCAATGCCGAGGATCCGGCCACCTTCATGCCATCTCCTGGCCTCATCCAGCGCTTCCACGCGCCGGGCGGTCTGGGCGTGCGCTGGGAATCCCACATTTATGCGGGTTACAAGGTGCCCCCCTACTACGACTCCATGATCGGCAAGCTGATCTGTTACGGCGAGAACCGTGACATCGCCATCGCCCGCATGCGTCACTCTCTCGACGAGCTGGTGGTGGAAGGGATCAAGACCAACATCGCCCTGCAAAAAGAGATCATGAAGGACGAGAACTTCCAGCACGGTGGTACCAATATCCACTATCTGCACAAGAAGTTGGGTCTGTAAGAGGTGCCAGGACCCGATAACTTGCCGCACGGTGGCAGCACAAACAGCCACTACCTGCACAAGAAGCTGGGTCTGTAAGGACTCTTCAACAGAGATTGTCCGGTCCCTCCGGATCGGCAACGAAAAAAGGGCCATGGCGACATGGCCCTTTTTTGTTATCCTTGCGCCCCTCAAAATTGTCGGAGGCCAAGGTGAATCGTTTCGCGCTCGCCCGTCGGGAAGCAGCCCTCTGCCTGCTGCTGACCCTGCTCTATTTCGTTGCCTGGTATGGCACCGCTTATCTCATCCCGGAAGAGCTGGAACTCTGGGATATGCCGCTCTGGTTCCTGCTCAGCTGCATGTTGATGCCACTGCTGTTCATCGGTCTGTGCGCGCTCATGGTGGATCGCCTGTTCGTCGACATTCCTCTGGACACCGAGGAGCCTCCCCATGAATCCTGAGCCGAGCTGTGGCCCCATGACCCCCCCGGTTGAGCGGGATCAACCTGTCTATCGACACCCCTCTCGACACCGAGGAATCTCTCCATGAATCTTGAGCTGATGCTGCCGCTCTTCATTTATCTGGTGCTGGTGCTGGGGGTCGGCTTCTGGGCCGGTCGCCACCGCGCCGGGGGTGACTTCGTGCAGGAGTACTTCATCGGCAACCGCAGCATGGGCGGCCTGGTGCTGGCCATGACCCTGGTGGCCACTTACACCTCGGCATCGTCCTTCATCGGCGGGCCGGGCGCCGCCTACAAGATAGGCCTGGGCTGGGTGCTGCTGGCGATGATCCAACTGCCCACCGTCTGGCTCACCCTGGGGGTGCTTGGCAAGAAGTTCGCCATCATAGCCCGCCGGGTCAATGCGGTGACCATCAACGACATGCTGTGGGCCCGCTACCGTAGCAAGTGGGTGGTGGTGCTGGGCTCGGTGACCATCATCCTCGCCTTTATCGCCACCATGGTGGTGCAGTTTATCGGCGGCGCCCGCCTGCTGGAGACGGCCACCGGCCTCAGCTACCAGCAGGGGCTCTTCCTGTTTGCCAGCTGCGTGCTGCTCTACACCATCATCGGCGGCTTTCGCGCCGTGGTGATGACGGATGCCCTGCAGGGGATCATCATGCTGATCGGCACCGGCGCCTTGCTGGCGGGGATCCTGATTGCCGGTGACGGCCTGCCGAACCTTATCCACCAGCTCAGGGAGATCGATCCCAAACTGGTGAGCCCGACCGGCGCCGGCGACATGCTGACCCAGCCCTTCATGTTGAGCTTCTGGATCCTGGTCTGCGTCGGTGTGGTGGGGCTGCCCCACTCCGCCCTGCGCTGCTTCGGCTATCGCGACAGCAAGGCGCTGCACAGAGGCATCCTCATCGGCACCGTGGTCAGCGCCCTGCTGATGCTGGGCATGCATCTGGCCGGTGCCCTGGGGCGCGCCATCCTGCCCGGCATGGACAGCCCGGACAAGATCATGCCCTCCCTGATGATGGAGGTGCTGCCCCCCTGGCTGGCGGGGGTCTTCCTGGCGGCGCCGATGGCGGCCATCATGTCCACCATCGACTCCCAGCTGATCCAGGCCTCGGCGACCCTGGTGAAGGATCTCTACCTCAACTACCTCAATCCTCGCCAAGAGAAGCTGGAGGTACGCATTCCCCGCCTCTCCCTGCTCTGCACCCTGATCCTCGGCACCCTGGTGCTGTTGGCGGCGTTGCAGCCCCCCGAGATGATCATCTGGCTCAACCTGCTCGCCTTCGGCGGCCTGCAGGCGGTCTTCCTCTGGCCCCTGGTGCTCGGCCTCTACTGGTCGCGGGCTAATGGCCCAGGGGCACTGGCCAGCATGGTGTCCGGCATCGTCTGTTATGGCGTGCTGAGTCAGTGGGGGATCAAGCTGGCCGGCCTGCACGCCATAGTGCCGAGCCTGGGGCTGGGACTGGCTGCCTTCGTGGTGGTCAGCCTGCTGACACCGCCACCCGACCAGAGCGTGCGGCGATTGTTTGAGCAGCAGTAACAAATAGATTAATAAAGGGTTCCAAAACTATCCCCAAATGGGTGTTTTGCGGGTAAACTGTGCGCCAAGTCACAAAACGCCGCCCCCTTATGCCAGTAGAGAACGCCAGAAAGATCCTGACTCATGCCCTGCAGCGACTCGGTTATGCCCTGTTGTTGCCGGTCTCCATACTGCCACTGGCGGCCCTGCTCTATCGGCTCGGTCAGCCGGATGTGCTGGATCTGGCGGTGCTCTCCCTCACGGGGCGCGCCCTGTTCAGCCAGATGCCGCTCATCTACGCGGTGGCCATCGCCTTCGGCCTGAGCCGGCAGGGAGAGGGCTCCCAGGCGCTGGCCGGGGCGGTCAACTTCCTGCTGCTGAGTTCGGCACTGGGCACCCTGGCCCCCGGCCTGCATGCGGACATGATCTGCGGCCTGCTGGCGGGCATGACCACGGCCATCGTCTACCCCTGGGTAAAGCGGCACACACTGTCGGGCTGGTTGCAGAGAGTGCATGGGGACTTTCTCTGCCTGTTCGCCTCGGCGCTCAGTTGCCTGTTGCTGGCCTTCCCCCTCTCCCTGTTATGGCCCCTGCTGGAGCAGGGCATCACGCTGCTGGCCTCAGAGCTGCTCACCACCCCGCTGGGGGCCTTCTGCTATGGTGTGCTGAACCGGCTGCTGATCCCCCTCGGCCTGCACCAGGTGCTGGGCAGCCTCATCGGCCTTGGCGAGAGCAACCTGCAAGCCCTCGCTACCGCCCAGCCACTGCATGAAGGCTATGTGGCTGGCCTCTACCCCATCATCATGTTCGGCCTGCCCGGCGCCTGTTTTGCCATCTGGCTCCATCGCCAGCGGATGCAGCGTCTGCCACAGGGGGGCCTGTTGCTCACCCTGGCGCTCACCTCGGCGCTGGTGGGGATCACCGAACCCATCGAATTCCTGTTCGCCTTCACCGCCCCCTGGCTGTTCCTGGCCCACGCCCTGCTGACCGGGCTGTCGCTCGCCATCTGCAGCGGCCTCGGCATCCAGGTGGGCAGTTACTTCTCCGCCGGCCTGCTGGATCTGGTGCTCAGCTATCAATCCGGCGAGCACAGCTTCTGGCTCATTCCGGTCGGCATACTGTTCTTCGTCACCTATACCCTGCTGTTCTATCAACTGCTGGAGCGGGCCCCCCTCAGCCTGCCGAGCAAGCCCATCGCCAAAGAGCATCCACGGCTGGCGAGCGTCGCCCCCTCTGATCCCCAGATGCTGGCGATCCAGTACCTCAAGGTGCTGGGGGGCATGGACAACCTGCAAGCCATGAGCGTCTGCCTGACCCGCCTCAGCCTGCGGGTGCGGGAGATGGCCCAGGTGGATCAGTCCCGTCTGCTGGCGCTGGGTTGCCTCTCCTGGATCCAGCTCAACGATCATCAGCTGGTGCTGGTGCTAGGCCCCAATGCCAGCCTGGTCGAGGGGCAGATCCGCATGCTGGCGGAGCGCCAATCTGTGCCACTCGGCCTCAAGCCCAACCAGGAGTCCGCCAGCCAGAACAACTGGTAGCCTCAGGGGAACGGCAGCCGCTCGGCGACAAAGTCCATCAGGCTGCGCAGGGCGGGCGCCAGATGCTCGCGACTCGGATAGATGAGATAGAAGGGGTTGGGCGGTATGGAGTGATCCGGCAACACCTTCAGCAGGCGCCCCGCCGCCAGGTCGCCCCGGCAGACGTGATCCGGCAACAGGGCGATTCCCCCTTCGTGCAGTGCCAGCTCCCTCAGCGCCAGCAGGCTGTTGCTGAGGCAGGCCCCCTGCGGCCGCCAGCCGCCTTCCAGCAGTGGCCACACCGGCAGCGACGTGTGCACCAGGCAGGCATGGCCCCCCAGCTCAGTCAGTTGCTGCGGCGTGCCCTGGCTCGCCAGATAACCGGGGGCCGCCACCAGATGGCGCGCCACCTGGCCGATGCGCCGGCAGATGAGGCTGGAATCTTTGAGCGGCGCCGCCCGCAGCGCCAGATCGTAACCCTCCCCCACTAGATCCAACTGCTCGTCACTCAAGGTCAGCTCCAGCACCACCTCTGGGTAGAGGGCACGAAACTCTGCCAGGATCCGGCCAAGCAGCAGGGTGCCGGTCGCCTCGGGGGCGGTGATCCGCACCCGACCCGCCGGGGCCGAGCGTAGCCTGGCCATGGCCAGATTGGCGCTTCTCGCCAGGGCCAGCAGGGCCTGGCACTGTTCCACATAGACCTCCCCCTGCGGGGTCAGGCTGAGCCTGCGGGTGGTGCGCTGCAACAGCCGCACCCCCAGCTGGCTTTCGAGGCGCGAGATCTTCTGGCTCACCGAGGACTTGGGCATGCCGAGCACTTCGGCCGCCCCGGTAAAACTGCCCTGCTCCACCACGGTAGCGAACAGCCCCATCAACTCCAGTTCGACATTGTTCATATATACAAACAGTCTGTCCCAATTACCCATCTTAATCGGAATAATCAACCAGACTAGACTCGCTGGCAATCCCACTCATACCGATTTGAAAGGAACTGTCATGAAAGCCATCGCCCTCACCCATTATCTGCCAAGCGATCACCCCCACTGCTTCATCGAGACCGAGCTGCCGGATCCGACCCCGGGCCCGCGAGACCTGCTGGTACGGGTCAAGGCCACCTCCATCAACCCGGTGGACACCAAGGTGCGTGCCCCCAAGGCCAAGGTAGAGAGCAACCCGCGGGTGCTGGGCTGGGATGCGGTCGGTGAGGTCGTAGCCGTGGGCAGCGAGGTGACCCTGTTCAAGGCGGGGGACAGGGTCTGGTATGCCGGCGACATCAGCCGCTCCGGCAGCAACAGCGCCCTGCAACTGGTGGATGAGCGCATCGCCGCCCTCGCCCCCAAGACCCTGAGCGATCTGGAAGCCGCCGCCCTGCCGCTGACCGCCATCACCGCCTGGGAAACCCTGTTCGAGCGCATCGGCCTCACCAGCGAAAGTACCGGGCGACTGCTTGTCATAGGTGGCGCCGGCGGCGTCGGTTCCATCGCCATCCAGCTGGCCCGCCAGCTCACCAGGATGGAGGTGATCGCCACCGCCTCCCGGCCTGAAACCCGTGACTGGTGCCTGGCCATGGGCGCCCACCAGGTAGTGAGTCATCACAAGCTGCAGGAAGAGCTGGCCGGCCTTGGCATCAGCCAGCTCGATGCCATCTTCTGCACCAATGCCACCGAGCAGCACTGGGCCGCCATGGCGAGCCTCATTCGCCCCTTCGGTCACATCTGCACCATCGCCGAATCCAGCGAGCCCTGGGATCTGGGCCTGCTCAAGGCCAAGAGCGTCACCTTCAGCCAGGAGTTCATGTTTACCCGCTCCCTGTTCCAAACCCCGGACATGATCGAGCAGCACCAGCTGCTCGGCCGGGTCGCCGCCCTGCTGGACCAAGGGGTGCTCAAGAGCACGCTCACTCGCACCCTGCCCGAACTGACCCCGGCCAGCCTGGCACAGGCCCATCGCGAGCTGGAGGCGGGCCGCATGGTGGGCAAGCTGGTGATCGACATGAGCGGCTTCGCCAGCTGAGGCCCTTGCCGCCAGGGAGCCCGCGCAGCCATGCGCTCTATTCCCTTATAGGTAAAAAATGCACCATCATGGGGTGAGATCACCAGTGACAAGCCCCAAGAGTGCACAGCCCCGCAGCCTATCTGGGCCCCTGACAGATCCTTCCCCCGAAAAAACCATAAAAAAAGAGGCCATCCCGCCGGGATGGCCCTCAAAACCTGAACGTTGGGGTAACAATCACACACATATCCTTATGCAGGACATGTGGAACTTTGCAGATTGCGTGCCAATCTCTGCTTTTACCCGCAAAATGACCGCTTTTCAGCGCGCCGGCATAAAAAAAGCCACCCTAAGGTGGCTGAAAAAGATGACGGAACTTCATAGAGCAAAGCATTCAGCGGGAACAAGTTGCTTCCCGTCACCCAGTAAGGAATACATTAACCGTGCCAACTTGGCAGAGTTGCCTTCCTTCCCCATCCCATCATGGGCAAACCACGACAGCACAGACCCATGATGATAGAATCCCGCGGTTTCACATTTATGAAGAGTCGACCCCATGCCCTGGATACAAATTCGAATCAACGCCACCGCCAAGACCGCGGACAAGGTGAGCAACATGCTGCTGGGGCGTGGAGCCCAGGCGGTGACCTTTATGGATGCCCAGGATGTGCCCGTCTACGAGCCCCTGCCTGGTGAAACGCCGCTCTGGGGCGAGACCGAGGTGATGGGGCTGTTCGATGCCGAAACCGACCCGGCTCCCACCATCGCCTTCTTCCAGCAGATCTTCGGGGAAGACGTCGGCTACAAGGTCGAGCAGCTGGAAGACAAGGACTGGGTGCGCGAGTGGATGGATCACTTCCACCCCATGCAGTTCGGCGAGCGCCTCTGGATCTGCCCGAGCTGGCGCGACGTGCCGAACCCCGATGCGGTCAACGTCATGCTGGATCCGGGCCTGGCCTTCGGTACCGGCACCCACCCCACCACGGCGCTCTGCCTGCAGTGGCTGGACGGGCTGGATCTGGCCGGCAAGACGGTGGTCGACTTCGGTTGCGGCTCCGGCATCCTCGGTATCGCCGCCCTCAAACTCGGTGCCGCCCGCGTCATCGGCATCGACATAGACCCGCAGGCCATCCAGGCCAGCCATGACAACGCCGAACGTAACGGCGTCGCCGGCCAGATCGAGCTCTACCTGCCGGCCGACCAGCCGCAAGACGTCGAGGCGGACGTGGTGGTGGCCAACATACTGGCTGGCCCGCTGCGGGAGCTGGCGCCGCTTATCGCCGGCCACGGCAAGCCCGGCAGCCTGATGGCCCTCTCTGGCGTGCTGGAGAGCCAGGCCCCGGAGCTGGAGACCATCTACGGTCAGTGGTTCGACATGGACCCGACCGCGGTGAAGGAAGAGTGGTGCCGCCTCTCAGGCCGCAAGCACGGCTGATAGCAACAGGCTGCCAGCTTATCGACCGCAAACATGGCTGATAGCAATGTCATCCTGCAGAACGACAAGGGCACCCCAGGGCTGTCTCTTGATCACAACTGTTGATGCGCAAGAGACTGAGCCAGTTCATAGCCTTCAAGGAGGGTCTCTAACCTAAACCAGCCCTCCCATAACACCGCTATCGAGGCTCGC